>JBAUSZ010000278.1:0-4181 GCA_049581965.1 Thermoanaerobaculia bacterium | reverse complement strand
GCGCTCTACGGGGGCGCGGCCCTCGTCCTTCTCGTCGTCTGGGCGCTGCCGAGCCTCGTGTCGCGCCTGCATCCGAGGGTTCCCGTCCGCCGCCTCGACCTCGAGGCGGCCGCGGCCATGCAGACCGAGGCCGTGCGGCTCCTCGTCGAGGTCGTGCGCATCGACACGACGAACCCGCCGGGGATCACGCGCCCCGCGATCGACGTTTTCGCGCGCGAGCTCTCCTGCGCGGGCATCCCGTACGTCGTGACGGGGGACGACCCGCGGCGCCCGATCCTCGTCGCGCGCCTTGCGGGCCGCCGGAAGGGCGAGGCCCTCGCCCTCCTCTCGCACGCCGACGTCGTCCCGCCGGGCGACCTCGCGCGCTGGGACAAGCCGCCCTTCGCGGCCGAGCGCGGAGCCGGCCAATTCGCCTCGAAGCTGATCGGCCGGGGCGTGCTCGACATGAAGGACCAGGCCGTCGCCTACCTTCTCGCGATGACCTCCCTCGTGCGCGCCGGGATCGTCCCCTCGCGCGACATCCTGTTCGTCGTCGAGTCGGGCGAGGAGAGCTACGACCAGTCGCTCGGCTTCGGCTGGCTCCTCGCGCACCGCCCGGACCTCGTCGCGGGCGTCACGGACGTCTTCAACGAGGGCGGCGTCAACGAGGTCAAGACGACGCAGATCGAGCGCTTCGGCATCGAGGTCATGCAGAAGGCGATCCTGTCCGTGGACGTCCTCGCGAAGGAGAGCAAGCCTCTCGAGGATCTCGCGCAGGTCGTGAAGGAGCGCGACGAGGCCTCCCCGCTGAGGGTCGTGCCCGCCGTCGAGGCGTTCCTGCGCTTCATCGCGCCCTCGCGCTCGGACGTCTGGGGGCGGCGGATGTTCGAGGACCCGGCGAAGCTGGGGCCCGGCACCGAGTTCTGGAAGTACGTGCCCGAGGTCTATCGCTCCGTCCTCAAGGACATGGCCTACTCGGGGCGGATCGAGGCGACCCCCGGCGGCGGGTTCTCGATGCGCGTCGTCAGGACGCTGCTCCCGGGCTCGCCCGTCGCGGCCGCCGAGGCCGAGCTGGACGGCTGGCTCGCGGCGCGGGGGCTCACGAAGCGCATCGTCGTGAGGAGCGAGGACTGCGTCGCGACGCCCGCGGAGGGCCCCGCGTGGCGCGCCGTCACGGAGGTCCTCACGCTCGACGAGGCGCACGCGCCGGTCGGGCCGTACGTCCTGTCCGGCCAGTACACGTCGTCTTCGTTCCTGAGGGCCCACTCTCTGCGGGCATTCGGCGTCTCGCCCTTCGCCGTGAGCTTCTTCGACGCCTCGACGATCCACCGCCCGAACGAGCAGATCATCGTCCCCTTCTTCGTCGAGGGCGTCGAGCGGATGCGGCGGATCCTGCTCGAGTTCGCGACCGCGCCCTGACCCCGTGCGGCTGCTACACTTCGCGCGCGGAGGAGCCGTGGCACGCGTCGATCTCTACTATTACCGCGCCGGTTGAACGAGCTGTTCACGCACCCGTGAGGTGCTCGACAAGAAGAAGGCGGACGTGAGGGACGAGCGGCCCTCGAAGTCCCGCCCCCTCTCGGACGCGGACGCGAAGGCGCTCCTTTCGGGGGTCGACACCGTGACGCTCGCGAAGGGCAAATCGGCACGAACGCTTCCCGCGCGCGAGGTCTCGCTGAACGACCTGCGCGGGCCCACGGGCAACTTTCGCGCGCCGATGCTGCGGGTGGGCCGCCGCCTCCTCGTCGGCTGGCACGAGGACTCGCTCCGCGAGCTCCTGGCACGGTCCTCGCGTTGATCGCTCCCGCCCGCGCCGAAGCGGCTGCGGAAGACCCGGTTCAGGAGATTGGATGAAAAGGTTTCTCGTGACGTGTGCGGCGCTCCTCGCGGCCCTTCCCGCGGCGGCGCAGATCCAGGTGCAGACCCAGCGGGTGGGCCCCACCCCGGCCGCGCCGCCGGCCCAGACGCCCTGCCCGGGCATGGGAGGTCTCGAGGTCGGCCAGACGCGCCCCTTCTCGTTCGAGCGGATGGCGAAGCTCGAGCCCGACAAGAAGAAGATCACCCGCGACGTCAAGGTCGTCCATCGGCCCGCGGGCCGGCCGTGGGTCATCACGGTCGCGTACGACTCCGACGCGGCGGCGGCGAAGGTCGCCGGCCTCTACTACCTCATCGATCCGCCCTCCGGCATCGGAGACGCGCTCGTCGAGCGCTACGGAAAGGGGACCGTGATGCCCGCGGACGCCCAGACGTTCTGGGACATCGGCGCCTGCGGCGTGCGTCTCAGGTACCGCGCGCGCATGAACGAGCGGCAGCGTCCGGTCGAGGAGCTCTGGGTCGATCCGATTCCCGCGAAGGCGACGGCGGCGACGGCGAAGAAGAAGGGCTGACGCTCGCGCATGAGGCGCGCGCTCATCGCCGCGGCCGTTGCGATCGCGGTCCTCGCCGCGCTCGCCGGCGGGACGCTCGTCTTTCTCGTTCGAAGAAATCTCCCCGATCTCCGTCCCGCGAGAATCCCCGGCCTCTCGGCAAAGGTCTCCGTCGCCTTCGACGACCGCGGCGTTGCGACGGTCACGGCCGCGAACGTCCGCGACGCGCTGCGCGCGCAGGGCTTCCTGACGGCGCGAGAGCGCCTCTTCCAGCTCGAGCTCCAGCGGCGGTTCGCGCGGGGCGAGCTGGCGGAGATCTTCGGCTCGGCGCTCCTCCCAACGGATCGCCTCCACCGCACGTACGGCTTCGCGCGCGTGGCCGAGGCGGCATTGCCACTCCTGCCGGAAGGGGAGCGCGCCGATCTCGAGGCGCTCGCCGACGGGATGAACGCCTTCCTCGACTCGCACGCCGGCCGGCTCGGCCTCGAGTTCGCGCTCCTCAGGCTTTCGCCGAGGCGCTTCACCGCCGCCGACGCCCTCGTCGTCCATCTCCTCATGTGCGAGGACCTCTCGACCTCGTGGCGGCGGGACCTCGCGATCGAGAGGCTCAGGCGCGTCCCGGCGGACGTCCGCCGCTTCGTGACGTCCACCGAGACGGCCGCCGACGTCCTCCTCGTCCCCGACGCGGCGCCTCTCGTTTCGCCGCCCTTCCCGGATCTCGGCGGCCTCCCCCTCGCGGCGCTCGGCTTCGGGACCCTGAGGGACGAGGACCCGCGTGGCTCGAACGCCTGGGCCGTGTCGGGCGCGCTCTCGAGAAGCGGCAAGCCCCTCTTCGCGAACGACCCGCACCTCGGCCTCACGATCCCGGGCATCTGGCTCCCGATGCGCTTTCTCATCGCGGGCCGCCTCGTCGAGGGCGTCACGCTGCCCGGTCTCCCCGGCGTCATCCTCGGCCGGAACGACCGCCTCGCCTGGGGCATGACGACGCTCCGCACCGACGTTCAGGACCTCTACAGAGAGACGCTCGCGGGCGGAAAGGTGAAGCGCGGCGACAAGTGGGAGGACGTCCGCGAGAGGACCGAGACGATCGCGGTCCGCGGCGGCAAGGCCGAGAGCCTCGTCGTCCGCGAGACGTCGCACGGGCCGCTCGTCATGGGCCGCATGGCCCTCAAGTGGCCCGCCCTCGATCCCTCCCTCCTGCGCGCGCCCGAGAGCGCCGTCATGGCCGCGACCGACCGAGAGTCGCTCTCCCGCGCGCTCGACGCCTTCCCGTTCCCGGCGCACAACCTCGTGTGGGCCGAGGCCGCGGGCTCGATCGGCTGGCGCGCCACGGGCCTCGTCCCGATCCGGCGCCCGGGCACGGACGGGAGCGTGCCGTACGACGGCACGGACCCGGAGAACGACTGGCGCGGGTACGTCCCGCCCGCGGAGATGCCGCGCGTCGTCGACCCGCCGGAGGGCTTCGTCGTCACCGCGAACCAGCGCGACATCGGGACGCGCTTCCCGCACCCCGTCACGAGCGACTGGCCCTCCACGGAACGCGCCCGCCGCATCGCGGATCTCCTCGGCGAGGCCGCCCGCGCAAAACGGCCGCTCGACCGCGCGGCGATGGAGGCGATCCAGCTCGACTCCGTCTCGACCATCCTCCGCTCCACCCTTCAGGCGCTCGCCCCGGACCTGCCCGAGCCGTGGAACGCGCGCTTTTCCGACTGGGATGCCCGCGCCGACGCGGGTTCTACTCTCTTCCTGGTCGCCCGCACCGCGCGGCGGAAGCTCGCCGAGCGCGTCCTCGCCGCCTGGCGCGTGCCGCTGGAGGTCGGGCTCCCGGACGCGCGC
>JBAUSZ010000277.1:0-7233 GCA_049581965.1 Thermoanaerobaculia bacterium | reverse complement strand
GCCGGAGCGCCGCGCGCGCCCCTCCCCGTGCACCTGAAGTTGGACACGGGGATGACGAGGCTCGGAATCCTTCCGGCCCAGGTGCCGCGGGTGCTCGATTTGCTGGAGGAAATGAAGGCAAAGATTTTCTTAGAAGGAGTATTTCAGAACTACGCGTCGAGTGACCGCCCCGGCGATCCGCAAAACGAGGCGCAGGCACACACCTTCGAAGAATGCGTGCGCGCGGTGCGCGCACGCGGACATCGGCCCACCATGATCCACACCGACAACAGTCCTGCGACGCTTGCGCGGATTGAACGGTCCTTTTCTGCAGCTTCTGAGGAATCTCTCTTCGAAATCTCGCACGTCAGACCGGGCCTTGCCCTTTACGCGCGGGTCCCCGGCCTCTCGTCCGAAACCAATGACTCCCTCCGCGACGTCATGTCGTTCGTCTCGGTCGTCGACCAGGTCAAGACGGTGCCGGCGGGGACACGCGTGGGTTACGGCGGGACGTTCGTCTGTACGCGGACGACGACGCTCGCGATCGTCCCGGCCGGTTACGCCGACGGCGTGCCGCGCCACCTCTCGAATCGAGGTCAGGTTCTGATCGGCGGCCGGCGCTGCCCGGTCGCCGGGCGCATCTCGATGGACCTGACCGCCGTCGACGTGACGGACCTGCCGTCGCCGCCCCGTCGCGGTGACGAAGCCGTCTTTTTCGGGATGCAATCCGGCGCGCGCCTCGGTGTCGAAGAGGTCGCCGCCGCCGCGGACACCGTCGTGTGGGAGATCCTCTGCGGTGTCGGGCCGCGCGTGCCGCGTATCATCCTCGAAGAAGGACGGCCGGTGGCGCGGGAGTCGAAGTTCCTGTGAGAGCCGTGCTCGAAGCGATCGGGCGGGGCGTCCTGCGTCTGTTCGAGGGGGTCGGCCGCTTCTTCGAGCTGCTGGGCCAGACGGTTCGGGGCCTCGTGATGCCGCCCTACCAGATTTCGATGACGGCGAAGCAGATCGTCCGCGTCGGCGTCGACTCGGTGCCCGTCGTCTTCCTCACGGCGCTCTTCACTGGCGGCGTCCTCGCGCTCCAGACGTTCAAGGGGTTCCAGCGCTTCCACGCCGAGGGCTACATCGGGTCCGTCGTCGCGCTCTCGATGCTTCGGGAGCTCGGGCCGGTCCTCACGGGCCTCATGGTGACCGGCCGCGCCGGGAGCGCGATGGCGGCCGAGCTCGGCTCGATGCGCGTCACGGAGCAGATCGACGCCCTCGTCGCCCTCGCGACGGATCCGGTCCAATACCTCTTCGTGCCCCGGGTCCTCGCGGGGATCATCGTGGCGCCGATGCTTGTCGTCCTCGCGGACGCAACCGGCATTCTCGGCGGGTACATCGTCGCCGTGCAGTACCTCGGAGCGAACCCCGTCGTCTACATGAACAACACCTTCCAGTACCTGGACATGGAAGACCTCACGTCCGGGCTCATCAAGTCCGCCGTGTTCGGCCTCCTCCTTGCGATGATCGGCTGCCAGATGGGATACGACACGAAAGGCGGTGCCGAGGGCGTGGGCCGCTCGACGACGTCGGCGGTCGTCCTGGGATCGCTCGCGATCCTCATCGCGGACTTCTTCCTCACGAAGGTGCTTTTCTGATGGTGGGCGCGGCGGCCCCCGGCGTCCCGGCGATCCGCCTGCGTGGCATCACGAAGGCGTTCGGGAAGAAGATCGTTCTCGACCACCTCGACCTCGCGGTCGAAAAGGGAGAGTCCCTCGTCCTCCTCGGGCAGTCGGGAATCGGCAAGAGCGTCCTCCTCAAGCACGTCGTCGGCCTCCTGAAGCCCGACGCGGGCACGGTGGAGATCGACGGCGAGGACCTCTGGGCGGCTTCCTCCCGCGAGCGCGACGTCCTGCGGCGAAAGTTCGGGATGTCGTTCCAGGAGGGGGCCCTCTTCGACTCGATGAGCGTGGGGGAGAACATCGCATTCCCGCTCGTGAGGCACACGAAGAAATCGAAAAAGGAGATTGCCGACCGTGTCGCCGAATGTCTCGAGCTCGTCCGCCTGCCGGGGATCGAGGAGAAACGCCCCTCCGAGCTGTCGGGGGGCATGCGGCGCCGGGTCGGCTTCGCGCGCGCGATCGCCCTCCAGCCGCAGATTCTCCTCTTCGACGAGCCGACGACCGGCCTCGACCCGATCACGACGGACGTCCTCATGCGCGTCATCGAGGACATGCGCAGGCGCATGAGCCCGACGGCGATCACGATCACGCACGACCTCCGGGTCGCCTTCGCGGTCGCGGACCGTGTCGGCCTTCTCGCGCAGGGCAAGATCGTGGTCGACCTTCCGCCGCGGGAGTTCGAGGTCTCGGGCGACCCGCGTGTCGCGGCATTCGTGAAGGGCGACAGCGATCTCGCCCCGCCCGAGATGGAGCTCGAGCGGGGTGTGGATCCCACGTCCCCCGCGGCGCCCCCCTTATGATGGAGACCGCATGACGACCACCGCGAAAATCGGCGCCTTCTTCGTCGCCGTGCTCGTCGCGCTCGCCGTCCTCATCCTCAAGATCGAGGACATCCATTTCGGGAGGAGGGCGCGCACGAACACCGTCGACGCCCACTTCAAGGACGTCGCGGGGCTCGACGACAAGTCCGCGGTTCGCATCGCGGGCGTGCGCATCGGGAAGGTGGACGGAATCACGCTGCGCCCCGACGGCACCGCGGTCATCCACCTCGCCCTGGACCCCGGGGTGGAGCTCCGCGAGGGCGCCTCGGCCCAGATCCGGAGCCTCGGGCTCCTCGGCGACAAGTACGTCGAGCTGCAGCCGGGGGCTCCGGGTGCGCCGCGGCTCGCCCAGGGCGCTCTCCTGGACGGCGTCTCCTCGACCGGTTTCGATGACCTCACGAAGATGGCGTCGGACATCGGCAAGGACCTCAAGGAGCTGTCGTCGGCTCTCGCGGGCTCGATGGGGGGCAAGCAGGGCGAAGAGAAGCTGAATCGCATCGTGGACAATGTCGGCCGTCTCGCGGAGGCGCTCCGTGAGCTCGTCGAGCAGAACCGCGGGAACATCGACACGACGCTCGCGAACCTCAAGGAGTTTTCGGGCCAGATGCGCGAGACGCTTGCCCGGATGGACCGCATTCTCGACGAAAACCGCGCGAACTTCCGCTCCACGGTCACGAACGCGGACGAGATCTCCGAGAAGCTCAAGACGACGGCCGACAGCCTGAATTCCATCACGGGCAAGATCGACACGGGCCAGGGCACGATCGGAAAGCTCCTGAACGACGACGAGACGCACAAGAATCTCAACGACGCGCTCACGTCCGTCAAGACCGGCGTCGAATCCCTCAACCAGACGCTGTCGCGCATCAACCGGCTCCAGCTCGATCTGGGGTTCCGCGCCGAGTACACGTCGCGCCTTCACGACGGGAAGTACTACTTCACCCTCGACGCGATTCCCCGCGACAACAAGTTCTACCGGCTCGAGATCGGCGCGACGCCGAAGGGTCTGCGCGAGAACATCAACGAGACGACCACCGTCACGTTCCCGAGCGGGAGTCAGCAGACGATCGCGACGACGGGCGAGCGGTATGTCGACAAGCTTCTCCTTTCGCTCCAGCTCGGCTACCGCCTCCACGACACGATCCTCAGGGCGGGGCTCATCGAGTCGCGTGGCGGCGCCGCGATCGAGCAGACGTTCAAGGCCGACAGCTTCCGGCTCGCCGGCGAGATCTGGGACTTCTCCCGGACGGACTACCGGGGGCACGTGAAGCTCTACGGGCGCTGGAACGCGAGCCCGAACCTCTACGCGACGGGCGGCGTGGACGAAGTCATCAACCCGGGCTTGCGCTCGCTCTTCATCGGCGGCGGCATTCGCTGGAAGGACGAGGACCTCAAGGCGCTCCTGCCGTCGATCCCGCTGCCGAAGTAAGTGGCGAGAAAGCCCGCGACCGTCTTCGCCTGCTCTTCCTGCGGCGCCCAGAGCCCGCAGTGGCTCGGGCGGTGCCCGGAGTGCGGTGGGTGGAACACGCTCGCCGAAGAGCGCGAAGCGGCGCGCCCGGTGGGGTCTTCCGCCGCACGCGCGTCCGCGGCCGTACGACTGTCGGACGTGGCTGCGGCGGCGGTTCCGCGCCTTCCGACGGGTCTCGCAGACGTCGACCGAGTCCTCGGCGGCGGCCTCGTGCCGGGCTCGGTCGTCCTCCTGGGCGGCGAGCCCGGTATCGGCAAGTCGACGCTCCTTCTCCAGGTCGCCTCTCGCCTCGCGGAGAGGCTCGGCGAGGTCCTCTACGTCAGCGCCGAGGAGTCCGCGCAGCAGGTGAGGATGCGCGCCGGGCGCCTCGGCGTTTCGGCGCCGGGTCTCTTCCTCCTCGCGGAGACGAGCCTCGACGCGATCCTGGAGGCGGCGCGCGCGGGCCGGTACGCGGCGGTCGTCGTGGACTCGATCCAGACGGTCTCGTCGCCGGCGGTGTCCGCGGGGGCCGGCTCCGTGACGCAGGTGAGGGAGTGCGCGGGCCGCCTGCAGGCGTTCGCGAAGACGTCCGGCGTCCCGGTTTTCCTGATCGGTCACGTCACGAAGGACGGCACGCTCGCCGGCCCCAAGACGCTCGAGCACCTCGTGGACGCCGTGCTCTCGTTCGAGGGCGAGCGCTTCCACGCCCAGCGCGTCGTTCGCGCCCTCAAGAACCGCTTCGGCCCCGCGCACGAGCTCGGCGTCTTCGAGATGACGGGATCCGGCCTCGTCGAAGTCGCGAACCCGTCCGCGCTCTATCTCGGGACGGGCGCGGGATCGCGGCCGGGCTCCGTGGTGCTCGCGGGCGTCGAGGGAACGCGGCCCATTCTCCTCGAAGTGCAGGCACTGACGGTCGAGGCGAAGTACGGGTCACCGCGCCGCACGGCGATCGGGTTCGACGCGACGCGCCTCGCCCTCCTCCTCGCCGTCCTCGAGAGGCACGGCGGCCTCAGGCTCGCCTCGCACGAGGTCTTTCTGAACGTCGCGGGCGGAGCCGAGAGCGCCGAGCCCGCGGCGGACCTCGCCGTCTGCGCGGCCGTGGCAGGCAGCCTCCGCGGCCGCGCGCTCGCCACGGGGACCTTTTCGTTCGGAGAGGTTGGCCTCCTCGGCGAGGTGCGCGCCGTCTCGGACGCGCCCCTGCGGTTCAAGGAGGCGGTTTCTCTGGGGCTGAAGAACGCCCTCGTCCCGGCGGGCAACGCGGGGGAGGCGGCGGCGTTCCCGGACCTCTCGGTCGTCCCCCTGCACAGCGTCGAGGAGCTGCTCGCGCGGACCTGACGCTTCAGACCGGCCGGGCGCCGAGGAGGCGGGCGGGGAGGAAGAGGAGAGCCTTGAGGAAGGCGAAGACGCCGCCCACGGCGATCCCGACGAGCTTGAAGGGGAGCAGGATCAGCCAGACGAACGGGAAGGCGACGAGGGCGAAGACCGCCAGCGGCCAGCAGAGGACGAAGAGGATGAGCCAGAGAAGGAACTTCGCCATCGGGGCCTCCCGCGGTTGATACGGCGCCGGGAACCGGAGGTTTCCTGCTGATCCGCTTGCATCATGTCGCATCCAGCGCTTCCATGGGAGCGTAACCTCCGGAGAGCACCATGACGAAGACGATCGAACTAGCCAAGCTCGATTTGAAGGACGCCCTCGACCTCGCGATTCTCGTGGAGGACGAGGCCAAGGAGCGCTACGAGGAGCTGGCAGCTCAGATGGAGACCCATCACACCGCGGAAGCCGCGACCTTCTTCCATTTCATGTCCGCGAACGAGGCCAGGCACGGCGAGGAGCTCAGCGCGCGCCGCAGGCAGCTCTTCGGCGACGCCCCTCGTCGGGTGGACCGCTCGATGCTCTGGGACGTCGAGGCGCCGGAGTACGAGAACGTCCACGCCTTCATGACGCTCCACGAGGCCCTGAACGTCGCGATGGCCGCCGAGGTCAAGGCACACAGGTTCTTCACGGACGCCCTCGCCCTCCCCGTCGCCGATCCCGTGCGCAAGCTCTTCCTCGAGCTTCAGGAAGAGGAGGTCCACCACCAGGCCCTCGTCGGCCGCGAGATGGCGAAGCTTCCGCCGGACGAAGCGGCGCCCCCGGAAGAATTCGCCGACGAGCCCGTGTCGCAGTAGGAGAAGACGGGCCCTCAGGCTCGGAATGGCTGAGACGTGAGGCGTTCGTAGGCCTCCACGTAACGCGCACGCGTGCCCGCGACGACGTCGGGAGGGAGGATCGGCGCCGGCGGCGTCTTGTTCCAGCCCGTCCGTTCCAGGAAATCCCGGACGAACTGCTTGTCGAACGAGGGTGGCGATCCGCCGGGCCGCCACGTGTCGGCGGGCCAGAAGCGCGAGGAGTCGGGCGTGAGCGCCTCGTCGATCCAGACGAGGTTCCCCGCCTCGTCGAGACCGAACTCGAACTTCGTGTCCGCGAGGACGATCCCGCGCCCCGCGGCATAGGCTGCGGCGCGGCCGTAGAGTTCGAGCGTGACGCTCTTCAGGCGCGCGGCGAGGGCCGGTCCGGCGGAGGTCGCCATCGCCTCGAACGAGACGTTGATGTCGTGACCGGACTGGGCTTTCGTGGCGGGCGTGAAGACGGCCTCGGGCAGGCGGTCCGCCTCGCGCAGGCCCGGGGGCAGCCTGATCCCGCAGACCGAGCCGGAGGACTGGTATTCCTTCCAGGCGGAGCCCGCGAGGTAACCCCGCGCGACGCACTCGAAGGGAACGACGCCCGTCTTCTTCACGAGAACCGAGCGGCCCGCCAGGAGCGCGGCGTGCGCGGCCGCGGCCGGGGGGAAACGCGCCACGTCCGTCTCGATCAGGTGGTTCGGCACGACCTCCGTGAAACGCCGGAACCAGAAATTCGAGAGCTGCGTGAGGATCTTGCCTTTGTCGGGGATTCCCGGCGACAGGACGCAGTCGAACGCCGAGATGCGGTCCGTCGCGACGAGAAGGAGGCGGTCGCCGAGGTCGTAGACGTCGCGGACCTTGCCGCGGCGCGGTGGAGGGAGCCCCGGCAGGGATGTCTCGAGAACGGCTTCCGGCATCCGCGGGATTCTAGGTCCAGGGCGGTGACGGCGCGCTAGACTTCGCCGGCCCCGGGGCCAGGAGGACGTTTTGCTCAAGATCGTGATTCGCAGCCGGAAGCGTGGCGCGCGGGTGGACGCCTATGTCACGTTCGCCGTCGGCGCAACGCCCAAGAAATCGCTCGAGGTTCTGCCTGCGGCCGTGCGCGCGAAGGCGGCGGCGGCCGCGCCGGCGCAACCGGCCGCCGAGGGCGCCGTGTTCACGG
>JBAUSZ010000276.1:0-7020 GCA_049581965.1 Thermoanaerobaculia bacterium | reverse complement strand
ACGGCTACGTCTGGTCCAACGCCTACCTCTGGAGCAACGCCTACCTCTGGTCCAACGGCTACGTCTGGTCCAACGCCTACGTCTGGTCCAACGGCCTGACCGAAGCTTCCGCGATCAACAACTGGGTGAATCAGGAGTAAGAGAACCGCGAATCATGTCGACACCCGGTGCGCGACTGACACCCCGAGCCGCGACGGACGCCCGGAAATGGCGCCCGGCGCGGCACGCTGGCTTTGCGTGCGTCGCGTCCTTCCTCCTCGCCCTCGGAGGATTCGCTGCGGCCAGCGCACAGCCACGGCCGATGCGGTTCACCCATCTGAGCGTGGAAGGGGGGCTGTCGCAGACGACGGCCCTGTGCACGTTCCAGGATTCCCAGGGCTTCGTCTGGATCGGGACGGAAGACGGGCTGAACCGGTTCGACGGCTACAACGTGACCGTCTACAAGCACGATGCCCGCGACGCCTCGTCGCTCCCGAGCGACTTCGTGTGGGCGATCGCGGAGGATTCCGCCGGAGACCTGTGGATCGGCACGGAAGGCGGGGGCCTCGCCCGGTGGGAGCGAAAGAAGGACCGCTTCACGTCCTATCGCCACGATCCGAAGGACGACGGCAGCCTGCCCTCGAACCGGGTTCGAGCGGTCGCCGTGGACCGCAGCGGCCTGGTCTGGGTGGGAATGAAGGGCGGAGGCCTTGCGCGGCTGGACGCGTCCTCCGGGCGCTTCACGCGCTACCGCCACGATCCGAGCCGGCTGGCGAGCCTCGGTAACGAGAACGTGTCCGCCATCCGCCAGAGCCGAAGCGGCGACATCTGGGTCGGAACGGACGGAGGGCTCGATCGCCTGGACGCGTCGAACGGAAACTTCGAACACCACGCGAGCGGCTTGGCCTCCAAGAGCGGTTCGACCCCGGACAAGGTCCTGACGATCGAGGAGGACCCGACGGGCATTCTCTGGATCGGAACCCTCGAAAGCGGGCTGCTCGAGCTGAGACCCGGGAGCGGAGACTTCGTCCGGTACCACCACGACGCAAAGAAACCCGGCAGCCTGTCGAACGACTGCGTTCACGCGGTGCGTCGCGACCGTGCGGGGCGCCTGTGGGTCGGGACGCGCGCGGGCCTCGACCTCCTGACGGGCGAGAGGGAATTCGTCCACTACCGGCATGAGCCTCTCGATCCCGCGAGCCTGGGCGATGACGAAACCATGTCGCTGCTCGAGGACCGGGGCGGGATCCTGTGGGTCGGGACGCGCGCCGGAGGCGTCAGCCGCTGGAACCCCGCCACCTGGGCGTTCGGCCACGTCGCGGCGGCTCCCGCCGGCGGCGAAGGGCTGAGCAAGAGCGACGTGACGTCGTTCACGGAAGATCCGGCGGGGCGCCTCTGGGTCGGCACGCTGGGAGGCGGGATCAACGTCGTCGACCGGGCGACCGGCGAGATCCGGCACTTTCGCAAGGACCCCAGCCGTGCGGGGAGCCTCGGCGACGACCGCGTCATGAGCCTCCTGCGTGACCGAGCCGGCGTGATCTGGGTCGGAACGATGGACGGCGGGCTCTCGCGTTTCCAGCCTTCGACCGGCACGTTCCGCGCGTACCGGGCCGATCCTTCCCGGCCGGGGAGCCTGAGCGCGAACGCCGTGATGTCCCTGTTCGAGGATGGCGACGGGACTCTGTGGGTCGGGACCTATCGGGGAGGCCTCAACCGCTACGACCGGGGCACCGACTCGTTCACCGCCTACCGGAACGCGCCTTCGGATCCAGGCAGTCTCAGCAGCGACATCGTGACGACGATCGCCGAGGGGCCGGCCGGCGTCCTGTGGGTCGGCACCGAAGGCGGCGGCCTGGACCGGTTCGACAAGCCGGGCGGAAAGTTCCAGGCGTTTCGCCACGACCCGAAGACCCCGGGAAGCCTGAGCGACGACACGGTGTATGGCCTCCACTACGACCGCGAGGGGACCCTCTGGATCGGCACGAGGGCCGGCCTTTGCCGGCTCGGGAAGGCAAACGCCCTCGCGGGCGTCCCGACGTTCCAGACCTTCGACGAGCGCGACGGCCTTCCCAACAAGGTCGTCTACGGGATCCGCCCCGACGCCGTCGGCCGTCTCTGGCTCAGCACGAACATGGGCCTCGCCCGGTTCGACGCGCGAACGGGGACCTTCAAGGCCTACGGGAAAAGCCACGGCCTGCAGGCGAACGAGTTCAATTTCGGCGCGCACTTCCGCGGCGCGCGAGGGGAGCTCTTCTTCGGCGGCCCCAACGGGTACAACGCGTTCTTCGCCGAGGCCATACCGACGAGCACGGAGCCGCCCCCGATCGCCCTGACCAGCTTCCTCAAGTTCAACCGGCCGGTGCCCGGAGGTCCTCCTCCCTTCATGCTCGACGGGATCCGCCTCGGTCACCGCGACCAGGTCGTGACGTTCGAGTTCTCGGCGCTGACCTTCGCGGCTCCCGAGCGGAACCGGTACGTCTACAAGCTGGACGGCTTCGATCCGGACTGGATCGATCTCGGAGGCGTGCACCGCGTGACGTACACGTCGCTCCCGTCCGGCAGCTACGTTTTCCGCGTCAACGCGGCCAACCATGACGGCGTCTGGAGCGAGAAGGGGCTGGCCGTTCCCGTCCGCGTCTTCCCGCCGCCCTGGAAGACCGGATGGGCGTACGCCGCGTACGTTCTCCTCGCCGCCGCCGGCATCGCGGCCGTCGTCCGCGCCCAGCAGAAAAAGCGCAACCGCGAGAGCGACTACCGGCGGCGTCTCGAGATCGAGGTCGAGGCGCGGACGCTCGAGCTGGGCAAGCAGAACGAAGAGCTCGACAAGCTGAACGCCCGGCTCCTCGAGACGAGCCTGACCGATTCGTTGACGGGGCTCCGCAACCGCCGGTTCCTGTTCGAGGAAGTCGGCAAGGAGATGGGCCTCGTCCAGAGGCATCACCGCGAGCGCGAGCTCGGGCTGCGCAAGGACGTCGATCAGCTCATCTTCATCATGGTCGACCTCGACTGGTTCAAGCCGATCAACGACGCATGCGGGCACACCGCGGGCGACAACGTCCTCAGGCAGGTCCGGACCATCCTGGAAAAGGCCTGCCGCACGTCCGACGTGCTCGTTCGGTGGGGCGGCGACGAGTTCCTCGTCGTGGGGCGAGTCGACGATCTGGAGGGAGTCGAGGCCGTTCCCGAGCGAATCCGCGAGATGGTCGAACAGAGCGCGTTCGACCTCGGCGACGGGCAGACCGCTCACATCACCTGCTCGATCGGATTCACCTGCTACCCGGCCGGAACGCCGGAGCTCCTCGGCCTCTCCCTCGAGCAGGTCATCGGCCTCGCGGACCGGGCTCTCTACGCGGCGAAGAAGATGGGGCGCAACGCCTGGGTCGGACTGCTCGGAACGGAGAAGGTCTCGCTGGGCGACGCGACGCGAACGCTCGAGGACGTACCCGACGCCGTGATGTCCTGCGAGGGCTTTGCGGTCCGCCGCTCGACGGAAGCCCACCACGCCCAGACGGCGTAGGCCTGGCCAGGCGGGCGCGGCTCGCGGCCTGCTAGGCTTCCGGTTTCTCCTGCCGGGAGATCGAGGATTCAGCATGCCGCGTCCCCGTTTCACGTTCCTCGCCGCCGCCCTGATCGTCCTCGCCCACGCCGCTGTCGCCTCTGACACGCCCCTCGCGAAGAAGACGTTCGGCGTCGACGACCTCTGGACCGTCCGAAGGGTCGGGACTCCTGTCCTCGCGCCCGACGGCGCCCGCGCGGCGTACGCCGTGACCGCCCACGAGGGGGACGAGCTCAAGGCGAACGCCGACCTCTTCCTCGTCGACGTCGCGTCCGGCGTCTCGCGCCGCCTTACGGCGAACAAGGCGTCGGACACGTCCCCGGCCTTCAGTCCCGACGGAAAGCGCCTCGCGTTCCTCTCCAAGCGCGACGGCGACGCCGCGACCCAGATCTACGTCCTGCCGCTCGATGGCGGCGAGGCCGAACGCCTCACCGAGATGCCGACCGCGGTCTCCAGCCCGAGATGGTTCCCGGACGGGACGAGAATCGCGTTCCTCGCGCCCGTCGTCGCCGGGGCGGAGCCGCCCGAGGAGACGAAGAAGGCGCTGGAGAAAAGAGAGAAGTCGCCGGTCAAGGCCCGGACGAGCGAGAACCGCCTGTACCGTTACTGGGACCACTGGCTCACGGACGAAGAATTCCCGCACCTCTTCGTCGTGGACGTCGTGACGAAGAAGGTCACGGACCTCACGCCGGGCAGCCGGCGCTACTTCGGCCTCGAGGAGGCCGGCACGTTCGACATCTCCCCGGACGGAGCATCCCTCGTCTTCGCCGCGAACAGCGCGCCCGAACCCTACCGGACGCTCAACTGGGACGTCTTCCTCGTCCCCGCCTCTGGGGGCGAACCCAAGAACCTGACGGCCTCGCACCCCGGCGAGGACACGGGCCCCGTCTTCTCGCCGGACGGCAGGACCCTCGCGTTCGGGACGCACCTCAAGGCCGACGGCTGGCCCGACTACACGCGCCTCGCGCTTCTCGACGTCGCGAGCGGGAGGGTCACCCTCCTGACGGACGGCTGGGAGAACTCCTGCTCCGGCTGGACATTCACGAGAGACGGGAAGACGATCGTCTTCGCGGCCGAGGTCCACGCCCGGACGAACCTCTACGCGATCGCCGTGTCCGGCGGGCGGCCCCGACTCGTCTGGAAGGGCGGCACGGCCGTCAAGCCGTCCGTGACGGCCGCAGGCGAGGTCGTCTTCCAGCGCCACGACCTGAACCACCCCCCCGAAATCGCAGCGGCAAAACTCGACGGCTCGGGATTCCGGATGCTCACGCACGTCAACGACGCGCTCGCCGCCTCGTGGGACCTCGGCGCCGTCGAGGACGTGACCTTCAAGGGAGCGGCCGGCGACGACGTCCAGATGTTCGTCGTCTCGCCGCCGGGAGCAGAACCCGGGAAGACCTATCCCCTCGTCCAGCTCGTCCACGGCGGGCCCGTCGGGACGTTCGGCGACGCGTTCTCGTTCCGCTGGCATCCGCACGCGTTCGCGGCGCCCGGCTACGTCGTCGCGATGGTGAACTTCCACGGCTCGTCGGGTTTCGGGCAGAGGTGGGTCGAGTCGATCCTCGGCGCTCATCCCGACAAGCCGTTCACGGACGTCATGAAGGCGACCGACCTCCTGATCGCGCAGGGGCGCGTGGACGCCGCGCGCATGGCTGCGGCGGGCGGCTCCTACGGCGGCTTCCTCGTGAACTGGATCGCAGGCCACACGGACCGCTTCAAGTGCCTCGTCTCGCACGCGGGCGTGTACGACCTCATGGCGCAATTCGGGTCCGACGCGACGTACGGCCGGCACCATTCCTACGGCGGTACGCCGTTCACGAACCGCGACGCCGTCGAGAAGTGGAGCCCGAACCGGTACGCGGCCGGCTTCAGGACGCCTGTCCTCATCCTCCACGGCGAACGCGACTACCGCGTCCCGATCGGGCAGGCCCTCGAGTTCTACGGCACGCTCACGGCCAAAGGCGTCCCGGCGCGCCTCGTCTACTACCCGGACGAGGGCCACTGGGTTCTCAAGGGGCCGAACGCGAAGCACTGGTACGGCGAGGTCCTCGGGTGGCTCGCCCGCTGGCTGAAGTGACACCGTGAAATACACGACCCTCGGCCGCACCGGCGTCACGGTGTCGCGCCTCGCGCTCGGCTGCATGTCGTACGGGACGCCCTCCTGGCGCCCGTGGGTTCTCAGGGAGGAGCAGGCGCAGCCCTTCTTCCGCCGGGCGATCGAGGCCGGAATCAACTTCTTCGACACCGCCGACATGTACTCCTTCGGCGCCTCCGAGGAGGTCACGGGCCGCGCGCTCCGGACGTACGCGCGGATGGAGGAGATCGTCCTCGCGACGAAGGTGCACTTCCCAATGACGGACCGCCCGAACATGGGCGGCCTCTCGAGAAAGCACGTCGTCCAGGGCTGCGAGGCGAGCCTCAGGCGCCTGGGCGTCGAGACGATCGATCTCTACCAGATCCACCGCTTCGACGCGGCCGTCCCGCTCGACGAGACTCTCGCGGCCCTCGACCAGCTCGTCCGGCAGGGCAAAGCGCGATACATCGGGGCCAGCTCGGGCCCGGCGTACCGGTTCGGCAAGGCCCTGGCCCTCTCGGACGCGCGGGGCTGGGCGCGGTTCGCCTCGATGCAGAACCACTACAACCTCCTCTACCGCGAGGAGGAGCGCGAGATGCTCCCCCTCTGCCGCGAGGAGGGGATCGCCGTGATCCCGTGGTCGCCGCTCGCGCGCGGCCTCCTCGCCGGCACGCGCGCCTCCGCGAAGGACACGGCGACGACGGCGCGCGGCGCGGCGGACGACTACACGGGCAAGCTCTACGACGCGCCGTCCGACGCGGACGTGATCGCAACCGTGCGCGCCGTCGCGAAGGCACGCGGCAGTACCCCTGCCGAGGTCGCGCTCGCGTGGCTCCTCTCGCGAGAGGGCGTCACGGCGCCGATCGTCGGCGCGACGAAACTCGAGCACCTCGAGACCGCGCTGAGCGCCCTCGATCTCGTCCTCTCCGCCGAGGAGGTGGCGGCCCTCGAGGCGCCGTACCGGCCGCACGCCGTGCGCGGGTTCCGCTGAGGCGGGCGCCCCCGAATCGTGTTCCAATAAAGCGCTCGACACGACGCGATGCCGCTCTCTCCGGACGTCCTCCGCGCTCTCCTCGCCGCTGCCGTCCTCGCCGCGGCGTGGGTGGTCCACCGGCTGCTCGTGGGACGGCTCCTCAGGCGCGTCAAGCAGCTCGAGCGCGAGCTGAAGGAGCGGATCCAGGAGCTCAAGGAGCGGACGGTCGAGCTCGAGCAGTCCAACGCACTCCTCTCGGAAGCGTCCCTCTCGGACAAGCTCACGGGCCTCAAGAACCCGCGGTTCGTCGAGGCGGCCGTCGGGGTACTCCTGGCGCCCGCGCGCAAACCCGTGCGCGAGCCCGAGCAGCGCACCGAGAGTGTCGCGATCCTCCTCGCCGACGTCGACGGGCTCGACGCCGTCAACGACGCGCTCGGG
>JBAUSZ010000275.1:0-3590 GCA_049581965.1 Thermoanaerobaculia bacterium | reverse complement strand
CAACGGCGTCGGGCTCGGGCGCACGGAACGCCAGGGCACGCGGCGGCAGCGGTGCGACGGAGGGCGCGATCTGCGCCGCGAGCTCTCGCGCGCCCGTGCGGTGCGTCAGGAGGTCGTACCGAATTCGGCGCGCGGCTTCGACGCCGCCGAGAAGGAGGAGCGCTCCCATCGCGCCCGCCGCGACTCTCTGCGTCGCGAGGGAGGTCCGCGCCCGGGCCGAGACGACGACGGCGGTCGCCCCGAGGCCCGTCAGCGTCGCGATGGCGGGCATGACGGGGATCGAGGAGAGACGGTAGCGCCCCGCGACAGCGACGATGACGACGAGCTCGACGAAGTACGCGCCCCACAGAAGGCCGTGCGCGAGGCGCCGGTCGCCCCCCGTGGCCCCGGAGGCGATTTCGTCCTCGCCGACGTCCCGCCCGAGAAACGCGACGCCGAGAACGGTCACGGGAAGGAACCAGAAGACGGGCCTCAGGATCGACAGGAGATCGGCCGAAAAGGCCGTCGGGAGCGCCGCCGCGCGCGCCGCGGCCTCCGAGGCTCCAAAGGCCGTCGCAATTTGAAAGGCGAACATCTCGCGGCGCAGGACGAAGACGGCGAGGAGGTGCGAGCCGCCCACCGCCACGAACGCGGCCATGAGCAGAGCGAGCGAGCGCTTCGTCCGTCCGAGCGCGAAGAGGCGGCGGCGCGCGGCGAGCGCGAGGACGAGCGGGAGAAGGAACAGTCCGATCGCGTAGCCTTTCGCGAGGAAGCCGAGGCCGAAGAACGCGCCTGCGAGCGCGCCCTCCCAGGGGACGTCCTCCTCGAAGGCGCGGAGGCCGAAGATGATCCCCGCGAGGCCGAGGGCCACGAGCGCCGTCTCGACGGTTGCGACGCGCGACGCCGCAACGAGCGGCGGGAAGAGCGCGACGAACGCACCCGCCAGATGGCCCGCCGGCTGGCCCCATCCGCGCCGGACGATCCGCTCGACGACGAAGGCCGCGACGAGGCCGAGGAAGGCCGACGGGAGGCGCACGGCCCACTCCTCGGGTCCGAAGACGCGAACCATCCCCGAGAGAACCCACGGAAAGAGAATCGGCGTGCCGGACGGATCGCCGAGGGGGGTCGCGGAGGGTGCGAGCACCTGCGCGCCGCCCTCGAGGACGTTGCGGGCTCCCACCGCCCAGCGCCCCTCGTCCGCGGCGAAGAGGTCGGGATGCCCGAGAAGGATCAGGCGCAGGAGGGCCCCGGCCGCGAGCGCCGCCGCGAAGAGGAGGCGGCCGGACGCTTCGGGGTCTTCGGACGAACGCCCGGCGGACACGAGGCGAAGTATACGGACGCTCCGCACGCGCTCCTCTCCAGCCACGCCCGGTTCATACTCCGCCCCCGATGAAGGACGCCGGCGGCCCTCCGCTCACGGTTGCTCTGATCGCCCGCGACGAGGAGGATCGCCTCCCCCCAACTCTCGCGTCCGTCTCCTGGGCCGACGAGGTCGTCGTCGTCGTGGACGCCGCCACGACCGACCGGACCGCCGGGATCGCCCGGGCCGCGGGCGCTCGCGTTCTCGCGCGCACCTTCGACGGATTCGGGACGCAGAAGAACGCGGCGGCAGCGCTCGCCTCGCACCGCTGGATCCTCTCGATCGACGCCGACGAGATCGTGTCTCCTGCCCTCGCCCTCGAGGTGCGCGCCCGGCTCGCGACCCTCCCGGACGAGAGACATCCTCCGGCCGCCTTCCGGGTCCCGATCCGGCTCGAGTTCCTCGGGCGCGGGCTCCGCTTCGGACGCGACACGGTCGTCAGGCCCATACGCCTCTACGACCGCACGCGCGCCGGCTTCTCGGAGGAGCCCGTCCACGAGAAGGTCCTCGCGAAGGGTCCCGTCGAGGCGCTCGACGAATCGATCCTCCACCGCTCGTACCGGGACCTCGCCCACTACCTCGAGAAGCTCGACCGCTACACGACGCTCGCGGCCGAGGCGAAGTGGGTTTCCGGCAAGGGGGTCGTTCCGTTCCTTCCCGTCCGGGTCATGTGGGAGTTCTTCGACCGCGCGTTCCTGAGGCTCGGCGTCCTCGACGGGACGGCGGGCCTCACGTTCGCCGCCCTCTCCGCCGCGAACACGCTCCTGAAATACCTCAAGCTCCGCGAGCTCCAGGGCGCGATCGCGCGAGGCGAGCGCCTGCCGCCCGAGAACCCGCGCGCCGAGGACCCGGCCGTCTTGCCCGCCCGGGCGCTCACGCGGGCCCGCTGATGCCCGCCGCCTTCGCCGCCGCCACGCTCGGTGCCGTCTCTCTCGGCCTCTCGCTGCGCTTCACGTGGTGGCGGGCGAAAAGGCCGGGGACGCCCGTGCTCATGTACCACGACGTGGCACCCCACCGCCCCGGCTCGAGGCTCAACCGCTGGCGCGTGCTGCCGGAGGACTTCGCGCGCCAGCTCGATCTCCTCGCGCGGCGCGGCTACCGCGGGGTCGCATTGCGCGATCTCCTCGACCGCCGGCGCACGGAGTCGGAGAAGTGCGCCGTCCTCACCTTCGACGACGGTTACGCCGGCGTCCTGACGCGCGCACTGCCGCTCCTTCGCGCGCACGGCTTCTCGGCGACGGTCTTCATCGTTTCGGAAAGACTCGGCGGCGTCAACGACTGGGACGGGGAGGCGCCCGGCGACGCCCTGCTGACGGCGAACGACGTCCGCGCGCTCGGCGAGGCCGGGGTCGAGATCGGCTCGCACGGCGCCACGCACCGCGCGCTCGCGGGGCTCTCCGACGCCGATCTCGCGAACGAGGTCGAAGGAAGCAAGGCCAGGCTCGAGGCCCTGACGGGCGGGCCGGTCGTCTCCTTCTGCTACCCGTACGGCAACGTCGACGACCGGGTCGTCGAGGCCGTGCGCGCCGCGCGCTACCGCGCAGCGACGGTCATCCGCGGCGGGATCTCGCCCGACCTCTCGGATCCCTTCCGCCTCGAGCGGATCGCCGTCCGCGGCACGAACACGCTGCTGGATTTCTCGCTGGCGCTCACGAGAGGGCGTTCGCGCCTCTGATCGAGTAACCCGTCAGGCGGCTTCCCCACGGCTCTGTCAGGCGCTCTCTCCCCAGGCGATCGCCCGCTGGCGCAGCGCATCGCGCGAGGCCGTGTCCGGGAGGTCGAGAAGGACGGGCACGATCGGAAGGTCCCCCGGATCCCAGTCCACGAGAGCCGCGGCCGCCGGAGCGAGGCGCTCGGCGAGAGGCCACGTCCGCGCGGACTTGCGCGCGACGCGGCCCGCGCCGGCCGCATCCTCGATCTTCTCGTCCTCCCCGAAGAGCTCCGCGACGGCGGCGCCGCTCCGCCGGCGCGCGAGCGTGATCGCGTACTCCGTCCAGTTCGGGAGCTCGGCGAGAAGACGCTCCTCCTCGAAGAGGCGCAGCACCTCCATGAAGCGGTCGCCGGCCCGCGCGACCTGCCGACGGGCGTCCACGTTCTCCGGTCCCTCCGGAGCCCCGAGCGCCGCGGTGGCCGCGCGGTGGCGATCGACGAGGTCGCGGAAGCGCGTCCAGCTCATCCGGATGTGGAAGCCCGGCCGACGCGGCCCCCCGGGCGCCTCGGCGCCGAGCGCCTTCAACTCCCCCTCGCGCGC
>JBAUSZ010000274.1:0-7761 GCA_049581965.1 Thermoanaerobaculia bacterium | reverse complement strand
CGGCTGACGTTCGGCCCCGGCCTCGCTCTCGACGCCGCCACCTTCGAGAGGGGCGTCGCCGCCGCGGACGGCTCACGCGCCTCCGTCCGTGCGCCGCACGCGACGATACGAGGCCGGGACGAGACCGCCGTCTTCTCGGGCGACCCCGGTGCGCCCGCCGACTACCGCGACGAGCGCGGCACGATCGTCGCGAAAACGCTCTCGTGGAACCGTCGGGAAGAGCGCGTGGACGCCGCCGGGGACGTCAAGGCGTCCTATGCGGGCGGCGACCGACGCGTCGGCCTCCTCGGCGGCGAAAGCGGAACCCCGTTCTTCTCTGAATCGGACACGCTTCGCCTTTCGAGCCGCACCTCGAAAGTGCTCCTGACGGGCTCGGTGCGCGCCTGGCAGAACGAGAACGTCCTGCGCTGCGGGACGCTCGAGCTCGACGACGGCGAGAAGACGCTTCGCGCCGAAAAAGGCGTCCATGCCTTCTTTCGCCGCGAGACGGCGCCGCCGAAGGGGAAGAAGCCCGCGGCGCCGGCGGGCTCGGAGACCGTGAACGCCTCGAGCGACGTCATGACCCACCGGGAGGCCGATCGATTCGTCCGGCTGGAAGGTCATGCGACGATCACCTCCGGACCCTGGACGATGAATGCCGACGTGACGGACATCCGCCTGACCGAGACCCGAGCGATCGAATACGCCGAGGCGCGCGGCGCGGTCGTCGTCGAGGACCGCGCCGAGCATCGGCGCGGCGAAGGGACCAAGGCGATCTGGCGCCCCGTGACGGACGCGGTCACACTCGAGGGCTCGCCCGCGACCGCGCTGGACGGCCGGGGCAACAGATCCACGGGCGCCGCTCTCACGTTCCGGCAAGGGCGCTCACAGGTAGACGTCGAGACCGGCGGCAAGGTCCCGACCGAAACCGTTCTCCGCCCGGAGGGGTCGTGAGCGCGGCGAAGCCACTCCTCGAAGGGCGCTCTCTGCGCAAGACGTACCGGGAACGCACGGTGGTGAACGACGTCAGCGTGAGGGTGGAGGGAGGCGAGGTCGTCGGCCTCCTCGGTCCGAACGGCGCCGGCAAGACGACGACGTTCTCGATGACCGTCGGCCTCGTGACGCCGGATGCGGGGTCCGTTCTCCTCGACGGGGAGGACGTCACGACCCTGCCGATGTTCCGCCGGGCGCGCCGGGGCCTGGGCTACCTCCCGCAGGAGCCTTCCATCTTTCGCCGCATGACGGCACTCGAGAACCTGCTCGCGATCCTCGAGACGCTTGGGGGCGAGCGCACGAAGCGAGAGACGACCGCACACGATCTCCTCGATCGCTTCAAGCTCTCGCACCTTGCCCACGCCGTGGCGGACACGCTCTCGGGGGGTGAGCGGCGGCGCCTGGAGATCGCCCGCGCCCTGACGCTCTCGCCGCGATTCATCCTCCTCGACGAGCCCTTCGCGGGAATCGACCCGATCACCGTTCTCGACCTCCAGCAGATCATCCGGGACCTCGCGGTGGCCGGAATCGGCGTCCTCGTCACGGACCACAACGTGCGCGACACACTCGCGATCGTGAACCGTGCCTACATCATCCACTCGGGGACCATTTTCAGGACAGGCTCTCCGGAGACCCTCTCGGCCGACCCGGAGGTCAGACGCGTCTATCTGGGCGAGGGATTCCGGCTGGGCTGACCGGCGCGCGGGTTCGTGGCTCGCCCGAGAGCTAGAATCGTGCCAACGTCCGCCCGCAAGGGCGGCCGGGCATCGACAAATGGGACTCGAGCAGAAACTCTCTCTGAGGCTCTCGCAGCGCCTCGTCATGACGCCGACGCTGCAGCAGGCGATCAAGCTGCTGCAAATGACGCGCCTGGAGCTGCAGGACGTCGTGAACCAGGAGCTCGTCTCGAACCCGGTTCTCGAAGAGGAGGATGCCGAGCAGTCGGCCTCGCCCGACGACGAGCCGGGCGCCGCCGAGACGCTCGAGATGGCGCTCACGTCTTCCGCGGAGGCCCCCGAGGCGGCGCTGGAAGCGGCCGTCTTGGACGAGCGCGAGGCCGCCGCCGCAGCCACGGACGCCGACGCCCGTGCCGAGTCCGTCGAGGCGCTCCCCGCTCCGACCTCCGACGTCCCCCCCCCGGAACCGGTCGTCGACTCGTCGACGGGTGCCACGGACGAGCCGTTCTCGGACCTCGACCTCGAGGCGTACTTCGGCGACTACATGGAGGGCACCGCCTCGGCGCCCCGGATGAGCGAGGAGGGGGAGGAGTTTTCCCTCGAGAACCGGCCCGAAGCGCCGCCCGGTCTCGAGGCGCATCTCACCGAGCAGCTCGGCGTCTCCGACGCACCGCCTCACGTGCGCGAGGCATGCGGCTTCCTGATCGGGAACGTGGACCCGGACGGCTGCCTGCGCGCGACGCTCGAGGAGGTGGCCGAGGCCGTCCCGTGCTCGCTCGAGACCGCAGAGAGGGCTCTCGCGCTGCTCCAGTCCTTCGACCCGGTGGGCGTCGGCGGGCGCGACATGTCCGAGATCCTCCTCCTGCAGGCACGCGCCGCGAACGTCGCGACGCCTCTCCTCGTCGAGCTCGTGACACACCGCTTCGCCGAGCTGGGTTCGAAGCCGCCGGCGCTCCTCGCGCGACAGATGGGCGTGCCGATCGAGGAGATCCAGCAGGCCCTCGAGTGGATTCGCAAGCTGGACCCGCGCCCCGGCCGGCGCTACGACTCCTCGCGCACGATCTACGTCGAGCCCGACGTCGCCGTCGTGCGGGCCGACGAGGATTACGTCGTCCTGTTCAACGACGACGGCCTCCCGCGCCTGAAGGTCTCCGCCCTCTACCGGCGGATGCTCCTCGCGCGCGACGGGAACCTCGACGGCGAAGGAAAGAGCTACCTTCGGGAGAAGATGCGAGCGGCGCAGTGGCTCCTCAAGAGTCTCGACCAGAGGAAGCGCACGATCGTCCGCGTCGCCGAGTCGATCGTCAAGAAACAGCGCGATTTCCTCGAGTACGGCGTCGCGCATCTCAGGCCCCTCGTCCTGCGAGACGTCGCGGAGGACATCGGGATGCACGAGAGCACGGTTTCGCGGGTCGTTTCGAACAAGTGGATGGCGACGCCGCGCGGCCTCGTCCCGATGAAGTTCTTCTTCCACTCGGCCATCGCGTCGTCCGCCGGCGAGGATGTCTCGTCGCTCGCCGTCAAGAACAAGATCCGCGGGCTCATCGAGGCCGAGGACGCCGCTCATCCCCTCTCGGACGCGCGGCTCGCCGAGCTGCTCTCGCGCGAGGGAATCCAGATCGCCCGGCGTACGGTCGCCAAGTACCGCGAAGAGCTGCGCATCCCGGCCAGCTCGATCCGCCGTATCGACTCCCCGGGGCCGCTTCCGTCGCACCCCGAGTCCGCTGCGGCGCCGGCCGTGGACGAACCCGGGCCCGGCGAGGCCGCGCCGGGTCCCTCGACACCGGGACTCTCGGAAGAGGAGAAGACATGAAGATCGACTACACGGCCCGCCACATCCGCCTCCATCCGACGGTCCGGGCGGTCGTCGAGAGGAAGCTGGCGAAGCTCGAGCGTGTCCTGCCCGTACGCGCCGCGGCGCGGGTCGTCGTGAGCGCGGGAAAAAAGGACGTGGAGGTCGAGGTCGCCGTGTTGGGAAGAGCCCGGACGATCACCGGAGTCGGGCGCGGTGCCGATCAGCGTACGGCCACGCAGAACGCGATGGAGCACCTCGCCAGGCAGGTCCAGAAGACGAAGGCGATCGCCAAGGAATCGAAGAAGCATCGGGCCTCCGGCCTGCGCCGGCCGGAGGGCTGGACCGCACCTGAAATCGAGCCCGACTCCGGCCACCGGCGGGAAATCGTGAATCCGCGCGCGATGTTCGAGGAGGACGCCCTCGCGCACTTCGCCGCCTCGCGGCGCGAATTCATGGTGTTCCGCGACCCCTCGTCCCCGCTGCGGGTCCGATTCCTCTACCGCCGGCGGGACGGGGGCTTTCACCTCGTCGTGCCCGAGTAGCCCATGCGCGACCCGTCCGAGTCGAAAGCCCCCACGGTCCGGGCCGGCGACCTGCGGTCTCCTACGCTCGGGTCGCTGAATCTGAAGCTCGTCGCCGGTCACCAGGGCCTCGACCGCCCGGTCGACTGGCCGCGCGTCCAGAAGCCGGGCCTCGCGATCGCGGGCTTCCTCGACTACGTGAAGGAGAACCGCGTCCAGATCCTCGGTGCGAGCGAGTACAACTACCTCAAGACGCTGCCGGCCGCGGTCGTGCGCGAGCGGCTCGATGCGTTCACGAAGCTCCCGCTCGCGGCCGTCGTCGTGACCAAGGGGATCCACCCCGGCTCCGTCCTGACCGGCTTCTGCCGCCGGAGGCACGTCCCGCTCTTCACGACGGAGCGGCTCACGAGCGTCGTGATCGAGGGCCTCACGGCGTTCCTCGAGGAGTCACTGGCGCCGCGCGCGACTCTCCACGGCGTTCTCATGGAAGTGGGTGGCCTCGGGACGCTCCTCCTCGGCGACTCGGGAGTCGGCAAGAGCGAGTGTGCCCTCGCCCTCGTCCAGCGCGGGCACCGCCTCGTCGCGGACGACCTCGTCGTCGTCCAGCGATTTCCGAACGACGTCCTGATCGGGTCGTCCTCCGGGCTCATCCGCCACCACATGGAGCTCCGCGGCCTCGGCATCGTGAACGTCCCGATGCTGTTCGGCGTCGCGGCCGTGCTCGAGCGCCACACGGTCGAGTTCGTCATCCAGCTCGAGGACTGGGGCGAGAACACCGCCATCGACCGCCTCGGCCTCGACGACGAGTTCCAGGAGATCCTCGGCGTGAGGGTGCCGCTCGTGCGCATGCCCGTCGCCACAGGCCGCGACGTTGCCCTCCTGGTCGAGATCGCCGCGCGCAACCAGCTCCTCAAGCGGAGAGGCTTCAACGCGGCCCGCGAGATCGCCCAGAAGGTGCACGACGAGATCGTCCGAAAAGCGGCCGCGGACCACGTGGCCCGCCGTGCGAAGCGGAAACTCACGGTCCGGGAGCGCGAGAGGTGAGCAGAGCGTCGCGCCTCGTCATCGCGACGGGGCTCTCGGGATCCGGGAAGAGTTACGTCGCGCACGCACTCGAGGACATCGGCTATGCGACGGTGGACAACCTGCCGCTCTCCCTCCTCGAGGAGTATGTCGGGGAGGTGGCGGCCGACCGTACGCCGCACCGGCGAAATGCCGTCGTTCTCGACGTGCGAAATCCCGACTTCGCGACGCGCTTCCCGGAGCTCCTCGAATCGCTCCGCGCTCTCGTTCCGATCACGGTCGTCTTCCTCGACTGCGAGGAGAAGGCCCTCCTGAATCGTTTCTCCGAGACCCGCCGACCGCACCCCTTAGGCGAGGGGCGCTCTCTCGCCGAGGCGGTCGCCCACGAGCGGCGCCTCCTCGCTGACGTCAAGGCGAAGGCCGACCTCGTGATCGACACGAGCGTCATGACGGTCCACGAGCTCCGTGCCGCCGTCGCACAGCACTTCCGCGAGCCTGGCGACCCCGGCGTCCTCGCGGTCTCGCTCGTCTCGTTCGGTTTCAAGCACGGGTTGCCTCCCGCACTCGACCTCTGCTTCGACGTTCGGTTTCTCGCAAACCCGCACTTCGACGCCCGCCTGAGACCATCCACCGGCCGGGACCCGGAGGTCGCGCGCTTCATCGAGGCCGGCGAGCAGACCGAGCCGTTCTACCGGCAGCTCTGTGCGTTCCTCGCCTTCTGTCTGCCGAACTACCGTCGCGAGAACCGCGCGTACCTCACGATCGGAATCGGCTGCACGGGCGGCCGCCACCGCTCCGTCTACATCGCCGAACGCCTCGCGCGCGACCTGGCCGGCCTGGGGTATCCGGTGCGGGTGTCACACCGCGACGAGGCGCTCGACTGACATGGTCTCTTCCCTCGGCCCCGCCGTGGGGCTGCTCCTCCTGTCCCACGGACCTCTCGCGAACGCTCTGCGTGAGACGGTGCACATGCTCGAGCCCGACGAGCCGGACGACATCGGCGCCCTCTCCCTCGCGTGGGACGAGGCGACCGAGGGCGCCACGCGCCGGCTGGAGAAGGCGATTGCCGAATACGACAAGGGCCGCGGCGTCGTCCTGCTGACGGACATGTTCGGCGGCACGCCGTCGAATCTCGCGCTCGCGTTCCTCGAGCCCGGCCTCGTCGAAATCGTGACCGGCATCAATCTCCCGATGGTCGTGAAGGCGCGCGCCCTCGCCCGGGAAGGCAAGAGTGCCCGTGAGATCGCGCACGTCCTCGTGGAGCGGGGACGCCGCGCGATCGTGGCGGCCGCGGAGCTCGTGGACGGCGCCCCGAAGGGCAGGCTGTGACGGAGGAGACCCTCACGCTGAAGAACCGGCTCGGCCTGCACGCGCGTGCCGCCGCCAAGTTCGTCCACGCCGCCGCGTCTTTCGAGTCGAAGATTTCGATCTCGAAGGACGGAGACGAAGTGGACGGAAAGAGCATCCTCGGCCTTCTCCTCCTCGCGGCCGGGAAGGGAACTCCGCTCCTCGTGCGCGCGGAGGGCCGAGACGAGGAGCGGGCTCTTGCCGCGCTGCGTGATCTCGTGGAGCGGAAGTTCGACGAGGTGGAGTAAACGGGAAACCCGTCAGGCGGCTTTCCCGCGGCGCCTCCGGCGCCTCCCTTCCGCTCGTCGGCCTCGACCGGTTCGCGTGCGCTCGCCGGCCCGGCCTCCTGCGCCCGCTACAATGTACGTGTGAAGCGTCCTCTCTCGCTGACCGGCATCCCCGT
Organism: Thermoanaerobaculia bacterium; assembly: GCA_049581965.1. Lineage (GTDB taxonomy): Bacteria > Acidobacteriota > Thermoanaerobaculia > UBA5066 > UBA5066 > Fen-183. The sequence goes on along the minus strand of JBAUSZ010000274.1, from coordinate 1,023 downwards.
TTCTCCCGGCGTCGCCGTGGGGCGGGCGGTGCTCTGGGTCTCGCGCGAGGACACGTCCCCGCGGCGCGCGCTCGAACCCGAGGAGATTCCGGGCGAGATCGAGCGATTTCGCCGCGCGGCGCTCGCCGCCGTCGCCGAGATCGAAGAGACCGCCCGGCACGTGAAGGAGCGCCTCGGCTCCGAGTACGCCGGGATCTTCCACGCCCACGCTCTCTTCTTGCAGGACAAGGCGTTCGTGGGGCCCGTCGAGCGCCGCATCGCGCACGAGGCCGCGAACGCCGAATGGGCCGTTGCCCAGACGACCGAAGACCTCGTCGCGCGTTTCCGCAGCCTCCCGGACGAAAACCTGCGCGACCGCGCGGCCGATCTCGACGACGTCTCGCGCGTCCTGCGCCGCCACCTCGGGGGGGAGGAACAGTCACGGCTCAGGATGAGCGACCTCGCGGGAGAGGCGATCGTCCTCGTCGCGGACGAGCTCACGCCCTCGGACGCGGTCCGCATCCCGCGCGATCGCGTGATCGGGTTCGTGACGGAGCGTGGCGGCAAGACCTCCCACGCCGCGATCCTCGCGCGTTCCTTCGGCCTCCCGGCCGTCGTTGCCGTCCACGGGCTCCTGGCGGCCGTGGGGGAGGGCGACCGTGTCGTCGTGGACGGGCGCGACGGGATCGTCTGGCGCGAGCCGCCGGAAGAGATCGTCTCGCTCTTCCGCGAGCGCCGCGATTCGGAGGCCCGGCGGGAGGTTTCCCTCAAGGAGCGCGCCCTCTCGGGGCCCGCGCGCTCGACCGACGGCACGCCGGTCGCGATCCGCGCGAACATCGAGCTGACGAGTGAGGTTCCGGACGTGATCGGCTACGGCGCCGATGGCGTCGGCCTCTTCCGGTCGGAGTTTCTCTATCTTTCCAAGGAGGGCGTGGAGTTTCCGACCGAGGCGGAGCAGGCCGCCGTCTATCGCGAGGTCGTGGCCGGGCTCGCGCCGCGCCCGGTCGTCATCCGCACGTACGACCTCGGCGGCAAGAAGGGTGC
>JBAUSZ010000273.1:0-1767 GCA_049581965.1 Thermoanaerobaculia bacterium | reverse complement strand
GGATGGCGAGCACCGGTGCCGGGGCGGAGAGCTCGTCGCGGAGGGATCCCGGGGAGAGCCCGATCAGCACCGCGATCCGGTGCTCGGCGGCGGCCCGAGTCGTCTCGAGGCCGGGAATCTTCGCGCGCGTCTCCTCCACGTTCGTGCGGGCCTGGTCCACGTCGAGCGTCGAGACGAGCCCGGCCTGCGCCCGCCACGACGTGAGCTGGAGCGTCTCGGTCTGGCTCGCCAGGTTCTGGCGAGCCACATCGAGACGCGCCTGGTATCCGCGCAGCTCGACGTAGTTCCTGGCGACCTCCGCCGCGAGCGTGACGCGTGCGGCGTCGAGGTCGGCCTCGCTCGCTTCGAGCTCCAACCGCGCCGCCCGGACCGCGCTGCGCGTACCGCCCCAGAGATCTGGCTCCCAGCTCGCGTCGAAGCCGGCGTCGAAGAGGTTCGTGGCGTCGGCGCGTCCCGTCCTGGAGGAGCTGAACCCGACGGACGCGTCGATCGACGGGAGGTAGTCCGCGCGGGCGAGCCCGTGGCGCGCGCGAGCCTCGCGCACCTTCGCGCGCGCGTTCCTCACGTCGGGGCTGGCGACGAGCGCGCGTTCCACCAGCCCGGCGAGCGTCGGGTCCCCCAAGCCACTCCACCAGCCGGAGAGCGCCGCGGGGGAGCTCGAGAAGCGCGTCGTCGCGCCGCCCCGCGATTCCCAGGCATCGGGCCTGACGAGCGCGGAGACGGGCGGCTGGACTCGCGCCGCCGCGCACCCCGTCAGGAGGGCCGTCGCCATGAGGAGCGCTCCGGGGCGGCGAGGGCTTGGTCGCATGGCAATTTCCTCTGCGTACAAGGTACGGCCCAGCCACGTGAGAGTCCGTACGATGCGTGCAAAGTTGTGCAAAGAGGGCCCGTGCCGGCGTTCCGCGAGAATCCGGTGGCGTACGATCGTCGTGAAGAACCCGCATGACGCGCGTGCTGCTCATCGACGACGACGTGGCGCTCTGCGCCATGCTGAGCGAGTACCTCGACGCCGAAGGGTTCGAGACGACGACCGCGCACGACGGCGAGAGCGGGGTGGCCGAGGCGCTCTCCGGGCCACACGCCATCGTGATCCTCGACGTCATGTTGCCGGGGATCAGCGGCGTCGAGGCGCTGCGGCGTATCCGCGCCCGGAGCCGCGTGCCCGTCCTGATGCTCACGGCGAAGGGCGACGACGTGGACAAGATCGTCGGCCTGGAGCTCGGAGCCGACGACTACGTGCCCAAGCCGTGCACGCCGCGCGAGCTCGTCGCTCGCCTGCGCGCGATCCTTCGGCGCTCCGAGGCGGCAACGCCGGACGCGGAGGGGCCGATCTCGAGCGGCCCTCTGACGCTTTGGCCGGAAAGCCGGCGCGCCGAGTGGCAGGGACGCACGATCGACCTGACGAGCACGGAGTTCAACGTCCTGATCGTGCTGGCGCGCCAAACGGGGCGGGTGGTCACGAAGGCCGAGCTGTCCGAGCAGGGACTGGGCCGTCCGCTCGTCCGATTCGACCGGAGCCTCGACGTCCACGTCAGCAGCCTGCGTCAGAAGATCGGGAGCGTCCCGGACGGCCGCTCGTACATCCAGACGGTCCGCGGCGTGGGCTATCAGTTCCTGAGGGCGTGATGGGACGCCTCTTCTGGAAGTTCCTCCTCGGGTACTGGTTCGCGCTTCTCGGCGTCGTGATCGGGATCGCGGGCGCGAGCTGGCTCTATTACCTCGCAGCGGGCGGCCGCACGGACGGCATGGAGAGCGGCCCCCGGGCGA
>JBAUSZ010000272.1:0-13433 GCA_049581965.1 Thermoanaerobaculia bacterium | reverse complement strand
GGGCGCGGGCATCGGGCGGGCGCAGCGCGTCCTTCGCGAGAAAGGCGAGAGCGCCGCAGACGAGGACGGCGGCCGCGAGGCCGAGGACCCGCTTGCGGTCGAGGAACTCGCTCAAGCTGCCGCCGCTCCCGTGGAGGGGACGAGAGACGCCCGGCAGACGGGCCGAACGGCGCAGCGCTCGCAGTGGCGACGCGTCCGCGCGGTCGTGCACTCGGCCAGGATCCCGAGACGCGAGAGGGCCCAGTCGTAGGCGACGGGGTCGCCCGGGTTCAACCGGCGCAGCCAGCCCGTCGCCTCGCGCGCGGCCGCGAGGTCGGCCACGGGCCGGCGCGTGAGGCCGAGATACCGCGCGATGCGGTGGACGTGCGTGTCCATCGGGAGAAGAAGGCGCGCGGGCGTGAAGCGCCCGCCCGTCCAGAGGCCGAGGTCGAAGCCCTCCGTCCGGATCATCCAGCGGAGGAAGAGGTGCGAACGCTTGCAGGCGGAACCGCTTTCCGGCACGGGCAGCAGGAACTTCAAGCCGCGGGAGGTTGTGGAAGAGGAAGAGAAAGACAGAAGATTTCTATGAAGGTGAGAGAGGGCGGATACGTAGTCCGCACCCGAGGTCTTCTCTTCCTCTTCGTCCCCCGCCGCGAACAGCGCGCCGAGGGAGCCGCGCGCGCGCCTGGCCCTCTTCACCATTCGAAGAAAATCTTCAACGTCCTTTCCCGAAACCCAGCGGTGCACGAAGTGCTTCAGCGAAGGGATGGGCTTTTCGCCCCACTTCTCCAGGAACGTCGCTGGATTCGGCCCCATCGCTTCGAGGACGCGCGCGACGGACGCGCGAATCGACGCCACGCGCCCGAACGCGAGCGACGCCGCGAGGAAGGCGACGACCTCCCGGTCGTCCGCGTCCGTGAAGTGGTGGGCGAATGCGAGGGGGTCGGAGTCCAGCCGTCGGGAGGACCAGTCCCGGCGCAGCGCCTCGAGGCGCTCGCCGAGGAGGGGGAGGTCACGGGGGCCGCCGGGGCGGAACGCCATCGGCCGTTACGCTAGCATTCTCCCCGAGTGAGCCCGCCCCGTCCCCCGAAAGACTCCCCGCCTCCCCCGGAAAAGCCCGACTCGAACCGGACGATCCTCGTCGGCGTCTACGGGCGCGAGGTGCCTCGCAGCCTCGCCGAGGACCATCTGGACGAACTGGAGCGTCTCGTGGATACCGCGGGCGGCGTCGTCGTTGTCCGGGCGCTCCAGGAGCGCCGGAGCCCCGACCCGGCGACGTACGTGGGCTCGGGCAAGGTCGAGGAGATCGCGGAAGCCGCCCGCGCGCAAGGCGCCGGGTGGACCGTCTTCGACGACGAGCTGACCCCGACGCAGTCGCGGAATCTCGAAAAGGCGCTTCCGACGAACGTTCTCGATCGCGCGGGCGTCATCCTCCGGATCTTCGCCGCGCGCGCCCGTTCCCGCGAGGCGATGACGCAAGTCGAGCTCGCGAGCCTCCAGTACCAGCTCCCGCGCCTCGCGGGCAAGGCGCAGGGCCTCGCGCAGCAGCGCGGCGGCGGCGCGTTCCGCGGCGGCGCGGGCGAGCGGAAGATCGAACTCGACCGCCGGCGGCTGCGGATCCGGATTGCGAAGCTCAAGGAGGATCTCCGCCGCATCGAGACGCAGCGCGACGTGCGCCGCAAGGGGATGAAGCGCGTCGCGACGGTCTCGCTCGTCGGCTATACGAACGCCGGGAAAACGACGCTCTTCAACCGGCTCACCTCCTCCAAAGAGTTTGCCGAGGACCGTCTCTTCGCGACCCTCGACCCGCGACACGCTCGCCTGCACGGCGTCGGCGGCCGGGCCATCGTCCTCGCCGACACGGTCGGATTCCTCCGCAAGCTTCCTCACGACCTCGTCGCGTCCTTCAAGTCCACGCTCGCCGAAGTCCGCGACGCAGACCTTCTCGTCCACGTCGTGGACGCGTCCTCGCCCGCGGCCGAGGAGCAGCGGACCGTGGCCGAGGAGGTTCTCGACGAGCTCGGCGTCGAGAAACGGCGCGTCCTTCTCGCGTACAACAAGACGGACCGGCCCTGCCCGGGAGCGCTCGATTCCGCAGGACTCCGGATCTCCGCGGCCTCGGGCGCCGGCCTCCCGGAGCTGCGCGAGGCGATCGTGACCCGCCTTGCGGCGCTCGGGGCGCGGCTCCACGTTTATGGGGTTCACGGAGATTGAATCCGGGTCGTACTACGATCCGGAAGGTGAGGGAGGGCCTCCGATGACCGCACCCATCGCGTACCGCCGCCGCGGCCAGGCCGTGTGGCTGGACAGCATCTCGAACAAGATGATCCGGACCGGACGCCTGAAGTCCCTCATCGACGCAGGGGCGATCTACGGCGTCACCTCGAACCCGACGATCTTCGGCCAGGCCATCGAGACGAACGAAGGCGACTACAACGGGAGGATCGAGCGTCTCGCGCGTGAGGGAAGAGACGCCTTCGCGATCTACGACGCGCTCACGCAGGGCGACATCGCCGAAGGCGCCGACGCCTTCCACACGATTCACGAGCGGAACCCCGTGGACGGCTGGATCTCCCTCGAAGTGCTGCCTGCGCTCGCACGTGACACCGACAGGACGGTCGCCGAGGCGAAGCGTCTCGTGTCGGCGCTCGGACGACCGAACGTCTTCATCAAGGTGCCCGCGACGCCGGAGGGAGTCCCGGCGATTCGTCGCCTCATCGGCGAAGGCATCTCCGTGAACGTGACGCTCATGTTCAACCGCAAGCACTACCGGGACGTCGCTCTCGCCTACATCGCCGGTCTCCAGGACCTCGGCGCGAAGGGCGCCGACCTGTCGCGTGTCCACTCCGTCGCGTCGTTCTTCGTCTCTCGCGTCGACACGCTCGTCGACCGGCGCCTCGAGGAGAGGGCCGCCTCGGCTGCCGGCGCGGAGGGGAAGCGCCTCCTCGACCTGCGCGGCAAGGCGGGCATCGCGAACAGCAAGGTCGTCTACCAGGACTTCCGCGCGATCTTCGGAACGGAGCCCTTCGCGGCGCTCCGCGGCCGGGGCGCGCGCCTCCAGCGGCCGCTCTGGGCCTCGACGGGCACGAAGAATCCCGCCTATTCCGACCTTCTCTACGTCGAGAACCTCGTCGGCAACGACACCGTGAACACGATGCCGGAGAAGACGCTCGAGGCCCTCCTCGATCACGGGAGCAAGACCCCGTCCGACACGATTCTCGAGGGCGTGGCCGAGAGCCGGAAGATTCTCGACGACCTCAAGGCGCTCGGGATCGACGTCGAAGACGTCGGCGAGGAATTGCAGAAGGACGGCGTCCTCCTCTTCGGGAAATCCTACGACCAGCTCCTCGGCACGATCGAGCAGCGGCGGCAGGCCGCGGTCGCCCCGGGGGTGCGTGCGTGATCCTCGGGACCTTCGACGCCCCCGAGCTCGTCGATGCACAGGTCGCCCGGCTCGCAGAACTCGGAGTCGCGACGCGCGGCGACATCCTCCAGATGACGACGCTCGCGGCCTCGGGCCACCCGGGCGGCTCGATGTCGTCCATCGACTTCGAGCTCGTCCTCTGGGGCTTCGGCAATTGCGACCCGAAAAGCCCGTTCGAACCCGGGCGGGACCGCGTCGTGATCAGCCACGGGCACACGTCGCCGGCCGCCTATGCGGCCCTGGCGCACCTCGGCTGGTTCGACCGCTCGCTCCCGCTCGTCGGCTTCCGGCGCGGCGGCTCGCCCTTCGAGGGACACGTCGAGCGCGACGTGCCGGGGATCGAGTGGGGGACGGGCAACCTCGGCCAGGGTTTTTCGGCGGCCGTGGGCTTCGCCCTGGCGGGGAAGATCAAAGGCGACGGCTCGAGGGTCTTCTGCGCAATGGGGGACGGCGAGCAGCAGAAGGGGCAGCTCTCCGAGGCCCGTCGCTACGCGGTCAAGTGCGGTCTCACGAACCTCGTCGGTGTCCTGGACTGGAATGGCGTCCAGCTCTCCGGAACCAACGACGAGATCCTCAGGCAGGACATCGTCGCGGACTGGAAGGCCGACGGCTGGAACGTCCTCGAAGTGGACGGACACGACGTCCGCGCCCTGTACCGTGCGATCCGCGGGGCGCTCCGGGCGGACCGGCCGACGCTCGTGGCGGCGCACACCGTCATGTCGAAGGGCGTCCCGTTCATGGAGAAGGACGGCTACAAGTGGCACGGGGCGGCGCTCTCCGTGGAGAAATGCCACGAGGCGCTCGCGATCCTGGGCGCGAGGGACGACCTCGACCGCTGGGCCGAGGAGAGGAAGAAGCCCGCGCCCGACTGGCGCCGTGCCCTCCCGCACCGGCCCGACGAATCCGTCGTGCTGCCGGCGGGCGGGACGCCGCGAACGTACTCGCCGGAGAAGGGCTCCGACAACCGCGGGGCCTTCGGAGCGGCCCTCGAGGACCTCGGCGCGTTCTCCGCGGAAGCAAAGGGCGAGACCGGTATCCCGATGGCGGTCCTCGACTGCGACCTCCTGAAGTCGACGAAGACCGACCTGTTCGCGGCCAAGTACCCGAAGAGCTTCTATCAGGGCGGCATCGCCGAGCACCATACGGGCGTACTCCTCGGCGCTCTCTCCCTCGCGGGCGTGGCCGCCTGGTGGGGCGAATTTGGCATGTTCGGCGTCGCGGAAGCCTACAACCAGCAGCGCCTGAACGACGTGAACGCGACGAACGCGAAACTCGCGGTCACGCACTCCGGGATCGACGTCGGCGAGGACGGCAAGACCCATCATTCGATCGATTACTTCGGCCTGCTGAACTCCACGTTCGGGTGGAAGGTCTTCACGCCCGCCGATCCGAACCAGACGGACCGGGTCACGAGGTGGATGGCGACGCATCGCGGGAACCACGCGCTCGTCATGGGTCGCTCGAAAATGCCCGTTGCCCTCCGCGAGGACGGCGCGCCTTTTTTCGCGGGCGAATACGCGTTCGACCCGACGCGCGCCGACCGGGTCCGGACGGGCGGCTCGGGTCTCGCTCTCGTCTGCGCGGGCAACATGCTCCCGTACACGCTCGACGCGTGGAACGCGCTCGCTGCGGCCGGGGTCCGCGCCGACCTCGTCTCCGTGTGCGCGTGGAGCGACCTCGCGGACGAAGACCTCGTCTTCATGGCGCGCCACGGGCTCGTCGTCGCCGTCGAGGACCACAACCCCAAGACGGGCCTCGGGACGCTCCTGCAGGCGCGATTCAACGACCTCGGCCTCGCCGCGCGCGTGCGCAAGCTGGGCGTCACGTTCTACTCGTCCTCGGGCCCTGCAAAGGAGCTCTACCGGCTCATGGGGCTCGACGGGCCGGCCATCGCCGCGGCCGCGAAGACAGAGCTCTCGCAGCAAAGCGTTTCCGTCGCCGCGCGCGGCTGAGAAGGAGAACCCCGTGCAGATCGGATTCGTCGGCCTCGGGAAGATGGGCGGGAACATGGTCAAGCGGCTCCTCGGCGACGGCCACGCGGTGGTCGTGTCCGACCGGAGCCCGGACGCGATCGCCGCGTCCGCGAAGGAGGGTGCCGCCGGAGCGTCGAGCCTCGCCGACCTCGTGCGGAAGCTGAAAGCGCCGCGCGCCGTCTGGGTCATGGTCCCGTCCGGCGCCCCGACCCAGGGCGTGATCGACGAGCTCGCGGGACTCCTCGCGCCGGGCGATCTCGTCGTGGACGGGGGCAACTCGAACTTCCACGACTCGCGGCGTCGCGCGGAGCAGCTGAAGGCGAAAGGCCTCCTCTTCGTGGACGCCGGGACCTCGGGCGGGATCTGGGGCCTCACGGTCGGCTACTGCCTCATGTGCGGCGGCGAGCCCGACGCCATCTCCCGGCTCGCGCCGGCCCTCACGACGCTCGCACCGAAGGACGGCTGGCTCCACACGGGTCCGCCCGGTTCGGGCCACTACGTCAAGATGGTCCACAACGGGATCGAGTACGCGATCATGCAGGCCTACGCCGAGGGCTTCGAGCTCTTCAATGCGTCGGGCCTCGGCCTGGACAACGCGAAGATCGCCGCGCTCTGGATGCAGGGTTCGGTCGTGAGGTCGTGGCTCCTCGAGCTCGCGGCCGACGCACTGAAGAAGAACCCGTCGTTCGACGGCATCGCGCCGTGGGTCGAGGACTCCGGCGAAGGCCGCTGGACGGTCGTCGAGTCGATCGACAGGGCGGTTCCGACGCCCGTGATCACGGCCTCGCTCCAGGCCCGCTTCCGGTCACGACAAGAGAACGCCTACGGCCCGCGTTTTCTGAACGCGCTCCGCAACGAGTTCGGCGGGCACACCGTGGTGAAGAAGCCGTGAGTGCCGCCCCGCCCGAGCCCGCCACGATCGTCATCTTCGGAGGCTCGGGCGATCTCTCGAAGCGCAAGCTCGTCCCGGCGCTCTTCGAACTCGCCGCCGAGGGGCAGCTGCCGCCCGGAACGTGCATCGTGGGCTACGCGCGGACGGGGGAGTCCGACGAGACGTACCGCGCCGAGATGAGGCAGGCCGTCGCCGAGTTCGCGCGCAAGAAGCCGGTGGACGAGGCCAAGTGGAAGAACTTCGAGTCTCGCCTTTTTTTCTTCCGCGGCGACCTGAAAAGCGGGAAGAACTTCGCCGACCTCAAGACGCGCCTCGAGGCGATCGAGAAAGAGCGGCGCATCCCCGGGAACCGCCTCTTCTACCTCGCGATCCCGCCCTCGATGATCGGCACGGTCGTCCAGCACCTCGGCGACGCGGGCTTCGTCTACCCGATTCGCGGGTCTTCACCGGAGGTGTCCGGGGTCTTCCGCCCGGCGGACGGCTCCTGCTGGTCGCGCGTCATCGTCGAGAAGCCGTTCGGACGCGATCTCGCGACGGCGCGCGCGCTCAACGAGGAGCTCTCGCACGTTTTCCGCGAGCGCCAGATCTTCCGCATCGACCACTACCTCGGCAAGGAGACGACGCAGAACATCCTCGTCTTCCGCCTCGGCAACGGGATCTTCGAGCCGCTCTGGAACCGCCGGTACGTCGAACACGTGCAGATCACGGTCGCCGAGTCCATCGGCGTCGAGAACCGGGGCCGCTTTTACGAGGAGGCGGGCGTCCTGCGCGACATCATCCAGAACCACGTCCTCCAGCTCCTGTGCCTCGTCGCGATGGAGCCCCCCGTGGCCTTCGACCCGAACGCGGTGCGCGACGAGAAGGTCAAGGTCCTGAAGTGCGTCCAGCCGCAGACGCCGGAGGAGATCCTGCGCGACACGGTGCGCGGGCAATACGGCGCGGGTGCGATCGACGGCCAGCCCGTCGCGGGCTACCGGGCCGAGAAGGACGTCAACCCGATGTCCCTCCGCGAGACCTATGCCGCGTGGAAGGTCCAGATCGAGAACTGGCGATGGGCCGGGGTTCCGTTCTACCTCCGCGCCGGCAAGCGTCTCACGAAGCGCGTCACGGAGATCGCGATCCAGTTCAAGACGCCGCCGATCTCGCTGTTTCGCCAGGTCGGCGTCATGCGGCAGGAACCGAACGCCCTGATCCTGCGCATCCAGCCCGACGAGGGCATCGCCCTGAAGTTCGGCGCCAAGCAGCCGGGCCCCACGATGAAGGTCGATCCCGTGACGATGGACTTTCGCTACTCGGAGTTCTTCGGAGCCTCGCAGCCCGAGGCCTACGAGCGCCTCCTCATGGACGCGATGCACGGCGACTCGACGCTTTTCGCGCGTCGCGACGAGGTCGAGGCCGCGTGGGAGCGCGTGACGCCGCTTCTCGACACGTGGCGCGACAACCCGCCGCTCGACCACCCGAACTACGAGGCCGGCACCTGGGGCCCGGACGCCGCCGTCGCCCTTCTTGCGCGGGACGGGAGGCGCTGGCGTCGCCCGTGAGCGACGTCCGCCCGTTCGCGACCGCGGAAGACGTCGCGGATGCCGCCGTGTTTCTCTTCGTGACGCTCGCGGCGAAGGCGGTTGCGGAGAGGGGGGAGTTCTTTTGCTCCCTCGCGGGGGGAACGACGCCTCTCTCGAGCTATCGCATCCTCGCCGCACCGCTGATTTCTTCGAAGGTGAATTGGGAGAAAGTCCACGTCTTCTGGGGGGACGAGAGGTGCGTGCCGGAGGGTGACAAGGGTCGGAATGACCAAGCAGCGCTCGACGTGCTCCTGCGCCGGGTTCCCTTACCTTCCAAGAATATCCACCGGATCCCCGCGACCGAGCCGGACGCCGCGCAACTCTACGAGACCGATCTGCTCCGGACGTTTTCTTCTTCTCTTTCTCTTCCACTCGAGGAATATTCGGTCTCTTTGGACATCCCCCGGTTCGATCTGATCCTGCTGGGGATGGGCCCGGACGGCCACACGGCGTCGCTGTTCCCGGGGCACCCGGCGGTCGAGGAGAAGACGCGCCTCGTCGTCCGCGTGGAGGGCGCGCCGAAGCCGCCGTCTTCGCGCGTCACGTTCACGCTTCCACTGATCAACGCGGCGCGGCACGTGGCCTTCCTCGTGACCGGGAAGGACAAGAACGCGGCGTTCCGACGGGTCCTGAACGGAGACCCGGCCCTGCCGGCCGCGCGAGTGGCGCCGCGGGACGGCATGCTCGTCTTTCTCGCGGACGCGCCCGCGCTCACGGGCGAAGGGGCGGGATCCACTTGATCCTCGCCGGGGACGTCGGCGGAACGAACGTCCGCCTCGCGCTCTTCGAGTCGGAGGACGGCCGCCTCGTCTCGCGCGAGGAGGCGCGGTTCCCGAGCCGCGAGGAGGCCGGCCTCGAGCGCCCCGTCGAGGCGTTCTTGCGCGGCCGCTCGGTCGAGGGCGCCGGCTTCGGGGTCGCCGGTCCCGTGAGGCACGGAAGGTGCGAGGCGACGAACCTCCCGTGGGTCGTCGACGCCGCCATTCTCGCGCGCCGCCTGGGGCTTCGGCGCGTCGCCCTCGTGAACGACCTCTATGCGAACGCGCTCGGCATCTTCGAGCTCGCCGACTCGGACTTCGCAGTCCTGAACGCCGGCGTCGCCGATCCCGAGGGCAACGCGGCCCTCATCGCCGCGGGCACGGGTCTCGGTGAGGCGTATCTCGTCCGCTCCGGCGGCCGGCTCGTTCCGCAGGCATCCGAAGGCGGCCACGCGTCGTTCGCGCCCCGCGGACCGGTCGAGGTCGACCTCCTGCGTCACCTCCAGCGCAAATGGAGTCACGTGTCGGTCGAGCGCGTCCTCTCGGGGCCGGGATTCGCAGAGCTCTATGCGTTCGAGCGGGCGCGCGCCGGGGTTCCGGAGCCCGATTGGCTCTCCGCAGAGATCGCCCGCGAGGGGGACCCGGCCCCCGCCGTCACGCGGGCAGGCCTGTCGGAGCGGGACGAGGTCGCGGGACGGGCGCTCGAACGTTTCCTCTCGATCTACGGAGCCGAGGCGGGTAATCTCGCGCTCAAGGTCCTCGCGACGGCCGGGGTCTGGGTGGGCGGCGGCATCGCGCCGAAGATGCTTCCGAAGATCCAGGACGGCACGTTCTTCGGCGCCTTCTGCGACAAGGGGCGCCTCGCGCCGGTCCTCGCGAGGATCCCGGTGAAGGTGATCACGAACGACCGCTGCGCGCTCCTCGGGGCCGCGCGCGCGGGGGCGGAGGCAGGGCCATGACGAAAGTCGGCACGCGGCTCAATCGCTTCCTCTTCGAGACGGAGCGCCAACACCCGGCGGCCACCGGGGAGCTTTCGGACCTGCTCTCGCAGCTCGCATTTGCGGGCAAGAGGATCAGCCGAATCCTCGCGTCCGCGGGACTCACGGAAGTACTCGGCGCGTCGGGCGAGATCAACGTCCAGGGCGAGCAGCAGCAGAAGCTCGACGCGCTGGCGAACGAGATCTTCCTGGAGGCTTTCGCCTACGGCCAGCTCGTCCCGACGATCGTGACCGAGGAGATGGACCTCCCCGCGCACCTTCCGGAGAACGTGGAGTCCGGCAAGTACATCGTCTTCCTCGACCCCCTCGACGGTTCGTCGAACCTCGACGTGAACGCCGGCGTCGGCTCGATCTTCTCCGTCCGGCGCCTCTCGGGCCGCGGAGAGGTGCGCTCGGAGGCCGAGCTCATGGCGCGCATCTCGCACGAGCAGGTCGTCGCCGGGTACTTTCTCTACGGCCCGTCGACGACGCTCGTCTACACCGAGGGGCGCACGGTTCACGGCTTCACGCTCGACCCGAGCGTCGGAGAGTTCCTCCTCTCCCACCCCGAGATCCGAATCCCGAGCCACGGCCCGTACTACGGCGCGAACGAGGGCACGATCCGCGACTGGGCGGAGGGGCCACGCCGCTTCGTCGAGTGGGTGCGCGAGAAGGATTCCGCGACGGGCCGGCCCTATTCGACGCGCTACTCGGGCGCGCTCGTCTCGGATTTTCACCGGATCGTCCTCAAGGGCGGGATCTATCTTTACCCGGCGACGTCGAAGAGCCCGCAAGGCAAGATCCGCCTCATGTACGAGGCCGCGCCCCTCGCGCTCGTCGCGGAAGCCGCGGGCGGTGCCGCGAGCGACGGCGGGAGGCGCATTCTCGACATTCGGCCGACGCGGAATCACGAGCGGACTCCGATCTACCTCGGGTCGAAGGACGACGTCGCGCGGGTGGACGCCTACGTCCACGCGGCGAATACGGTGGGAACGCGCCGATGAAACCAGAGACGGGAAGCTCCGCGAGATTTTTCTGAAAGGAGATCACGTGACTCGTTCGTTCCGACTGGCGTTGGCGTTTGCCACGGCGAGCCTGACCTCGTACGTAGCCTTTTCTCTTCCGATCGAAGAAAACGCGGCGAAACCCGCCGACGCGCCGCAGAAGGAGAAACAGGAGAAATTGTCCAAAATGATCAAGACGCCTTCCGGCCTCCAGTACGAAGACGCCGTGCTCGGAACAGGAGCCTCACCAAAACCCGGGCAGACGTGCGTCATGCATTACACGGGGTGGCTCTGGGAGAACGCCGCCAAGGGCAAGAAGTTCGACAGCTCGGTGGACCGCGGACAGCCGTTCGAGTTCCAGATCGGCCTCGGAATGGTCATCAGGGGCTGGGACGAGGGTGTCGCGACGATGAAGGTCGGCGGCAAGCGCACGCTCCTCATCCCGGCGGCACTCGGCTACGGCTCCCGCGGGGCCGGAGGCGTCATCCCGCCGAACGCGACGCTGCTCTTCGAGGTCGAGCTTCTCGGGTTGAAATAGCCCGGAAAGGCCTGAAAACAGGGGCTTTTTCCCCTGCTAGAGCATCCGAATCAGGCCTTTTTTCAGCCGGAGCCCCTAGACTTTGGATGTGCGGGGTGGGTCCCCGCGGAGGGTCTTCATGCAGAGTCCCGTGAGGCGTGTCGTCATCCTCGGCGCCGCCGGCCGCGATTTCCACGACTTCAACACGGTCTTCCGCGACAAGCCCGGCCATCAGATCGTCGCCTTCACGGCGACGCAGATCCCGGGCATCGAAGGCCGCCGGTATCCGGCAGCGCTCGCGGGTTCGCTCTATCCGGACGGCATTCCGATCGTCGCCGAGGACTCCCTCGAGGACCTCATCCGCAACGAGAGGATCGACCTCTGTGTCTTTTCGTACTCGGACGTTGCGCACGCGCAGGTCATGCACCTCGCCTCGCGCGCGGTCGCCGCAGGAGCGGACTTCCTGCTCCTCGGCGCGGACCGGACGATGCTGAAGGCGAAGGTCCCCGTCATCGCCGTCACGGCGGTCCGCACGGGAGCGGGCAAGAGCCAGACGACGCGTTACCTGTCGCGCATCCTCAAGGAGAAGGGGCTCAAGACCGTCGCGGTCCGCCACCCGATGCCCTACGGCGATCTCGCGGCGCAGGCCTGCCAGCGTTTTTCGACCACCGCGGACCTCGACCGGGAGAAGTGCACGATCGAGGAGCGCGAGGAGTACGAGCCGCACCTGGACAACGGCTTCGTCGTCTATGCCGGCGTGGACTACGAGCGGATCTTGAGGCGAGCCGAGGCCGAAGCCGACGTGATTCTCTGGGACGGCGGGAACAACGACCTCCCGTTCTACGTCCCGGATCTCCACATCTGCATCGCCGACCCGCACCGGCCCGGCCATGAGACCGCGTACCACCCGGGCGAGGCGAACTTCAGGCGCGCGGACGTCATCCTCGTGAACAAGTGCGACACCGCCGACGAGGGGAACATCCACGCGGTCGAGGTTGCCGCCGCGAGGCTGAACCCGAAGGCACGTGTCCTGCGCACGAACTCGCCCGTCGTCTGCGAGCATCCCGAGCTCGTGCGGGGCAAGAGGGCCCTCGTCGTGGAGGATGGCCCCACCCTGACGCACGGCGGCATGAGCTTTGGTGCGGGGCTCGTCGCGGCGAAGAGGGCCGGCGCGGCGCGCATCGTCGACCCGCAGCCCTACGCCGTCGGTTCGATCGAGGCGACCTACCGCAAGTACCCGAACGCGGCCGGGATCCTGCCGGCCATGGGCTACGGCGACGCGCAGATCGCGGACCTCGCGCAGACGATCGCGGCGACTCCGTGCGACGTCGTCGTCGTCGGAACCCCGATCGACCTCATGCGCGTCGTGACGTTCGCGAAGCCCGCGGTGCGCGTGCGCTACGAGCTCCAGGAAGTGGACCCCGGCCGCCTCGCCGAGGAGGTCGCGAAGGTCGTCCGGGTTCGCACCGCGGTGACGGCCTAACCCGCGGCGCACTCCCGGGTTCCGGAGGGCGGGGACGGGGCCTTATAGTTCCGTGCGATGGTTCTCCTCTCGCGGACGATCCACTTCAACGCGGCCCACCGGCTCTACAACCCGGAGAAGAGCGAAGAGTGGAACCACGCGACGTACGGCGATGCGACGAACCCGGCCGGCTACGGCCACAATTACGCGCTGGAGGTCTCGGTCGCAGGCGACGCGGATCCCGTCTCCGGGATGGTCGTAAACCTGACGGATCTCGACCGCATCCTGAAGGAAGAGGTGGATCGCCCACTCGATCACCGCCACCTGAATGCCGAGATCCCGGAGTTCGCGAAGACGGTCCCGACCGCCGAGAACCTCGCCCGGTGGATCTGGGACCGCATCGCGGGGCGCCTCGCGAAAGAGGGCTGGCCCTGCCGCCTCGCGAGCCTGAAGCTCACGGTGACGCCGGCGTTTTCGGTGGAGCTGGTTTCGGAAGAAGGGAAAGAGAAGAGGAAGATTTCTTAGAAGGATGAGTGGGGCCGCGGCGGCGGCGCCCACATCGCGGCGACTCGAGCGGCTTGCGGCCATTCACCTTCTAAGAAACTTTGCAGACCGTCTCCCGTTGACCGGACGCCTGCATTTCAGAAGGGGTGTCTTCTTCTCTCTCTTTTCCGAAAGCTCAGATGTTCCTTCGCGCCGGCCGCACGCGCCGCGGCTTCGATCCGGTCGCGTCCCCATGCGACCTCCGCCGGCGCGTGCGCGTCGGACGAGAAGACGATCGGAACGCCTGCCGCGACGAGGCTCGCCAGGAGCGGGGGAGCGGGGTACTCCTCGCCGACGGCTTTCCTGAGGCCCGCGCTCGAGACCTCGACGGCGACGCCCGACGCG
>JBAUSZ010000271.1:0-12900 GCA_049581965.1 Thermoanaerobaculia bacterium | reverse complement strand
CCGCAGGACGCCGGAGCGGCGGATGAGGTCCAGGACCCACGATCGCGCCTCCGGCGTGCCGGAGACCTCGGCGACGCGAAAGCGCTGCGACCACGCGACGAGCGGCCGCCAGAGAAGCTGATCGACGGAAACGATCATGACGACCATCGCGAAGACGGCCCAGGCCATCGCGCGCCGGTCACCCCTGTCGATCGCCACCGCCATGTACGAGCCGACGCCGGGCAGCCGGAAGTCGTGGTTTCCGAGCGTGAAGGCCTCGTTCACGGTCAGGAAGAACCAGCCGCCCGCCATCGACATCATCGAATTCCAGACGAGGCCGATCACGGACGACGAGAGCTCGACCGTGCGGAAGCGTCTCCAGAACGAGAACCGGTGGATGCGCGCGACTTCGTGCAGCTCGGCCGGGATCGATCTCAACGAAGCGATGTAAGAGAAGGTCATGTTCCAGACCTGCCCCGTGAAGATCATGACGATGCAGGCGAGCTCGAGCCCGACGTTCGTACGCGGGAAGAGCGCGACCATCCCGAGCACGAGCCCCGGCAAGAAGCCGAGGACGGGAATTCCCTGACCGATGTCGAGGAGCGGGACGAGGATCTTCTCGGCGCGCTTTCCGTGCGCCGCGATCGTCCCGAAGACGAGCGTGAAGACGAGCGAGAGGAGGTAGGCCGCGAAGCCGCGCGAGAGCGAGAGAAGCGTGTAACCGGGCAGGGCAGCGGGCGAGAGATCGATCTCGACCGTCGGCCGGATGGGGGCCTCCCAGCGCTGGGCGAGGGCGACGACTCCCGCGACGAGGGCTCCGACCGCGACGAGGATCAGGACGTCCACGGCCGCGCCCGAGGCGCGCTTCGCCGTGCCGCGGACCCTCGGGATCAGGGCCTGTATCTCCGCGGGAGAGGCTGGCTCGCGTCCACGTCGACGACCGGGAGGGTGGCCTCGGGGAAGCCGAGATGCCAGCCCTGCGCCCGGTCGACGCCGAGCTCGGGGAGGATCTCCCAGACGTCCTCGGACTCCACACCCTCGGCGACCGTCTTGACCCCGAGGCCGCGGCAGATGCCGGCCATCCCGCGCACGAACACGCGGTTCGCCTTCTGCTTCGGCAGGTCGCGCACGTAGCTGATGTCGAGCTTGAGGGACGAGACCGGAAGCTCGCGGAGGTAGCGGAACGAGGAAAAACCCATCCCGAAGTCGTCGAGCGCGAAACGGAAGCCCTCGGACGTGAGCGCGCGCGTGAAGTCCAGCACGCGGTCGAAGTCGCGAACCGCCGCCGTCTCCGTGATCTCGAAGGTGATGCGCTCGGGACGAATGCCCTTGGCGCGCGCGAGGCGGGAGATGTCGGCGACGAGCGCATCGTCGTCGAAGTCGATGCCCGAGAGATTGATCCCCATCTCGAGCTCGGGGCTGATCTTCTTGCGTGCGGCCGCGAGGGCGTCGAACGCCCCCGCGATGATGGCGCGGTCGATCGCCGTCACGATTCCGAAGCGCTCGGCCGCGCCGAGGAACTCGCCGGGGAGCGCGATGCGACCATCCGGCTCGCGCATTCTCGCAAGCGTCTCGACGGCGACGACGCGCCCGGTCCCGACTTCGGCGACGGGCTGGAAGTAGGGGATGAAGCGCGATTCGGCGAGCGCGGCGCGGATCCGGTTCGACTGCTCACGGAGGCGACCCGTCCGGTCGCGCTCGCGATCGGACGGATCGTGGAGTCGCACGCGCGCGCCTCCCCGGCGCTTGGCCTGGTGCATCGCGAGGTCGGCCGCGAGGAAAAGATCGGCCGCGCCCCCCGCGTGCTCGGGGAAGACCGTGACGCCGGCGCTCGCCGTGAGCGAGAGGGCATTGCCCTCCCAGTCGGGCGCGAGCTTCTTGATGAGCGAGACGATCGTCTCGGCACGGGCGGTCGCCTCCGTGGCGCCCGTACCGGGCAGGAGGATCGCAACCTCGTCGCCGCCGACGCGTCCGCACGTCTCACCGGGCTGCAGCGAGGCCCGCAGCGTGTCCGCCATCGAGCGCAGGTACTGGTCGCCGGCGAGGAGGCCGTGCGTGTCGTTGAGGGTCTTGAAGTTGTCGAGCCCGAGGATGATGAGAGCGAGCGGCCGCGCGAAGAGGTCGGCCCGCGCGATCTCGCGCTCGAGCTCGAAGTGAAACTGCTCGCGGTTTGCGAACCCGGTGAGAGCGTCCGCGGGCTCGGCGGCGGGCTCGGCGTCGCCCCGTGAACCCGTGACCGCCCCCGTGACCTCGCGCGCGCTGGCGACGAAGCCACCTTCCCCGGCCTGCGGGGCGAAGCAGGTCGAGATCCAGTAGAGCCGCTCCGCGATGTCGACGCCGGCCGGGAGCCGGTTCTCCCAGTTCCTCAGGCCCCCGGCGGCGCCCGCCGCGAGGAAGCGCGTTCGCCCCTCCGGATTCGACCAGAACGGGCCGGCGGAGTCCGGGGGACCCTCGATGCTGCCGGGGCTCGGCACGCCTTCGGCGAGCGCCGTGATGTTCGCGAAGAGGACCCGGCCTTCGACGTCGAAGAGGACGGTCGCGTCGGGCGAGTCGATCAGAAGCGTCGCGGGACGCCCCGTCACGCCGGAGGAGGCTCTTCGGCCTTCGCGCGACTTGAACGGCTGCGTGTCCGCCTGAGACTTCGGCTTCTGCACGGATGTCCTTCCGGGGGTCCTGGAAGAAGATTATCCCCCCAGAGCGCTCAGGGCACCGTCCGCGAGCCGGTAGGTCCGCCAGCCGTCCATTGGCACGGCCCCGAGGGACCTGTAGAAACCGATCGCAGGCTCGTTCCACGTGAGGACGCTCCACTCCATGCGTCCGCAGCCTCGTGCGACGGCGATCCGGGCCAGATGCACGAGCAGCGCCTTGCCGGCGCCCCGGCCGCGGCGCCCGGGCTTCACGTAGAGGTCCTCGAGGTAGAGGCCGGGCCGCGTGAGCCACGTCGAGTAGTTGTGGAAGAAAAGCGCAAAGCCGATGACGTCGCTCCCCGCCTCGGCGAGGACGACCTCGGCGTACGGCCTCGGCCCGAAGAGATGCTCCTCGAGGAGCCGCGGGTCCGCACGGCAGTCCTCGGGCTGGCGCTCGTAGAGCGCGAGGTCCGCGATGAGGCCCACGATCGCCGGCACGTCCTCGCGCCGCGCCTCGCGCAGGGTGAATTCCGGTGAGGTCATGCCGCCCCCCTCGTCCGCAGGATGCCGCGGAGTGGCTGTTCCTGTCACGGGGAGGTGCTAAAACGCTCCCGTGGCGTCTTCTTCGACCTTTTACGGCCTGCTGACGCGGCGCGTCGGCGCGGTGCGGCTCGCCGCCGCGCTCGAGCACGTGCCGCCGGGCGTGCGCGTCCTCGACGTCGGCTGCGGGCTGACCGATCTGCCGGCCCGCCTCCCGTCGTACACCGGCTGTGATCGGAACCCGGAGATTCTCGCCGAGCAACGGCGCAGGTTTCCGGAGCGGGATTTCTACGAATGGGACATCGGGCGGGGCGCGGCTCCGGCGGCGCTCCAGGCGAGGGCGCCGTTCGAAGGAATTCTCCTGCTGGCGGTCCTCGAGCACGTCGCCGAGCCCCCGACGATTCTCTCCCGCCTTTCTTCTCTTCTTTCCCCGGGAGGCCGGTTGATCGCGACGACGCCGCATCCGCTCGGCCGGCTCCCGCTGGAGGCCGGCGCTGCACTCCGCCTCCTCTCCCCGCATGCGCGCGACGAGCACGAGACCCTTCTCGATCGGGCCGCGCTCGAAGGCGCGGGACGCGCGGCGGGCCTCTCTCTCGTCCACTACCGGCGTTTCCTTCTCGGCATGAACCAGATCGCGGTCTTCTCCCGGTGACGGCGCCTCTCCGGGTCGCAAGACGCGGCGCCGAGGCCATCACGGTCGTCAACGCGCGCACGCACAACCTCAAGGGAGTCACGTGCGCGTTCCCCGTGGGTGCGCTCACCGTCGTGACGGGCCCCTCCGGGTCGGGCAAGTCCTCGCTCGCCTTCGACACGCTCTACGCGGAGGGCCAGCGTCGTTTTGTCGAGTCGATGTCCACGTACGCGCGCCAGTACCTCGAGCGACTCGAACGGCCCGACGTGGACGAGATCTCGCACGTCCTGCCCGCGATCGCGATCGAGCAGAAGGCGCCGGCCCGCTCCGCGCGCTCGACGGTCGGGTCGGCGACCGAGATCCACGACGTTCTCCGCCTGCTCTTCGCGGCTGCGGGGACGCTGCACTGCCCCCGCGACGGGAGCGTCGTCCGCCGCGAGACGCCCGAGAGCGTCCGCGCGGCGCTCCTCGCGGAGTTTGGCGAGGGCGCGCGCCTGCTCGTGATCGCGCCGCGGAAGGTCGCGTCGTTCGAGGTGGAGAGCGCCGAGTGGAGACGGTTGGGCTTCTATCGCCATGTCTCTGCTGCGGGTGAGGTACTGGAAATTTCTTCGAGTGGGAAAGAGGTAAAGGGCGGCGCGGCGGCTCGATCCGCGGGCGTGGCGGCGGCGGCGCCCGGCCCCATGTTGTTCGAAGAAATCCCCGGTCCCTTCCCCCTCCTCGTCGGCCGCCACGTGCTGCGCACCGACGATCCGGAAATCCTCTCTTCACTTTCATTGGCATTCGACTCTTCGGACGGCGAAGCGCGCGTGCTTCGCGCCGGCGAGCCCCTCGCATCCGCCCGCACGTTTCGCCGCGGGCTCTCGTGCAACGCCTGCGGCCGCGCGTTCGCGGACCCGGTTCCCGCGCTCTTCTCGTTCAACTCGCCGCGCGGCGCGTGCGAGGCGTGCCAGGGCTTCGGGCGCATCGTCGGGATCGACCCGGCGCGCGTGATCCCCGACACGGGGAAGACCCTGCGCGAGAGGCCCGTCGCGCCGTTCAATTCGCCCTCCTACGAGAGCGCATACGACGACCTCAAGACCGCCTCTCGGCGACTGAAGTTGCGGTGGGACGTGCCCTGGGCTGAGCTCACCCGGAGGGAACGCGACGTCGTGTGGAAGGGATCCGGGGACTGGTACGGCGTGGAGGGGCTCTTCAAGTATCTCGAAAAGAAGCGGTACAAGGTGCACGTCCGTGTTCTCCTCGCGCGTTATCGCGGCTACGCGACCTGCCCGGAGTGCGGCGGCGCCCGCCTGAGGCCCGAAGCCCTCGCCGTGACGGTGGGCGGGAAGACGATCGCCCAGGTCTGCGACCTCACGCTCGAGGAGCTCCTCGCGTTCGTCGGCGACCTCCCGCTCGCTCGGACCGAGCGTGAACGGGCGGCGGCTCTCGTCGAGGAGCTCGGACGCCGCGCACGGACGCTCGTCGAGATCGGCCTGTCCTATCTGACGCTCGCGCGCACGATGCGGACGCTCTCGGGCGGCGAGGCCCAGCGCATCCAGCTCGGCTCGGCGATCGGCAACTCCTTGACGGGCACGCTCTACGTCCTCGACGAGCCCACGGTCGGGCTCCATCCCCGCGATACCCATCGCCTCCTCGCCGTCCTCGGGCGGCTCGCGGCCGCGGGCAACGCCGTCGTCGCGGTGGAGCACGACACGGACGTCATCCGCGCGGCGGACCACGTGATCGACCTCGGCCCCGGGGCGGGCGCGCTCGGCGGGCGGCTCGTCTTCGAGGGGACGCCGGAGGCACTCGAGGGCAAGGACACCGCGACCGGGAAATCGTTGAAAAAGGAGAGGGAAATACTCCTTGCTTCGGAGAGCAGGTCTTACCCGGAGGGCGCTGCGAGCGATGGCGTGGCAGCTGAAACGGTGGGCGCCTTCGGCACTTTCCGAGAAGGGGGTGCTAGCCGAAGGCCGCTCGAGGTGCAGGCACGCCATGAAGCGCCGGCCGCCCGCCCGAGCCGGAGCGCCCATTCACCTTCCAAGAAAAGCCGGCGCGGCGACCTGCTTCGCATGCCTGTCGACGCGCTAAGTGTCGTGGGCGCGCGCGCGAACAATCTCCAGAATCTCTCGGTCTCCTTCCCTCTCCGTGGCCTCGTCGCGGTCTCCGGCGTATCGGGCTCGGGGAAGTCCTCGCTTGTCGTCGACGTGCTCGCGGCCGGGGCGCGGCAGCGCATGGGAAAGGGCCTGCTGCCCGGGCTCGACGCGGTGGGGGAGCACGACGCCATCGAGGGCCTCGAGAGCGTCTCGGACGTCGTCCTCGTCGACCAATCGCCGCTCGGGCGCTCCTCGCGCTCGAACCCCGCGACGGTCACGAAGGCCTGGGACGAGATCCGGGCCCTCCTCGCGCGGACGCCGGCCGCGAAGGAGCGCAGGCTCGGGAAAGGGGCGTTCAGCTTCAACGCCGCCGGGGGCCGCTGCGAGCGTTGCGAGGGCGCGGGAGTCGTGACGGTGGACATGCAATTCCTCGCGGACGTCGTCGTCGTGTGCGAGATCTGCGATGGACGTCGATTCAAGCCTGAGGTCCTCGAGGTGCGTCTGCGCGGGAGGAACGTGGACGAGCTGCTCGGGACGACCGTGGACGAGGCGCGGGTCCTCTTCGCAGACGCGCCCGCGATCGACGGTCGTCTCGCGCCGCTGACGGACGCGGGTCTCGGGTACCTCGCACTGGGCCAGTCGACGGCGACGCTTTCGGGTGGCGAGGCGCAGCGCCTCAAGATCGCGTCGTTCCTGCGCGGTGCCGGCGTTCCGAAGGCGCCCGTCCTTTTCGTCTTCGACGAGCCGACGACGGGCCTCGCACCCTCGGACGTGGACGTTCTCCTCGCGGTCTTCCGCAGGCTCCTCGCGGCCGGCCACTCGATCGTGGCCGTGGAGCACAACACCGCTTTCCTCGCGCGCGCGGACCACCTGATCGAGCTGGGACCGGACGGCGGGCCGGCGGGCGGGCGCGTCGTCTTCGAGGGGGCTCCCGCGGCCCTCGCAGGGCGGGGAGGCACGTTCACCGCGGCGGCGCTCGGAGGGCGGGTACAATTTCCTCCACGGTGACAGGGGAGAAGTGGCGTTACGTCCTCTCGGCCGAGGGCCGGGAGATCGAGCTTTCCGACGGAGAAGTGACTCTCGGCCGGAGCCGCACGTCCACGGTGCGGCTCGAGCACGAGTCCGTCTCGCGCTCGCACGCGCTCCTGACCTTCGACCGGGGCGAGGCGATCGTGAAGGACCTGAACTCCTCGAACGGCACGTTCGTCGGCGGCAAACGGATCCTGCACGAGACCCGTCTCGTGAACGGCGACCGTCTTCAGCTGGGCGCGGCGGTGATCGAGGTTCGCCTCCTCGCGCCAAACGCCCCTACCGAGCGCACGGCGATGCTGTCCGCCGAGCAGTTGCCCGACGCCCCACCCCGGCCGCCCTCGGATCTCGCGCACGAGTCCGCTCCCGGCGCCACGAGTCCCGGTCTCGCTCAGGCGCCGCCGCCACCGGCCGCGAGTCCGATCTCGGCCTCGGACCTCTTCAGAGACGTGGACCGCGGACACGCCAGGGAGCCGTCTCTCGTGATCGACGTCTTCCCGCCGGTCGGGGGAGCGCCCGACGAGGTCTCGACGATCGCGCCCCCGGCCGTGCCGCCGGACGCGGCTCCGGCGGACTCCGCGCCGCCGCGCGAGCTCGCCGACTTCTCCATGCGGCTGAACGAGGCCGATAACCCCGAGCGCCCCCCGATGAGCGCCCGCGCCGCGAGCTTTCTCGAGCGCCGCTCGCCGGCGCGCAACGAAGGGCCGCGCAACGCCGCCAACCCGCTCGTCCGCCTCCTCGCGGCGATCGTCGACGCCGTGATCCTCGCGGCGGTCAACGTTCTCCTCTTCGCTCCCGTCTTCCTGATCGACTACTTCCGCTCCGAGCTCCAGACCCGCGACGCCGCGCCCGACTGGGCGTTTCGCGTGATCACGGTGCTCTCGATCCTCCTCGCGCTCCTCGCGAACACCCTCTACGTCGTCGGTGGCTGGGCGTGGCGCGGGCGGACACCCGGGAAGTCGCTTCTTGGCCTCGCGGTCGTCAAGCGCGGCGCCCCGTCGGGCCGGGGGATCGGATGGCCGTCGGCTTTCGTTCGCGCGGTCGTCTGCGTCCTCGCGGGCCTCCCGCTCGGCCTGGGTTGGGCGTGGGCGTTCTTCGAGAAAGAGAGGCGCGCCTTTCAGGACCTCGCGGCCGGAACCTGGGTGGTCAAGGTCCGCTGAGCGCCGCGAGGAGCGAAGGCGACAGAAAGGCCTCCTCGGTGCGCCGCGGGCCTCCCCGCTCGCGCCAGGCTCCGAGCGCCCGGCGGGCGCGCGACAGGAGGAGCGGGTCCGTCCCTCCCTCGAGCACGTAGCGCGTGCCGGCGACGAGGCACTGCAGGAGGTCCGCCTCGCGGGCGTCGGGGTGCGCAGACCGGAGTGCGGCGAGGGCCTCTTCGGCTCCGCCGAGATCCCCGGCCGAGAAGAGGACGAGCACCCGCTCGACGCTTGCGCCCCCGGCGTCGATCCTTCGCGCGGCGGCGGTGGGTGCGAGAGGTGCGGCCGCCGCCGTGGGCGACGCCGGGACGACCGCCTGAGTCGGAATGGCCGGAGGCGGCGTGGCCGCAGCGGCGGCCTCCCGGGCGGACTTGCGCCGATCGAGCGCCTCGATCCTCGCGAGGAGGTCGCCGTACTCCGGGAAGCGCCTGATGAGACCCGCCTCGCGCGAGCGGGCCAGGTCCCCGCGCGCGGCGTCTTCGTTCCCGAGCTCCATGAGGGCCGCCCCTCGAAAGTAGTAGGGATCGTAGAGGTCGACGTAGTTTCGCGTCGTCCCGAAGTGCTCCTTGACCTCGCGGTGCCCGGTTCCGAGCGCCTCGTCCATGCGATCGAGGACCGCCGCCCAATCCTTGCGGCCCGCCGCTTCGACGCCCGCCTGGTAGGCCTTGACCGCCGCGTCGGGGGGTAGAATCGGCTGCGCCGCGGCGGGGTCCGCGAGCGCGAGGACGAGAGCGGCCACGGCCCGGATCCAGCCGGAAACGCGTGGGGTGGGAACCGAGCCGAGACACTCCCGAGGAAGCATTCAGAAGGGATTCTAGAGAACGATGGGTTTTCCCCTCCGTATCGCGCTCCGCCTCGCCGGAGCGGCGGCGTTCGCTGCCGACCTCGCCGCGGCTCCGGCAGCCGCGCAAGGGACTAATGCCTGCGTTCCCGCCTCCCCCGTCCTCACGGGCCCGTCCGGAATCCAGTCGGGCGAAACCTACGCCATCTCGTGGACGAACGTCCTCGGCGGGCAGGTCGCGGCGAGCGCGGCGAACACGTACGTCGTCCAGCGGGCCCTCGACGCCGCCTTCAAGCTGGTGTCCGACGCGACGACGACCCAGCGGACGGCGCTGACCTTTCCGGCCGCACCGGCGGGCGCCACGACCCTCTACCACCGCGTGACCGTGCACACCTCGTGCCTGTCGCCGGTCGCGGTCGTCTCGAACGTCCTCGCCGTGCCCGTCAGCACCGTCTGTAACGCGCCGCCGACGGTCGGTCAGCTCACGGCCTCGCCGGAGAACCCTCCCGCCTTCTCGACGTGGGTCGTCTCCTGGAACACGCTCGGCGCCGGTCCGGGCCCGGGCGGAGGCACCACGAACCTGACTTTCCGAATCCGGCGCACGAGCGCCCTCGAGCCGAACGGCAGCGAATGGGTCGTGACGACCGGCTCGGCGTCCTTCACGGGCCCGCCGGGCGACTACGTGTTCGAGGTGCGGGCCGAGGCCGCGTGCGGAGCGGCCGGGCCGTGGTCGCCCCCGAAGAAGGTCACCGTCGGGACGGTCGTGCAGCCTTCCCTCGTCCTCGTCTCGGAGCCTGCGCCCCTGGCCCGCCTCGTTCCGGCCGCCGGCGTGAGGCCCGCGACGTCGTTCACGGTCCGCAACGCGGGGACGGCGCCGGTCACGGCCTCGACGCAATGTGCGGATTCGGGCTTCGCGATCGATCCGGCCCGGTTCACGCTCGCCTCGGGCGCCGCCCGGGAGATCTCGGTCACATCGCTCTACGTGACCTCTCTCGCGGCGCCCGTCCACGCATCGGTTGCGGTGACCTCCGGGACGTCCACGTTGAACGTTCCGATCCTCGTCATGCTCGCCCCCTCGCCGGCGGCTGTGCCGGTTTCTTGGAACGCGCCGACCGCGGACGTCGACGTCGGCGGCATGGCCGTCGCGGTCAGCCTCGTGAACGCCGGTGCGGCGACGGCGGCGTTCGTCGGTTCGGTCAAGGCCCCATGGATCGCCGTGCAATCTCTGGATGGCCAGGCATGGGACCGGCCGATGGCTCCGTTCGAAGTCCGGCCCGTCCAGCTCGTGATCGACCGCACGAAGCGCCGCGCCGAAACCGGGACGGAAGTGGGCGCCGTCGCGCTCACGACGGTCGGCTTCAGCGCCGCTCGGACGCTCGTCGTCTCGGACGACGGCCCGCGCATCCTCCCGGCCGCGACGGGTTCGGCCGCGCTCCCGGCCGCGGCCGCGAAGACGCGGGTCCTCTACGCGTCGTTCCCGAACGCGGCCGACGCGAGGGGAGTCGGCCGTTTCGCGGCGGACCTGTGGCTCACGAACACGGACGTCGTGAGCCCGATCACGCTCTCCCTGTTTTTCAACCCCGTCGGCGGCCCCGGCGACGGCTCCGCGCTCCGGCGTTTCGACATACAGCTCGAAGCCGGCGAGACGCGTCGCTACCGGAACGTGGTCGCGACGCTCCTCGGAGTCGACGGGGCCTTCACCGTCGAGGTGCGCTCGTCGGCGGCCACGGTGAGCGCCACGGCTCTGGTCGCCAACACGGCCCTGCCCGCCGTCGCGGCCGCGCGTCGCGCGCTGACCGGCGCGCCGACGGGCTCTTACGGGTTCGAGATGCGCCCGACGGCGCCGGGTGAGGGAACGCGGCAGAGCGATCCCCTGCACGTCGTCTCGGGTCTCGCGCACGACGCGAACCGTCGGTCGAACCTCCTTCTCCTCGAGACCTCCGGGTACGACACGACGGTCCTCGTGGAGCTCCACGACGCCGCGGGCAGCTACGTGACGAAGAACGGTCAGCCCGTTCTGCTCGAGAAAACCGTTCCGGCGAACGGAACGCTCCAGATCAACGACGCCGACGAGCTCTTCGACGCGGCGCCGCTCGCGAGCGGCCCTTACGCGTACGCACTGATCACGTGGAAATCAAGTTCGACCGACGCGACCGGCGCTCAAAAGGGCTCGGTCGTCGGAATGGCGACGGTCATCGACAACCGGACCCAGGACTCGTCGCTCCACGTCGGCGTCTCGATCGTCGCGCTCAATCCCTCCTTCGTGCCCACGTCGCCGAGTGTCGTCGCGGGGCGGACGGCGCTCACGTCGCTGCCCTTCGGCGGGGGCCCCGCCCCGCTCGTGTTCCCGACGGTGCACTCCGCGGGTGCGCCTCTCGCAACCGGTGAGAGACCGTTCTGGCGGACGCGCGTGACGCTGACGAACGCGGGCGGGGTTCAGCGCTCTGCGATCCTCGAGTACCTCGACGCGGTGGACAGCACCGTCACGAGGCAGTACTCGGTCGGACTCTCTCCGGGCGGCGTGTTCTCCTTCGAGGACATCCTCGAGTCGAACATGGGGATCCTTCCCGGCCAAAACGCGTACGGGACGGTTCGGATCTCGGCCGCGAAAAACAACGATGGCACGTGGGCGACCGGGTGGGCGGGCGTCGACGTCCAGACGGAAACCTACACGATCGATCCCACGCAGGGCGTCGGCGACTACAAGACCGGCATGGAAGGTTACGCATATTTTCACGGGTACTCGTCGTTCCAGTCCAACCTCGGGACAATGGCGTTCGACGGAGCCGAGAACAGCACGAGCTATCGGACGAACCTGATTCTCAATGAAGTCGGCGGCGCATCGTGCGACGTCGTGATCGCGGCCTACCTGCCCGGCTCCTTCGTGCCGGTCGCGTCCGTCACGAAGCGCCTCGCGCCGAACGGCTATTTCTCGGACGAGCTCTTCTCGAACGTCCTCGGCCTGAATCTCACGGAGGTCACGGACGTGCGCGTCGTCGTACGGCAGATCTCGGGCGACGGCGTCTTCCTCGCGTTCGCCTCGAAGATCGACCGCGCAAGCGGCGATCCGGCCAACGTCTTCCTGCGCCCCTCTGCCGCGGGCACGGGCCGCTGACGGGGTCCTTGGCCGGCGCCGTCGAACGGATCGCCCATTACCGGATCCTGAAGCGGATCGGCCGCGGCGGCATGGGCATCGTGTATCAGGCCGTCGACGAGCGGGACGGGCGCCTGATCGCCCTCAAGGTCATCCGCGAGGCGGAAGGTCCCGGTGACGAGTCCGTAGTCCACCAGCGCGAGGCGCGCGTGCGCTTCGACCGCGAGGCCGCGATCCTGAAGGGCCTCCTCCACGTGAACGTCGTGACGTTCTACGAGATCGGCGAGGAGGACGGGACGCCGTGGCTCGCGATGGAGTACCTCGACGGCGCGCCCCTGACCTCCTACGCCGGCAAGCCGTGGACCGAGACGCTGCCGCTCCTCGTCCAGGCCGCGCACGGAATGGAATACCTCGCCTCGCGCGGGATCGTCCACCGTGACCTCTCGCCCGACAACATCCTCGTGATCGAGCGCGGCGGAGATCTCATCGTCAAGCTCCTCGACTTCGGCATCGCGAAGCTCTTCGAGCATGGATCCGGCCTCGAGTCCCTCACGGCGACGGGATTTTTCCTCGGGAAGGTCGCGTACGGGTCGCCCGAGCAGCTCGGCGCCCTCGGGCACGGCGCCACGCTCGACTGGCGAAGCGACGTCTACAGCCTCGGAGTCATCTTCTACCAGGTCCTCGCGGGCCGCCGCCCGTTCGAGGGCAAGGCGCCGGTCGAGTACATCGCGGCGCACTTGAACGCGACGGCGCCACCCGTCGCGGCCCCGCACGACGCGCCTCCGTTGCCCGTCCCGCTCGTCCGCCTGATCGGGCAGATGCTCGAGAAGCGGCGCGAGGACCGGCCGGGCGGGTGGCGCGAGATCGTGGACCGGCTCGTCGCCGTCCTCCGCTCCTCGGGCAGCACGGCGCGCATTCCCGAGACGTTCGACGGGCCGCTCGAGGCGGTGG
>JBAUSZ010000270.1:0-18990 GCA_049581965.1 Thermoanaerobaculia bacterium | reverse complement strand
GTCCTGCGGCGCGTGGACCCGCGCGAGCCAGTCGAGGATCTCGCGCGTCGCGTACGAGAGGCCAGCGCGCGAGTCCGCGTCGGCCATCAGTCCCTCCCGAGGGCCGGGGCAACTCTCGAGGTGAATGCCTCGAACAGCCGCGCGTCGGCGTCCTTCACGAGGTCCCTCCCGCCCCTCGTCGGGCTCGTGTTCGTCACGACGACG
Source organism: Thermoanaerobaculia bacterium (assembly GCA_049581965.1). GTDB lineage: Bacteria > Acidobacteriota > Thermoanaerobaculia > UBA5066 > UBA5066 > Fen-183. The sequence continues at coordinate 18,786 of JBAUSZ010000270.1, read as the reverse complement.
TAGCCGAGCTTCGTCGAAGGGTCGAGCCAGAAACGGCTCCGGAAGCCGTTCTGATTGCCCGAGTGGCCGATCCAGCGCGTCCCGCCCACGTTGCGCAGGAAAAAGCACAGTCCGATCGATTCCCCCGGCTCCTCCGTCGGAAGGACGGGCGTCCACATTTCCCTCAAGGACTCGCCCGACAGGATCTGCGGTCCGTCGCCCGAGAGAAACGCGAGCCACGTGGCGAGGGCGGGAAGCGGCGCGTTCAGTCCGCCGTTCGAAACCGTGATGCCGCTGTCGAACCTCGCGCGCGTGGGCTTCAGCGCGCCAACCTCGCCCTCGTAGCCGCGTGCCATGTCCTTTTCGAGGTGGTATGGCGCGCGATCGAAAAACGCTTTCGAAAGGCTCAAGGGCCGAAAGACGTCCTTCTCCATCGCAACCTCGTAGTCGTCGCGCGTGAGCGCTTCGATCGTTCGGCCGAGAAAGACGATGCCGGGGTTCGAGTACGAGTACTTGGAGCCGGGTTTGAAGAGAATCTCCGTGTACGGGAGCATCGCGGCGACCTGCTCCCACCGCGTGGGCTCGTCGGGATGCCAGTCCTTGTCGCCGCCCCACGGAAACGTCGCGGACCGGAAGCCCGCACTGTGGGACAGGAGATGCCGAAGCGTGATCTCCGAAACGTCGCCAAACGGGTCGTGGACGACTCGCAGCTCGGGGACGTACTTCACGATCGGGTCGGAGAGCGCGAGTTTCCCGCGGTCGCGAAGCTGCATGAGTCGCACGGCCGTGAACGTCTTCGTGATCGACGCCCAGTGCCAGATCGTGTCGGACGACGCGGCGACGTTCCGCTCGCGGTCGGCTGGGCCGACATAGGACGAGAGAAGAATCCTGCTCCCTCGCACGACGACGAGGCCCGCCCCTACGGCACCCGTCTCGCTCATCTCACGGCGGAAGGTTTCTTCGAATGCGCGAAGTTGCGCGGGCGCGGCGGGTGCGGGTGACGCCCCGGCCGCGCCGGAACGCCGCCCCTCTTGACCATTCGAAGAAAATCCGAATCCGAACGCCATGACCAGAGCCACGGCGCCTGTCGCGCGTTTTGGCGTCACCGGACCGCGGCCTCCAGCAGCGTGAGCGTGCCCGCGTCGCCGTCCAGCTCCGCCATGACGCCGAGCGGGAGCGTCGCCTTGTCGGACACGTGGCCGAAGACGAGGTTCGCGACGACGGGAATGCCGAGTCTGCCGAGGCGGTCCTTGCAGACTTCCTCCCACGACCAGGTGCCGTAGCCCGCGAAGCTGGGCTTGTAGTCCCCCGGCGTGCACTTCGAGAACCTGCCGAGCGCGACGCCCGCGAGGCCCGAGAGCTTGCCCGTCAGGAGAAACTGGGTGAGCCAGCGGTCGATGCGGTACGGATCCTCGCCGACCTCCTCGAGGAAAAGGATGCGTCCCTTCAGCTCCGGCTCGAACGGCGTCCCGATGAGGGTCGAGAAGACGCTGATGTTCCCGCCCACGAGGCGGCCCCTCGCCTTCCCGGACGTGATCCGGTAAAGGCGGTTCTCCCGGTCCACCCAGCCCTCCCGCGGCGGCCGGAGCGGGGGCGGCGGCTCGGCGATGCGCCCGGCCGCCTGCGGGTTCGCGACGACCCGCCGGAACTGGTCCAGCGTGTAGTCGCTCTGGTTGTCGGCGCCGTTCGGTCCGTGGAACGTCACGAGGCCCGTCATCTTGTGGATCGCGTTCAGCGTCCCGGTAATGTCGGAATAGCCGATGAAGATCTTCGGATTCTTTCGGATGCTTTCGTAGTCGATCAGCGGCAGGATGCGGGACGTGCCGTACCCGCCGCGCAGGCACCACACCGCGTCCACGGACGGGTCCGCGAAGGCCGCGTTGAGGTCGGCCGCGCGCTCGGTGTCGCTGCCCGCGAGGTACATCGTGGACTTGCCCGCGTTCGGCATGAGCTTCGGCTCGTAGCCGAGGGACTTCACGATCTCGACCGCCACGGCGTTGACGTCCGGCTCGTTGCCCGGCGACGCCGGAGAGATGAGCGCGACCGTGTCGCCCTTCCTCAAGGCCTTCGGGAACAGCGGTTGGGGCGGATTCTCGGCGGCTTTGAGGAGCGCCGCCTGCGCGGAGAGCGGGAACCCGGCGATGAGGGAGGCGAACGAGACTTCCTCGAGAAACGTGCGTCGGCTGGTCGGCATGCGCGGGATTCTAGGCCGCCGCGGTCCTCCACGGGCCGGGCACGAACCGGCGAACCGCCGCGAGGATCAGCAGGGCCGCCCCGAACGTCGCGACGATCGCCGCGCCCGTCGGCAGGTCGAGCCTGAAGGAGAGCCAGACGCCCGCGGCCGAGACGACGACGCCCATGGTCCAGCCGATCGCGAGACGGACCCCGAGGCGCTCGGAGAAGAGCATCGCGGCGACGGACGGGACGATCAGGAACGAGAAGACGAGGAGCACGCCGGCGATCGCCACGGAGCTCGTCACGACGAAGCCGAACGACGCGTAAAAGAGAAAGTCCCAGAACTTGACGTTCCAGCCCCGCCTCACGGCCTCGGCCTCGTCGCGCGAGATCAGGAGAAACCGCTCGCGGTAGACGAAGTGGAACGCCCCGACGAGCGCGTAGAGCGCCGCCGTCTTTCCGAGCTCCGGCCACGAAACCGAGAGGATGTTTCCGACCAGCATCTCCTTGAGGTGCTCGGTCTCGCGCGTCGCCTTCGACATGACGAGGACCGCGAGCGCCGCCGAGACCGCGTAGACGATCCCGATGATCGCCTCCTGCGGGATGCGCGTCTTCTTGTGCGTCTTCGTGAAGGCGAAGATCGCGGCCCCGAGGAGCGTGAACCCGAGCGAGAACACGTACGCGCCGTCCGAGTGCATCTCGAAGCCGGCGAGGTAGCCGACGGTCCCCCCGAGCGCCGCGATCTGCGCGAGCGAGAGGTCCACGAAGATGACCCCCCGCTCGACGACGTGGACGCCGAGGTAGGAGTGGATTCCGGTCAGGATCAGACTCGCGACGAAGGCCGGGAGCAGGATGTCGAAGACGGTCATTTCCTCTTCTCCAGCGCAGAAGCGATCTTCTCGACGTCGACGTCGAAGAGCGAGAGGTAGTCCTTCGCGCCGGGCTCGCCGCCGACGGACGGCGAGATCACGACGACGGCCGCGCCCGTCTTGGACGCGACGAAGTCCGGATCCTTCCGGTCGAAGTAAACCTCCATGAGGATGAGGGGCACCCTTTCCGCGTTCATGAGGTTGATGATTTCGAGCTTGTGCTGCGGGGTCGGCGGGATGCCGGGCTTCGGCTCGAGGTATCCGACGACGTCGAGATGGAACGCCTTCGCGAAATTCGGCCACGACGCGTGATACGTCACGACCTTCGTACCTTTGAACGGCGCGAGTCGCGCCGTCCACCGCGCCTCGGCCGCCGTCAGCCTCGCCTCGAAGTCCGCGACGTTCCTTGCGTAGGTGGCCGCGCCCGCCGGGTCGAGCCCGGTGAGTTTGGCGGCGATCGCGCGGGCGATCACGCGCCCGTTCTGGGGGTCGAGCCAGTAGTGGGGGTTTCCGTACGGGTGGACGTCTCCCATCGCGCGGGTCACGAGGCCGGTCGGCCGGTCGAGGATGTCGCACCCGACGGATGCGTCGAGGTAGCCCGCGCCGGTGGGCCGGATCTTCTCGTTCCGCGCCTGGTCGAGGAGCGGCGGGAGGTACCCGATCTCGAGCTCGAGGCCGGCGACGACGAGCATGTCCGCGTCGTGCAGCTTCAGGATGAAGGACGGCTTCGGCTCGACGAAATGCGGGTCCTGGTAGCCCTTCGCGATCGCCTCCGCCTCGACGCGATCGCCTCCGATCGTCGACGCGAGCGACGCGAAGTCCGACAGCGTCGTGACGACCCTCAGCTTCTTCGCCTCGGCGGGAGAAGGAAGAAGAGAGAATGAGATGAGTAAGAGGGAGAGAAAGAAGACCGGAGATTTTCTGAGAAGGTGCCCGACGCGAACCGGACGGCCGCCGCCCGCGAATTGCGGCCTTGCGGCCGCGAGCTGCCCAATTACCCTTCTAAGAAAAGACTCCCTCTCCCCCGCCCCACTGTAGGTCGCGCGCTCCGTCCTCCCAGAAGCCCCACTAAGCAAACGATTATTCTTCGTCTTCATTTTTCTGCCTTCCATTTCAGAACGGGTGCGCGCCGTGCGCGCCGATGACGAACTGGAGCTGCACGAGAAGCTCCGTCGCGTTGACGGCGCCGTCCAGCCTCCCATAGCGGTTGCGGCGAAGCTGGGCGCGGAGCTGAGAGAACTCCGACGGCCAGAAGGTGAGGATCGCCGAGTCCCCGCGGTCGTGGAGGGAGGCGTCGTCCGCGTGGTCGGACTCGTCGTGCCGGTAACCGGCGAACCAGCGCCGCCCGAGCTGGACCTGGCCGAGGGCGTACCAGCCGTCCACGCGGACCGTCGTCCCCGATGCCGTCTCGCGCTCGGAGTGCATCCACTCGCCCCGCACGAAGATCGACCGGTAGAGGCCCTGCCGCAGAGGCTTCCACCGGAACGTCAGGTCCGCGCTCGCGAGCGCCGTGTGGAATCCCGGCCCCTCGACGCCGTTTCCGCGCGTCCACGAGCCGCCGAGCTCGAGGTTCGTCGCCTCCGAGAGGTCGCGGTAGGCCTTGAGGTGGAAGAGAGGCTCGACGTCGTTGCGCGAGTGCGCCTCGAAGAGGTTTTCCGACGTGCCCTGGAAGAGCTGCGCCGTCGCCTCGAGGAAGATCTCGGACGGCATCGGGATCAAGCGCGAGACCGAGATCCCGGCGTCCTCGATCCCGTCCTCGCTGCCGAGGAGGTTCGTGACGACGAGAGGTGTGTCCGCGTACTGGCGCACGTGCGGATGTTCCGTGTTCACCTTCCCGAACGCCGCTTTCATCTTGCCGACCTTCACGAGGAAGTCGCCGGGAACGGTGAGGAACGTGATGTACCCCTCCTCGATCCCGACGTCGCCCTTCTGGCTTCCAAACGTGATGAAAAAGTCCGCGCGGGCGTAAGGATCGACGATCGCCTGGAGGCCGATCTCGGATTCCTTGAGCTGGAGGCTCGGCTGGTTGTCGACGGGGTTGTGCCCCGCGAAGCCGAGGAAATTGCCGATGACCGACATGTTGGGGTTGAAGACGTTTCCCGTCTGCGCGGTCTGCGCGGCGGCCGGAACCGCCGCGAGAAGCAGGAGAAGAAATTCTGCGAATAGGAACAGGAGGTTGGCCGCACGGAGGCCTCGGTCTTCTTTCAATGAAATCTCCTTCCGAGAACGTGGCGGGAACCGAACGAGTTTCGTCCGGCGCGACGACGCCTACGCGGAGAAGGGAGGAGAACGGCCCGAGAAGGCCGGAACGGAAGGCGCGGGCGCCTCGCAGTCCGCACGCGCCTCGGGCGACGGGTGCGACGCAGGAGCATTCAGGAATACGGGCGCGGATGCGGGCGGCAGCAGGTTTGCGACGGCGCACGCCGCGCAGGCGTGTTCGCGCTGCGGCACGAACGGCGCGTGGGCCGGGTGTTCCGGAGCGAAGAGCTGCGTGCCCTGTGAGAGGAGCTCGAATCCGTCGACGTGCCCGAACGCCCCGCCCAGCGCCAGCGGCGCGAGCAGCGCGAACACGGCGGCGCGGACGAGACGGGCTCTCACGGGGCGAAAGTCTACGCCTCCCCCCTCCCGGGCCTATCTCACGACCGTCATCGGGACGTAGCTCCCGTCTCCCGTGCCCGCCCCGGGAACGGCGCCGTCGTTGACGACTCCGTAGGCGACGAAGGGCTGATAGTTGCCGGCAGGCGCGCGGACGCGAGCGTAGCCGTTGCGGATGCCGAACGACGAAAGCACCGAGTTCACCTGCTGCCAGTCGCCACGAAGCTGCAGCGGCACGACGGTCGTTCCCTTGAAGAGCCCGGAATCGCCGTCGAATAGGTCGACGCTCATCGGGCTTGGAGGAGGATTGTCGGACGGGAAGGCGGCAGGGGGGTTCACGACCGTCAGCGCGAGATTCGATCGGGCAAGACCGTCCTGCTTGAGCCCGTAGATCCACGCTTCCGAGAGTGCCCCTTCGGCGGAAGTGACCCCGGGATACGCGACTCCGAATGTCCCGCCACCAGCAGCGGACGAGAACGTGCGCGCACTCGCGTGGAACACCGTCGCTCCGTCATTCGAAGAAATCCAAAGCGGCCCCGCAAGAACCTGAAAGCCGAGGTAGGAAGCTACGTCGGGGAGGAACCGCTGTTCTCCGGGTCGAAGGACCACGTCTTTGCCCGCCCAGCCCTGGAAGCCGAGGCGAATCGAACTGCCGCCCGCGTTCGTCAGGACGACCTCCGTCGTAAACGAGGACGTGTGGACTGCGGCCGGTATCGTCAGAATGGACACGCGCCGCCCGGCCGCGACCGGCGTCAGGAACGCGCCGTCGCCCGTCACGTTGTCGTTCACGACGCCGTACGCGTAGAACGGCTCCGTCCCCGCGACGCGCTCGACGGTCGCCCAGCCCTGCGGATAGCCCGCGGACTGCAGGACGCGGTTGAGCTGCGCCCACTGCCCCGGCCCCAGCGTGACGTCCGGAAGCGGCGTGCTCCGGCCGTCGCCCGCGGCGCCGCTGAAGACCGTGACCCGGAGCGTGATCGGCCCGCCCGTCTCCGGATCGCCCCCGTGGAGGAGCGCGACGTTGCTCCGGAACCCCGCGTCCTCGCGCAGCCCGGTGAGCACGACGGGCGCGTCGAGGAGCTCGTTCGGTGAAAGCGCCGGGTACGCGAGCCCCGCGCGGCCGCCAGGGAGCACTGCGAGCGTCCGGACGGACGCGAAGGCCGCGTCGCCGGACGAGAGGCCGGAGTAGGCCAGTCGCAGCGTCCCGCCCTGGTCGCCGAGCGGGATGAAAAGCCCGTTCTGTCGCAGCCACTGGAGGGCGTCCGTGAAGACGATCTGCCGTCCGGCCGGAACGGTGGTCCTGAACGTGCCGCTTCCGGTCGAGCCGAGCGCGTCTGCTGCCGTGAACGTCACGTCCACGGACGCGTCCGACGTCCCGCGGTTCCCGAGCGTGATCTCGGAAACGAAGCGCGCGCCGTTCTCGCCGGCGGCGTCGACGACGACGGGCACCGTGAGGACGGACAGCGGCCCGTCCGAGTCCACGAGCAGGTAGAGCGTGCCCGAGGTGCCGTCCACGGCATAGACCTCGCCGGCGTCGTCCTCGCCGAAGCTCGTGAAGGCGTAACCGGGCCTGAGGAGCTCCTGCGTCTCCCATCCCGAAGCGCCCCTGCGAAGCCCCCACACGCGCCCGGAGCAGTAATCCGCGTAGAAGTAGATCCCGTTGAGCCGCGCGAAGTCGCGCCCGCGGTAGGCGAAGCCGCCCGTGATCGAGCAGTTCCCGTTCACGTGTCCGTACTCCGCGACGGGGAGCGTGATGCCCGCGAAGCCGCAGCCGGAAGCCGGGTTGTAGCAGTGGGCGCCTTCGGTCAGCCGCCAGCCGTAGTTCGCGCCTCCGGCCGCGCCCGCCGGCTGGAAGTCGACCTCCTCCCACGCGGATTGCCCGACATCGCCGATGAAGAGGTCGCCCGTCCTGCGGTCGAACGAGAACCGCCACGGATTCCGGAGGCCGTAGGCCCAGATCTCGGGACGCGCCGTGGAGGAGCCCGCGAATGGGTTGTCCGGCGGAATGCCGTACGGCGACGCCCGCACGTCGATTCTCAGAATCTTCCCGAGAAGACTCGCGAGGTTCTGGCCGTTGTCGTTCGGGTCGCCGCCCGAGCCGCCGTCGCCCATCCCGACGTAGAGGTAGCCATCAGGCCCGAAGGCGAGCTGCCCGCCGTTGTGGTTCGAGAAGGGCTGCGCGATCCTCAGGATCACCGTCTCCGAAACCGCGCTCGCGGTGTCGCCCGAGAAGGAGAACCGCGAGATCGTCGTGTCGCCGTTGAGGTCGGTGTAATTCGCGTAGAACGTCGTCTTCGGAGCCGGACCGGGCGGAAACGCGATCGAGAGGAGGCCGCGCTCGCCGCAGCAGCTCACGTGGCCCGTGAGGTCGAGAAAAGGCGTCGGCAGGGCCGTCCCGCCCTCGACGATCTTCACGACGCCCCGTTGCTCGACGACGAAGAGCCGGCCCGAGCCGTCGCGGGCGCTCGTGACCTGAGTGGGATTCGAGAAGCCGGCCGTGACTCGGGTCAGTGCGATGCGCGGCCAAGGCGCCGCGGCGAGCGCGGCCGCCAGCAGCAGCGGGGTCATGGAGCCTCCTTAGGCGTAGTGCTCGAGGGCCACGGTCTCGTCGTCGAACACCTCGAAGATCGGGAGGAGCTCGGAGAGGTGCAAGCTCCTCCGGACCCGCTCGTGCAGGTTCAGGAGCTTGAGGCTCGCGCCGAACTTCTCGCAGATCTTGAGGCTCGCGACGAGCTCGCCCGTGCCCGCGCTGTCCACGGCGGTCACGCCGGAGAGGTTCAGGAGGATCTTCTTCCAGCCCTCGGCGAGGAGCTCGTTCACGACGTTGCGCAGGATCTCGTCTCCGATTCCCGCGAGGAGGCGACCCGAGAGGTCGACGATCACGACGTCGCCGATCTTGCGGACTTCCACGTGCATCGCGCGGATCCTACCGCGAACGTCCGATGGCAGAATGGGGATCCCCATGCCGCCACCCACGCTTCACGAGGGCCTCGAGGCCCTGCGCGACGACCGCGCCTCCGATCCCGCCGCCACCTCCGCGGTCTCGCGCCTCGCGAAGGAATTCGGCACGCCCCTCTACGTCTACGACAAGGCCGCGATCACGGGACGGTTTCGCGCCCTCAGGGCCGCGTTCGCGCCGCGCTTTGCGAAGCTGAGGCTCCACTACGCGCTCAAGGCGAACGGCAATCTCGCGATCTGCCGGCTCCTCCGATCCGAGGGCGCGTTTCCCGAGGTCGTCTCGCTCGGTGAGATCCTGACGGCCGTGCGCGCCGGATGGGACGGCGCGGACGTCCTCTTCACGAGCTCTTCCAAGACTCCCTCCGAGATCGCAAAGACGATCGAGCTCGGCGCGATCCTGAATGTCGATTCTCTCGACGAGCTCGAGCAGGCCTCCGCGGCCGCCGTGACGGCGGGCCGGACCGTGCGTCTCTCCTTTCGCCTCAACCCCGGCGTCGACCCCGACACGCTCCGTCACATCAACACGGGCATCCCCGAGTCGAAATTCGGCGTCCACCTCGACGGCGGCGGCGCCCTCGCGGCCTATGCCCGCGCGAAGGATCTGCCCGGCGTCTCGATCACGGGCGTCCACGCGCACATCGGCTCGCAGATTGCGGACACGGCCGGCTACGAGAAGACGGCGAGGAAGCTGCTCGCGTTCGTGAAGGAGATCAGGGAGCGGCTCGGGATCGCTCTCGCCTTCGTGGACCTCGGGGGTGGCATCGGAGTTCCCTACCGCGACGGCGAGGCCGTGATGAGCCCGGAGAGCCTCGCCGCCGCCCTCGAGCCGATCTGGAGAGAGGGCGTCGCCGCCGCCGGGTACGAGCCCGCGCTCTGGCTCGAGCCCGGGCGCGCCCTCGTCGCGTCTTCAGGCTTCCTGATCACGCGGGTAAACACGGTCAAGACGACGCCGCTCAAGACGTTCGTCAACGTGGACGCCGGCTCGAACACGCTCCTCCGCCCCGCGCTCTACGACGCCTACCACCGCGCGCGCGTCGTCGCGTCGGTGCCGGGCGCCCCGCGCCTCCTCGACGTCGCGGGGGACGTCTGCGAGACGGGCGACATCCTCGCCGAGGCGCGCACGCTGCCTCTGCCCTCGGCGGGCGACCACGTCGTCTTCCTCGACGCGGGCGCCTACGGCTTCGCGATGGCCTCCACGTACAACGCCCGCCCGCTTCCCGCCGAGGTCCTCGTGGACGGCGACTTCGCGACGCTCGTCCGGCGGCGCGGGACCACCGACGACCTGTTCCGGAACGAACCGTGATCGCGCCGCGGCTGCTCGGGGCGACGCGTCTCTTCGTGCCGCCACTGGGCTTCGGCGCCGGCGGGATCGCCGACCCCGCGACGCCGGAGGCCGACGTCGCCCGCCTCCTCGGCGGGGCGCTCGACCTCGGCCTCTCGCTCATCGACACGGCGCGGAGCTACGGCCTCTCCGAGGAGCGGATCGGGCGCCACCTCGGGGGGCGCCGGAAGGAATTCGTCCTCTCGACGAAGGTCGGGTACGGCGTGCCGGGCGTCCCCGACTGGACGGGCACGGCGGTGGCCTCCGGGATCGACGCGGCGCTCGCGCGGCTCAGGACGGACGTGATCGACGTCGTGCACCTTCACTCGTGCCCCCTCGACGTCCTCAGGAACGGGGGCGTCGTCGAACCCCTCCTTCGTGCCGTCGTCGCGGGAAAAGTGCGCGTGGCGGCCTACTCGGGGGACAACGCGCCCCTCGCGTGGGCCGCCTCGGAAGGGCCTTTCGGGAGCCTCCAGACCTCCGTGAACCTGTACGACCAGAGCGCGCTCGAAAGCGCCGTCCCCGCAGCGGCGGTGAGGGGGATCGGCGTGATCGCCAAGCGTGCGCTCGGAAACGCGCCGTGGCGCTTCGCGTCGCGTCCCGGCGGTGACGAGGCGGAGCCGTACTGGGACCGGATGGCGACGATGCGGCTTCCCGACTTCGGTCTCCCGCCTGAAGAACTCGCGATCCGCTTCTCGGCCTTCGCACCCGGCGTCGCGACGGCGCTCGTCGCGAGCCGCTCGGCCGGGCATCTCCGCGCCCTCGCCGCCGCCGTCGCGAAGGGACCGCTCCCGGAGGACGTCGTGATGAAGATCCGCGCCGCCTTCCGTCTCCACGGCGCCTCGTGGGAGGGGCGGATCTAGGACGATGACGGAGGCTCTCGCCTCCCCTTCCGGAGCCTCGTCCACCATCCCTTGAGACGCTCCACGAGCGAGCCGGCCTCCTTCTCCGTCAGGACGAAGTGCCGGACGGCGCGCGACCACGAGACGTCGCGGTCGCCGTACTGAGTCCTCAGGTGGCGGAGGTGGTCCATCACGAAGAGGTAGAGGTCGGTCTCGGTGCGGCCGGGAAACTCCTCGAGGACGCCGCTCTTCTCGATGAGCGACACCATCGGGCGGTAGACGAGGTCGCGCCACGAGGCGACGGCTTCGGGCCACGAGAACGGGCGCGCGAGGTCGACGCCGCGGTAGTAGCGGTGCGTCGAGATGTGCTCGAGGAGTTTTTCGTAGCCCTTCGGCTCCGTCACGCGGAAGTCGTCCTCGTTCTCGGGGACGAGGCCGGTCGTCGCGAGGAAGTCCGCCAGCCCTTCCTTGAGGAGAACGTCCCGGGGGGACGCATCGGCCGGGAAGGGGACGGGCGTCAGGAACTCCTTCACGCGCGCCTCGATCGTCGGCTGGTGGAGGCGGTGCGCCACCGAGACCCGGTGGTGCCCGTCGACGACGAAGTAGGCGTCCCCCACCTGGTAGAGCTCGACCGGCGGGAAGCCTCGCCGGTCCGCGAGGTCGGACACGTCGTCCCACCGCTCGCGAAGCGTCTCGGTCCGCGGCAGGAACGCGCGGTTGAACTCCCGTTCGCGTCCGAGCGTCCCGACGATCTTCTCGACGGGAACGTCTCTGAGGCCCCGGTCGACGAGCTTCGAGAGGCGGAGGCGCTCGCGAACCTCGTCGAACGGGAGGAGGTCAACCGGGCGGCCCAGGAGCGTCCCGAGCAGATCGCGGATCAGCGCCTCGCGTCTCGCCGCGTCGAATCGCGTCATGTACGATCTCCGGGGGGCCCCCCATGACGACCCGCCGCGCTCTCCTCGCCGTCCCGTTCTGCCTCGTCCTCCTGACCTGTGCGTCGCACAACGCCCCCGACCGCGCCACTGTTCCCGCCCCGCCGCGCCCGGCCGGCGTCCAGTGGAGCCACGACTGGGCGAACGGCGCCGTCTTCTACGAGGTCTTCGTCCGTAGCTTCTCGGACTCCGACGGCGACGGCAAGGGGGACCTCAAGGGCCTGATCTCCAAGCTCGACTACCTCAACGACGGCAACGCCGCGACGACGGACGATCTCGGCGTCGACGCCCTCTGGCTCATGCCGGTCTTCAAGTCGCCGAGCTACCACGGTTACGACACGACCGACTATACCGAGATCAATCCCGACTACGGTACGAACGCCGACTTCTACCGGCTCTGCGACGAGGCGCACCGGCGCGGGATACGGATCGTCATCGACTTCGTGATGAACCACACCGGCTCCGACCACCCGTGGTTCGTCGAGTCGGCTTCCTCGCCCGGCTCGCCGCGGCGGGACTGGTACGTCTGGAACTCCTCCGACAAGGGCTGGATGCAGCCGTGGGGCGGCACCTACGGAACCTGGCACCCGCTCAACGGAGCCTTCTTCTACGGCCTTTTCTGGAGCGGCATGCCCGACCTGAACTTCCGGAACCCGTCCGTTCGCACCGAGATGCAGCGCCTCGCGCTTCTCTGGCTCGAACGCGGCGCCGACGGCCTGCGCCTCGACGCCTCGCGTTACCTCATCGAGAACGGTGCCGGAGCGCTCCAGCAGGACCAGCCCGAGACGCACGCCTACTGGAAGGAATTCGCCGGAGAGGTCCGCCGCGTCAAGCCCGAGGCCGTCCTCATCGGCGAGAACTGGACCGACACGCCCACGATCGCGACGTACTTCGGGTCGACGGCGACGGTCGCCGGCGGCGACGAGCTGCCGCAGAGCTTCGACTTCCCTCTCGCGGACGCCCTGCTCGCCGGCATCAACGCCGGCTCGGCGGCCCCGATCGCCGCCAAGCTCGACGACGTGAAGCGCGTCTATCCCGCAGGGGTCATCGACACGCCGTTCCTGACGAACCACGACCAGGTGCGCCTCGCGACGCAGCTCGGCCGGAGCGCCGGAAGGATGCGGAACGCGGCGGCGATCCTCCTGACGCTCCCCGGCGCTCCGTTCCTCTACTACGGCGAGGAAGTCGGCCTCGAGAACGGCACGACGAGCAACGACGAGGCCAAACGGACGCCGATGCCCTGGGACGCGACCGAGGGCGGCGGATTCACGACCGGCACGCCGTGGTTCCCGTTCGCGCCCGGGAAGGACGCCGCGAACGTGGCGGCCCAGACGCACGATCCCTCGTCGCTCCTCTCGCGCTACCGGAACCTCATCCGCGCGCGGAAGTCCTCCTCCGCGCTCGCGAAGGGAACGATCGAGATCCTCCCGTCCACCGGCCCCGTCCTCGCGTTCACGCGGACCGCCGGCGACGAGCGCGTCCTCGTGGCCCACAATCTCGGGGACCAATTCGCCACGGGCGGCCCCTACAACGTGGCGGGCTCCAGCGCAGAGAACATCTTCGCGGACACGGGCGCCGGCTCTTCCGGCTCGCCGGGCTCCTGGCGCGTCACCCTGCCGCCACGCGCCAGCGGCGTCTGGCGACTCCGATAGTCCCGGCTACCTCAGCTCCGCCGGTACGACGCCCGGCAGCCGGACGAGCCGCCCGGACTTCGGGTCGTCGTCCTTCAGGACCTCCTCCTGCTTCTTCCCGGGCGGCACGATGATGTCGATGATCGGCGGCAGAAGGGGATCGTCGCGCGTCGTCGCGAACCGGTCCGAGTAGTTGCTGTAGGAAACGGGCATGATCATGAGGCTGTCGGGATCCGGCTCCGAGAGGCCCAGGAGCCCCGGCGCGTCGATCTTCTGGATGATGTCCGCCCCCGACACGGCCACGACGTAGCTCCACGTGGTCTGCGCCCTGCCGCCAAGGAAGGAGACCGGGACCAGGAAGCTCACCGTGGGGCCGACGACCCTCACGCGCGTGGGGAAGAAAACCTTCTTGTCGACGTCCTCCGAAATGCCCGCCTCGGTCGGCTTCATGTCGCCCGGGTCGACCTTTCCCTTTTGGGCCTTCAGGTCGCGTCGGGCGAACCGCGTGAGAAGCCGCTTGAGCCCTTCCTTGGCCTCGTACGGGCGGGGCGTCAGGCAGATGGCCTTCTCCCAGGCGTTCGCCGGGTCCACCTCCGCCTTGCGGCCGGGCAGGAGCGCGCGGCTCCCCGAGCCGGGCAGGCGGTCCGTATCGATGTAGATGTCGAGGTTGAACGTGTAGAAGCCGAACCGCGCGACCTTGTCCGCCGTCGTGCCCAGATTGTCGATCACCTGGCTCTCGGGCCTCGCGATCGGCCGCGCGAACGTGGCCTCGAAGAGCGTCCCCTCCGGGTCGGGCCGCGCCACGAGAGAGAGGAGGTCCAGGTCTCCCTGCCTGAGGTCGGTCCTCCGCGGGTACGTGACGGTGCCGTCGCCGTGATCGTCCCCGCGCGGATCCGTGAGGGTGAAGAGGGGCGGCTCGGCCGCCCGCGCCGGGCCCGAGAGGCCGAGTGAGAACGCCGCGCCGAGCGCGCCCAGAAGGAGGAAGACGACCCGACGGTCCCGCATGGCACCTCCACCCGAGAGAAAGGCCCGGCGGGGATTCCGCCGGGCCGCTGATCATGTCTCCCGCCTCGTGCGGCTCAGAAACCGATCTTCATGTACGCCTTCAGGCGCTGCTGGTCGAAGGTCCTCGTCTCGAGGCTGTTCCAGCCGCCGAAGCGTCCCGAGAAGCCGGCCGAGTTCACCGGCACGTTGTGGTCCTTGGAGATCTGGTCCGTGGCGTACTGCGTCACGAAGCCGCCGCCGAAGTCCGGATCGAACGTCCCGAAGTTGTACTGGTACTCCAGGCCGCACTCCGAGAGGCCGCCCAGCGTGTAGCGGAGCCTCAGGTCGATGGAGTTCTTCTTGTGCTTGCCCGACGCCATCTCGTGCAGGTTGTAGGCCTGCATGGCCGTGTTGCCGTCCTTGAGGTCGGCGTTGTAGTAGTTGTACGTCAGGAGGCCGTAGAGGTCGTTCGTGAGCTGGTAGCCGGCGCCGAGGCTGAGGTTGTAATACTTCAGGTCACGATCGTCGTCGGAGATGCTGTCGAACGGTTTCCACTGGTAGCCCGTGGCCTGCGCGCCCGTGAGCGGATTCGTCACCGTGATGACCGGCGGGTTGCCGTAGATGTCGGCCGTCGTGTTGGTCCCAAAGTAGAAGTTCTTGACGCCCGCGCAGGCGAGCGTCCCGCTCGTCGTGCAGTCGCCCGCCTTGTAGGGCAGGTAGAGCGAGTCGTTGAGGCGGTTGTCCGTCTCCTTGATGTATTTGAACTTCGCGTAGATCTCCAGGCCCTTGCCGACGTCGACGACGTACTTGGCCTTCAGGGCCGCGATGTGCGTCTTTTTGTCCTGGAAGGGCGCGTACGCCGACCGGAAGTTGTGCCCGACGCCGGTGTCGAGCTCGGCGACCGGGAAGACGGTCGAGGTGACCGGCTGCGTGTTGTCTCCGAACGCCTGCCAGTTCGTGTTGTACGAGATGTACGAGTACTCGCCGCTGAGGTCCAGCGCCCCGCGGCTCCAGGTCGGGACGACCGTGAAGCCCTGCCAGCCGATGACAGTCTCGGCCATGGGCTCGTCGAAGTCCGTGAACTCGTTGTCGACGTTGATGGTCGCCACCTGATGGGTGGGTCCCGACCAGCCGCCGTAGCCGATGCGCGTCGGGTTGCCGCCGAAGACGCCGAACGCGGCGTTCGAGGGCCCCGGGAACCCGAAGGCCGCGTCGTGACCCTCGGTCAGGAGGACATCCGACTCCCGCCGGGCCGCCATCATCGAGACGTACTCGCCGCCGATGCGGAAACCCTCGAGGTTGAAGTTGAGGCCCACGCCGAACGGGTCGTTCAGGTCCACGTTGATTTTCCCGGTCCAGTCCTTGTGGGCGCCGGCCAGCGTCGACGAGAAGCCCGAGAGGCCGAAGAAGTTGGTCGGCGCGCCGGCCAGCCCGTTCGCCGACTCGGACGTCGAGTGGTAGTAGGCCGCCCTCACGTCGATCTTGGAGCTCGGGTGGACGCCGGCCTTGACGCCAATGACCGAGTTCCGGAAGCGCGTCCGCGTGCTGCGGCCGTTGTCGATGTTGCGGTCGCTGTTGTCCACCTCGATGTCGTTGACCCACTCGAAGATGCCGCCGAGATCGAATTGCGGGTTGACCGTGTATTTGGCCTGCGCGCCGTAGGCCGCGTCGGCCGCCGTGTAGTCACCCGTCGTGTAGTTGGGCCCCGCCCAGAGCCTCGGGAGCGAGATGCGCACCGCGTCCCACCTCAGCTGCCGGTTGAAGGCCGAGCCCTGGAACAGCAGGCCCGCGCCGTTGTCGCGGTCAATGTACCGGATCTTGCCGATCGTGAAGGGGTCGAACTGGCCGAAATCGTTCGCCCCGAGGACGGCCGTGTCGATCCACTTGTAGCCGGGCGTCAGCGTGATGCTCACGCCGCGCAGCTTGACGTACTGGTTCGACCGGGGGTCGAACTCGCCGCAGCCGCCGCCCGTGCAGTTGGCGCCGCTGGTCGGGTTGCCGAACCCGCCGAAGTTCGTCCACTCGTTCTGGTTGAACCGGCTGTGAAGCCGCGCCTTCACCTCCACGTAGCGGGAGACCTTGGCGTCCAGCAGCAGCTCGATCTCGGAGCCCTGCCCGTTGTCGCCGTAGCCCTCGCCGGGCACGGTCGTGAAGTTGTAGACCGAGCCCGCGTCGCGAGCGTTACCCCAGAGCCACTTGAAGTACGTGGTGCCGCCGATCGTGAACTTTGGCCCTTCCTGGGCCAGGGCCGCGCCCGAAGAGACGAGCGCGATCACGGCCAGGAGGGCGATGGCTGTTTTGAGACGCATCTTCTTCCTCCAAAGAGAGAATTTACTTCTTGACCCGGACCATCGTGAGGGTCGCCATCTTCTTGGACGTCCCGTCCGGGTTGCACTCGTAGGCCAGCATCTTGTGCTGGGCCTCGACCTCGCTCTTGTCGCCCTTGCCGTCGCCGGCCAGGACGTCCATCGCGTGCGGATCGCAGTCGCCGTCGTTGCCGCCGCCAAACCGGTGCTGCCCCTCGAACTCGTTCACCTTCCGGGTCAGGACGTCCGTCGAGGCCGGGAAGCCCTCGTTGGACTGCATGACGACCTGATAGCCCCACGTCGTGGGATCCCCCGGACCGAGGTCCTTCAGGGGGATCGTGCCCGAGATCGTGCGGCCCACGCCCTTGGTGCGCAGCGGGACGAGGACGGCGTTCTTCATGGAGGGCGCCTTGATCTCGACCTCGGTCTTCACGCGACCGGCGGGCTGGGGCGAGAGGATGATGCAGCGGTCCCACGCGTCCGCCGGCGCGAAGGCGACGTTCAGGCCGGGGATCCCCTTCGTGAAGCCGCTCCCTTCCTTGTGGTCCGTGTCGATGAAGATGAAGATCATCTGGACGGCGAAGCCGACCTTCATTCCCCAGGGATCCTCGAGATTCGAGTTGACGGTCACGGCGAAGTCGGCCTTGTCGCCGTCCACCTTCATCTTGAACTCGGTCATGTCGAAGGAGCCCGGTTTGTAGACCGCATCGGTCGGGTACTTGTACGTGCCCGGACCGTCGTCGTCTCCGGTCGGATCCTTGAAGACGACCTCCTGCGCAACGGCCGTGCCGGCGAGGCACGCCGCGGCCAGGAGCAAGAGGGCGATGAATCGGATGCCTTTGGTCATGAACAACCTCCTGTTTATTGGGCTGGGTTCAGCCCTTGACGCCTCCGGCCGTCAGGCCGGCAATCAGGTATTTCTGAAGGAACAGGAACAACGCGACGATGGGGATCGAGACGATGATGGCTCCGGCGGCGAAGAAGCCCCACTGCTGCTGGAAGCCCCCGACGAAGAACCGCAGGCCGACCGGCGCCGTGTACATGGTCTCCTGGTCCATGAGGGTCGCGGCGAGGATGAACTCGTTCCAGCCCGTCATGAACGAGAAGAGCGCCGTGATCGCGATCGCGGGCGTCGCGAGCGGCAGGATGATCTTCCGGAAGATCAGGCTCGCCGAGGCGCCGTCGATCACGGCGGCCTCCTCGAGGTCCTTCGGGATCGTGTCGAAGTACCCCTTCATCATCCAGACGCAGAACGGGATCGCGGTCGTCGCGTAGACGAGGACGAGGCCCGACCGCGTCGAGCCGAGGTTCAGCCACTTCACGACGATGATGTAGAGGGGGATCAGCATGAGCGTCCCCGGGAACATCTGCGACACGAGGAACGACATCATCCCGGCGCGCCGCCCCGGGAAGCGGAACCGGGAGAAGGCGTAGGCCGCCGTGCAGGCGAGGAAGACGCCGAGGATCGTCGTCGCGATCGCGACGATCGCGCTGTTGAGGAGCCACTTCGCGAAGGGCTGCTCCGTCAGGACGGCGTGGAAGTTCGCGAGCGACCAGACCTTGGGCCACGGCGTCACGGCGCGGAGGCGGTCCCAGAAGGTCGCGTCCGCCGCCACGTCGGCGAGGGCGAGGCTCTGCGTGCCCGAGAGGGCGATCGTGACGACCCAGAGGATCGGGTAGACCGTCAGCACCGTCATCACGACGAGAACGACATGCAGCGGAAAGTGGGCGGGTTCGTCGGTGCCGGCGCGCTTCTTCACGTCAGATGCCCTCCGTCGCCTTCGTGATCCGGTTCTGGAGCGTCCCGTAGACGAGCAGGATCCCGAAGATGATCGTCGAGTAGGCCGCCGCGTACCCGTACTTGTACTTCTCGAACGCGAACTTGTACGACTGCGTGATCAGGATCTCCGTGGACCCGCCCGGCTCGCCCTGCGTGACGAGGTAGACGATGTTGAACATGTTGAACGTCCAGACGACCGACAGGATGATCGCGGGGATGAGCGCCGGCTTGAGGGACGGGAGCGTGATGGCCCGGAACTGCTGCCAGCGCGTTGCGCCGTCGACGCGCGCCGCTTCGTAGAGGTCCGCCGGGATCGACTGCAGGGCGCCGAGGGAGATCACCATCATGAAGGGGAACGAAAGCCAGCCGTTCGTGGCGAGGATGGAGAGGAACGAGGTCCACGTTCTGTCCGAC
>JBAUSZ010000269.1:0-2496 GCA_049581965.1 Thermoanaerobaculia bacterium | reverse complement strand
CGCGTGGTTTGACGCGCGGCGGCGCGAGGCCGCCGGCGCCGACACGGCAGCGGCGTTCGAGGAGCTCGTCGAGCGGCGCGCCTCGGGCGAGCCGCTCCAGTACCTCCTCGGCGAGTGGGAGTTCCTCGGGCGCACGTTCGCGGTCGACCCGCGCGCGCTCATTCCCCGCGTCGAGACCGAAGGGATCGTCGAAGAGGCACGCCGCGCCGCTCCGGCGGCCTCGCGCCTCGTGGACCTCGGGACCGGAAGCGGGATCCTCGCCGTCTCGCTCGCCCTGGAGCGGCCGTCCGCCCGCGTCGTCGCGCTCGATCGTTCGCTGGACGCCCTCGCCCTCGCGGCCGCGAACGCGCGACGCCACGGCGTCGCGAACCGCGTGCGGGTCGTCGCCTCCGACTGGCTCTCGGCCCTTCAGCAGGGCGAGCGCTTCGATCTCGCGGTCGCCAACCCGCCCTACGTCCCCCTCGCGGACCAGCCTCATCTGTCGAAAACCGTGTCCGAGTACGAGCCAGACGTCGCCCTCTACGGCGGCGCCGACGGCCTCGAGCCGCTCCGCGTGCTCCTCGCCGTGCTCCCGGCGTTCCTCGCGCAGGGAGCGCCCTTCGTCTTCGAGTTCGGCTACAGCCAGGCGAAAGAGGTCTCGGCCCTCGTCGAGTCCTCGCCCGGCTTTCGGCTCGAGCGCGTCCGCCTCGACGTGGCGGGCATCCCGCGCACGGCGACGGCGATCCGGACGTGAGCGCGCCGCGCCTCCCCTAGACTCCCCCCGTGGACGCGTTTCTCCTGAAGGGCCCCGTGCGCCTCGCGGGCTCGGTACGCGCGAGCGGCGCGAAGAACGCCGCGCTTCCCGAGATGGCGGCTGCCCTCCTCTCGGACGCACCGATCGTCCTCGACGACCTGCCCGACCTCGCCGACGT
This sequence comes from Thermoanaerobaculia bacterium, assembly GCA_049581965.1. GTDB lineage: Bacteria > Acidobacteriota > Thermoanaerobaculia > UBA5066 > UBA5066 > Fen-183. Next base: position 1,585 of record JBAUSZ010000269.1, on the reverse strand, counting down.
CGCGACGATGGAGCGGCTCCTCGCCGGGATGGGCGTCGCTCTCGCGCGCCCGTCTGGGGGCCGTCTCGTCCTCGACGCCTCGCGGGTGACGTCCACGGAGGCCCCCTACGATCTCGTGCGAACGATGCGTGCGTCGATCCTCGTCCTGGGTCCGCTCGTCGCGCGCTTCGGCGAGGCGCGCGTCTCGCTTCCGGGCGGGTGCGCGATCGGCGTGAGGCCCGTAGACCTGCACCTGATGGCGCTCGAAGCGATGGGCGCCCGCGTGGCCGTCGAGAAGGGATACATCCACGCGCACGTCTCGCGCGTCTCGCCTTCGCGGGGACGCCTCGCGGGCGCGACCGTGCGCTTCCCGACGCCGACGGTCACCGGCACCGAGAATCTCCTCTTTGCCGCGGCTCTCGCGCGGGGAACGACGGTCATCGAGAACGCCGCGCTCGAGCCGGAGGTCGAAGACACGGCGCGCCTCCTCATCCGGATGGGCGCGCGCGTCCGAGGCGCGGGTACGTCGACGATCACCGTCGAGGGCGTCGAGCGCCTCGGCGGCACCGGGGACGCTCCTCATGCCGTCGTTGGGGACCGGATCGAGGCGGGCACGTACCTCACGGCGGCAGCGATCACGGGCGGCGACGTGACCGTGACGCGCGCGCGTGCCGGCGACCTCGGCGCGTTCCTCGACGCTCTCGTCCGCGCGGGCGCCGACGTCGAGACCGGCCCCGACTCCGTTCGCGTCTGCGCCCCGCGGCCGCTGGCGGCCACGGACGTCACGACCGCGCCGCATCCGGGTTTCCCGACCGACCTGCAGGCCCAGTTCCTCGCGTTGATGACGCAGGCTCACGGGACGAGCCGGATCACCGAGATGGTCTTCGAGAACCGCTTCCTGCACGCGGGCGAGCTCCTCCGCCTCGGCGCGGACGTCCGCCTCGACGGGAAGACCGCGATCGTCCGGGGCCCGACGCCCCTCGAGGGAGCGCCCGTGACCGCGTCCGATCTCAGGGCCTCGGCGGCGCTCGTCCTCGCCGGCCTCGTGGCGAAGGGCGAGACGCGCGTCCGCCGGATCTACCACCTCGACCGCGGCTACGCGGACATGGACGGGCGCCTGCGGAGCCTCGGTGCGCGCGTCGAGCGGATCGACGGATAATCCCGCCGTGAGCGAGACGTTCGCCGATCCCGCGTGCCTCTTCTGCCGGATCGGCCGGCGGGAGATCCCCGCGAAGATCGCCTTCGAAAACGAGCACGTCCTCGCGTTCCACGACGTCGCACCGAAGGCCCCGACGCACGTTCTCGTGATCCCGAAGCTCCACGTCGCGGGGCTCTCGGGGACCGGCGCCGCGCACGCGGCTCTTCTCGGCGCGTGTCTCGCCGCGGTCACGGACCTGGCTCGCACGCTCGGGCTCGCCTCCTACCGCGTCGTCGCGAACGACGGGGCGGATGCCGGTCAGAGCGTCTTTCACCTGCACTTCCATCTCATGGGCGGGCGCACCTTCGCCTGGCCGCCCGGTTGAGGACGGCCCTTCCATCCGCCGCCCGGCGGAGCGCCGGGGCTGCCGCCATTCTCGGCCTTCTCCTCGCCGCCGCGCCCCTGGCC
>JBAUSZ010000268.1:0-9404 GCA_049581965.1 Thermoanaerobaculia bacterium | reverse complement strand
TACTACAAGAGCGACTCGCTCTCGGCGCGGCCGAAGCGCGCCGACGACTCGTCCAAGCCCGCCTTCGACTTCACCCAGCTCCAGGCGGGCGCAACGCTCGGCGGGCCCTTCGTGAAGGACCAGCTCTTCTTCTTCACGTCCTTCGACTACCAGCGCGGGCGCTCCACGAAGCAGACCGAGCCGGGCCGCATCGAGCAGCGCGTCGTCGACTACTTCGCCTCGCTGGGTTCCCCGAACGAGAACGCGCCGATCGACCGGACGAACGACGCGAAGGTCTTTCTTGCAAAGTTCGATTGGGCGATCAGCGAGAAGCACCTCGCGACGGTTCGGTACAACTACACTTGGTCCGAGCAGAGGAACGGGACCTTCGACGTGGACTCGTGGGGGCTGAGCGCGAACGCGACCGAGCAGGACAACTCGAACACGGGCTCCGCCGCCCTCATCTCGAACTTCTCGTCCTCGATCCTGAACGAGTTCCGCGGGCAGTTCTCGCGGGAGGACCGCCCCCGCCCGTACGACGGGCCCAACATCACCGGCCAGTCCCGTCCGCTTCCCGACACGGCCTTCGATTTTGGTCGCGGTTACCGCTTCGGCGAGCCGTTCTTCATCCCCGTCACGTACTACGACACCCGCATTCAGCTCAACGACAACGTCTCGTACCTCGTGGGCAAGCACGAGTTCAAGGCCGGCGTCGAATACAACCGCGTGGAGTCGAACCAGACGTTCGTCGGGTTCGCGAACGGGCGCTACATCTTCGACTCGACCGACGGGTTCCTGAACTACACCAGGAACCCGAAATTCGTCGAGTGCTCGAACGGCTCGACCTCCCAGACGGGCACGTGCCCCGCGGGCACGACGATCACCGGACCGCTCCTCCTCTTCCTCCAGTTCGCGGGCGTCGGCGGCCTGACGGCCGAGCAGGCGGGCACGCAGTCGATCCCGCAGGACGAGCCCGCGGTGTTCATCCAGGACAAGTGGCAGCCGCTCCCGAACCTCACGATCCAGGCGGGCCTCCGGTGGGAGGCTCAGATCGAGCCCGACCCGATCACGCCGCCGTCGCAGGTCTTCTACGCTCCGTTCATCGGCAAGACCGTCAACGGCCAGCAGTTCCCGTCCGATGGCACGCTCCCGTCCGACAAGAGCATGTGGCAGCCGCGGCTCGGGATCACGTGGGACCCCTCGAACGACGGGAAGACCGTCGTCCGCGCGAACGGCGGCCTCTTCTACGCCCGCATCCCGGGGCTCGTGCTGGCTTCCGTCCGCAGCACGAACGGCAGCGTCGGCCAGAACATTTACCGCGACAGCACCTTCAACGGCTTCGGCCTCACGCCGCCGACGTACCCGAACCTCGTGCCGGCGTCGCAAGTCGGCGCGCCGGACCACCCGGACGTGCACGTCTTTCCCTCGGATTTCCAGAACCCGAAGACCGTCGCGGCGAGTGTAGGAGTCGAGCGCGAGATCGGAAAGGTCTACGGCGTCCTCTTCAAGTACAACTACGCGCACACGACGCACCTCACGAACTTCCTCAACGGCAACGACCCGCTCCTTGGATCGCCCTGGTCGACGGGCCTCCCGGACGGGAAGGGCGGGAACACGAACGGCATCGGTGCGCTCTACGTGCACTCCTCGACGGGCCGGTCGCTGTACAACGGCCTCACGTTCGGCGTGAGCAAGCGCTACACGGACGCGGACCGCTGGGGCCTCCAGCTCAACTACACGCTTTCCTGGGACAAGTCGGACGATGACAACGAGCGCGATCCGTTCACGTTCCGCTACGCGAAGATCACCAACCTCGACGCGGAGTACGGCTACTCGGATCGCGATCAGCGCCACCGCCTCAACGGCTGGTTCCTCTGGACGGCCCCCGGTGACGTGAACGTGAACGTGCGCTACTCGTACCGCTCCGCCCAGCCGCAGTCCATCACCGCGACCGGAGCCGTCGCGAACACCCCGCAGGACCGGATCAACCCGGACGGATCCGTCACGACGCGCAACCTCGGCCGCAAGGACAACGCTTTCTCTTCGCTCGACCTGCGCATCTCGCGGCCCTTCAGGTTCGCGAACGTCGCCGTCGAGCCGGTCGTGGAGGTCTTCAACCTCTTCAACTCGAAGAACATCAGGAGCCCCGAGGTGACGAACCTGATCTTCAACTTCGACGGGACCGTCCAGAGCGGCTCCGGCGACCCGCGCCAGGTGCAGCTCGGAGTCCGCGTCGTCTTCTGAGCCCCTTCCGTCGGCGGGGCGCGGGTCGGCCGCGCTCCGCCGCGCTTTTTCCTAGAGAGAGGGGACGAAGCGCTCCCTCACGGGGAGCGACGTCTCGAGGTCGAGGCCGGAGAAATCCACGGACGAGACCCTTGGGATGAGACCGCCGGTGGACGTCACGAAGACTCGCAGCAGGATCGCTTCCCGGCCGGCGACCTCGGCGATCACGAGCGGGCAACCCGCACCGGCGCGCAGGACGAGGGGCCGTGTCGGCAGGGCTCGCACCCTGATCCGCCAGACGTCGGGCTCGCCGAGCGGCACGACGTCGACGCCGTAGGCCCGCGTCCGCTCGATGACGTTGAGGCCTGCGCGCCGTCCGTCCTCCGCGTCGAGCCGCCATGTGACGCGCACGGGGTTCGCGGGGTCGAGCGTCCCGTCGGAGCGCAGGCCGGCCTCGTAGAGGACGACGTTGGCGTTCAGGCTGCGCTCGATCACGAAGAGCGGACCGCAGGCCTCGTCCGCTCCGGCACGTCCGCCATGAAACGCGGCGACGAGGACGGCGAGGAGCGCGATGAGGCGCACGTTTCATTGAATCGAGTTCGCATGAAGAACCTGTGACGTTCGTATGTCATTCCGGGTAAACCGCCTTCACGGATGCGGATGGATTCGCGGCTGTAGTCGCCGAGGCTTTCGCCGCCTTCGGGCCCTTCTCGACGTGCGGGACCGCATCCTCGAGGACGAGGATGACGGTCTCGGTGCCGAGCTCGCGATTTCCGAGGTGCAATGTCCCCTCGATGGAAGGCTGCTTCGGGATCGCCGGGATCTTTCGACCCTTCTTCCAGACGACTCCGACCGAGTCCCACGGGAGCGTGTCCTCGTCGTCCGGGTGGAGCCGCCCTTCGGGATAGTGAGTCAGATAGAGCCCGCCGTCCGGCTTCGGGTCCAGGACGGCGAAGCCGCGGACGACGACGCGCGTTCCGTCGAGGGCACGCATGCGGTCCGAGAACGTCGCGCCCGTCGACTCCACCTTCGAAAAGAAGTCGGTCCACGTGAGGTGGGGGAGGGCCTCGGAGGCGTTCCGGGCGGGCGCCGGGGCAGGGGGAGCCGCGTGGAGAGTTTCTTCGAGCGGTAAGAAGAGCGCGCCGAGCGCAAGGAGCAGGACGGGCGCGGCGGCGCGCACGGCAGCGCGGCGGAAACGGCCGAGGGGCCGCCCGATGGGGCAGCCCCTCTTGATTCTCTTCTCCACGGTCAGAAGCCGGCCGGGATCGGGTACGACCCGAGGAAGGAGTTCATGATCTCGAAGAAGGCCTCCGTGTTGTCCTGCACGCGGGCGAATTGCGAGGCGCCGGGGCCCATGGCCGAGATCGGGATGTCCGTCATCGTGTGGACGGCCTGCGTCTGCGCGTCGCCGCCGTTGGCGCCCGTCTCGAGGACGCCCGAGACGACGAAGGCGCCCGCGGTGTTCTTCTTGGGGTCGTTAGGGTTTGCGACCGCCCCGCCCGAAACGACGGCCGGGTCGAAGCCGCTGCCTTCCGTCGCGGACGAGTTGCGCGGGAGCCGGCTGTAGGTCCAGTCCTCGTAGTGCTCCGGCGCGGCGCCGAAGTTCACGATCAGCCGGTGGGCGGGCTCCGGGCTCACGGGATAGCCGGCGCCGGCCCCGGTCGTCGCGACCACATAGTCCGTGAAGTTCGAGATCGCCGAGTCGTTCGCGCTGATGCCGACCTTCCCGTAGTTGTACGACTTCGCGTAGTCCCTCGTCCCCTTCTTGTCGGGGCGGCCGACCGCCGGGAGCGCCATGCCCGAGCACTCGTGGTCGGCCGAGACGATCACGAGCGTCTCGCCGTTTTGGGCGGCGAAATCCATCGCGACCTGGACCGCGTGGTCGAGCTGGATGACCTCGTAGATCGAGCGCTCGGCGTCCATCCGGTGCGCCTGCTTGTCGATGTGCGCGCTCTCGACCATGAGGAAAAAGCCGTTCGGGTACTGCTTGAGGACGTCGATCGATTTCTGCGTGAGGTCCTTGAGGAGGGGCTGGTCGGGGAAGTTCGCCGTGACGGAGGGGTCGCCCTGCTTGAGGATGTCGAAGGCGACGTTCATGTTGTCGATGTTGAAGAGGCCGAAGAGACGGGCGTTCGGCCCCGGCGTGATGCCGCTGAGAGCCGTCGCCGTGTCCACGTAGGTCCAGCCGTCGTTCTTGAAGTCGTTGACGACGTTGCGCTCGTCCGTGCGACGCGATCCCGTCTGGGACTTCGGGATGAAGTGGTAGCCGCCGCCGCCCATGAGGACCTTGAGGCCGTTCGTGTTGCGAAGGTCGAAGTACTGGTTCGCGACGAGCGTCCCGTCGCCGCGGTCCGCCGTGTGGGCGATGAAGGCGGACGGAGTCGCGTCCGTCAGGAACGCGTTCGAGACGATGCCTGTGACTTTTCCGAAGTTGCGCCAGATGAACTCGGAGAGATACTCGATCCGCGGGTTGTCGTCGTTCGCGGCCGTGTTGTCCGGGAAGACGCCTTCCATCCCGTTGTTCGTCTTGTTGCCTGTCGAGTAGTTGTGAGCGCCGGGCGCCGAGTCCGTGATGAGGGAGTTGAGCGAGGACGTCATGTGGAGGCCGTTGTACGGGAAACGGTCCATCGCGAGGGTGCTGTTCGCCTTGCCGCCTGTGTAGCCCTTCGCCATCACGCGGGCCGCGGTGCGGTGGGCGGCGCCCATGCCGTCGCCGATGAAGAGGATCACGTTCTTTGCCTTCTTGATCGGGACGTCGACGAGGCCGGCGGCTTGGGCCTCCGGCGTGTTCGGGTAGACGTGAAAGAGCGGAGAGATCTTGCCGAGGTGCATCTCGTCGGCCTGAGCCCAGGGGTCGCTTTCGTCAGTTGTGCGAGAAGTCCGCGCGAGGACGCGACGCGCTGCCATGGTCTCGACGTCCGGGAAGGACGGCCGGCCGATGACGGAACCCCTGGCGATCGCCTGGCTCTGGTCCCAAGCCCGGACCGTGATCGTCGACGACGCGCTCGCGGTGCCGCCGTTCGAGCTGGTCGCGGTGGCTGCGATGAGGCGCTGACCGGCGAATCCGAACTCGGCAGCCCGGAAATCCCAGACCGTAAACTGATTGAAGCCGCCGAGGGAGCCGCGGCTCGTGACGTCGATCCCGTCCACCGTGACCTTGAAGTTGGTCACGGTCTGGCCGGCATCTGCGGTCGCCTCGACGCGGATGTCGACCCGCTGGTGCTGGAGCAGCTGGACCTTGTCCGGGGGCATCACGCGGATGGTGAGAGCGGCGAGCGCCCGCGGCGCCGGCCCGATCAGCGCCGCCGCCAGCGCGACCGAGGCGAGAGCGAAGAAGAATTTTCTGCGAATGGAAGAATGCATAGGAGTCCTCCTTGCCTTGATGGGATAACGATGCATCACGAGACGAGGCGTAATCTCATTCTCAGAAGTCTTCACCGCGTTACCTTCACGTGAAGACGTCGTAAGAAAACGGGTCCGCGGGACGGTCGAGCGATTGACCGGCCGGGGCTGGTCAGGCGGCCGCGGCGGCCGCGTGGCGCGAGGGGAGGAGGAGCGTTCCGGGACCCAGCCGCGCGCGGTGGCCCTGCCAGATGATCTCTTTCGAGAGGTAGGGTGCGGCCTGCGTCGCGAGCTGCAGGACGTCCTTGACCGGGAGGAGAAGGAGCTGCGCGAGGGCGTGGTCCGCGCCCGTCGCCTTCGCGAGGGCGATTCCCTGCGCGAGGCGGAGAAGGAGGAGGAAGCCTGCGAGGAAGACCGCCGGGGGAAGGGCTCGCGGAGCGAGGAGGGCAGCCGCCGCGCAGGCGAGGAGTGCGATCGGGAAGGGGTTCAGGAGAAGCTCGCTCGTGTACGTGAGCTTCGAAAACGCGAAACGGATCTTGCCCCAGCGCGCCTGGCGCTGAAGGGCGCGGGCGAGCGGGCGGTGGGTCGTGACGTTGCGGACGACGACCGGGCTGAGCGCCAATTCGAGGCCCGCGTCGCGGACGGCGCAGCCGATCGCCTGGTCCTCGGCGAGGACGTCGACGAACGCCGCGAAGCCCCCGATCGCCTCGAGCGCCCGGCGGGAGAGCGCCATGGACTTGCCGACCACGCACGGCACGCCCCCGAACTCCGCGATGACGGCACCCGGCAGGACGAAGGTCAGAAGGTGCAGGCTCTCGACGACGGCGCCGAAGGACCGGGCTCCGGCGCCCGTGAAGAGGCTCGAGACGCAGCCGACGTTGGGGTCGTCGAAGGCCGCGACGATCGCGGCGACGTCGCCGGGCTGGACACGCACGTTCGAATCGGACACGTAGAGGATCTCGCCACGGGCCTCTCGGGAGGCCGCGACGAGGCGATCGACCTTGGGGTTCGCGAGCGCGACTCCCGTCCCGCCGCCGATCACGAGGCGGAACGGCGCGGTGGGGAACCGCCGGATCACGCGGCGGGCGACGGCGAGGGCCGGGTCCTCGGCGCTCTCCGCCGAAAGGACGACCTCGTACGTGACGCCCGTGAGCGCGGCAAAGGACTCGAGGTTCCCCTCGAGGCCGTCGTCAAGCCCGGAGAGCGGCTTGAGAATCGAGACGCGGGGAGTCCCCGTGGAAGCGTCCGGCCGGGAAGCGTTCGCGGCCCGCTGGAGCGGGCCCGGTACGAAAGGGCGCTTTTTCCCGAGGAAGCGCAGGACAAGGCCGGTCTGAAAGGTCGTCATGAGGCCGCCCGCGGCGGCGAGAACGAGCAGGGCGAGCGTCAGCGTCATGAAAGCCTCACGCGGTTGCGGGCTGGACGAAACCGGGGATGACGGTGCAGGGGATGAGCGGCTGCGTCTCGCTGGGCGTCCTCGCGGCGATGGGCGCAGGGGCGAGGAGCCGGGTCACGCCGAGGCCGAGGCCCGAGCGCAGCGTCGCGACGACCGCCTCCGGAGTCTTCTCGCACTGCATGAGCGTTTTCCAGGCCCAGAGGTGCGGCCGGTCGTGGAAGTCGCTGTTCCCAAGGTACGGGAGGCGCGCGCGGGAGACCTGCGGGAAGAGGTCCCACCGGCACGCGAGCTCCCAGAGGTCGATCAGCTTCGCGATCTCGTTGCGCCGGTTCCAGAGGTAGAAGGTGTTCGCGAACCAGTCGGACTGCTCGTTCGGATGGCAGGCGACCGTGATGGCGCCCGCGTCGCGGGCCCGCGTGAGCATCTCCTCGACCGGGCCGTCCGCGGAGACGAAGGCCCGGGGATTCAAGGCGAGAGCGTGGGCCGAGCGCTTGTTCGAGAGCGCGTTGCGTGTCAGCTCGACGCCGGGCAGGACAATCATCCGGTATGTGTCCCAGGCCCGCTTCGTCTCGCGGTCGATCTCGGCGCGGTAGGCCTCCCAGTTGTCCTTCGTGATCGAGAGGCGGCAGGAGTGCGCGATCTTTCCGAGGAACGAGTCTTCGTTGACGACGTGGTCGGTGATTGCGATGACGTCGTGGCCCGTGCGCCCGAAGGTGTCGACGATCTCGGAAATGGGGAGGCGCCCGTCCGACCAGGTCGAATGGATGTGGAAGTCGGCCAGGAGCATGCGGTGCCCTCCTGCCACGGGAAGATGGACTCGGCAGGTGCGGAGCGAGTGAATCGACTGTTTGGTTGCTGTTAAATTTGCACAGATTTCGGTGCATGCCGGTCGGGCAAATCGGCCCCGAGGAACGACTTCCCGAGTTGCCGAAAAACGGACACCGAAGGCCGCGGGCGGCGCTCGAGCGTCTCGCGATCGACGGCGTGGAGCCCGAACTTCGGGCCGTAGCCGTCCAGCCACTCGAAGTTGTCGACGAGCGACCAGTGCAGGTAGCCGGCGACCGGCACGCCCGCGCGTTCGGCCTCGAGGAGCGCCGCGACGTGCGCCCGCAGGAACTCGGCGCGGTGCGCGTCGTCGCCGTCCGCGAGGCCGTTCTCGGTGACCAGAACCGGAAGGCCGAGCGCCGAAGCCTCCTTGAGGAGCGGGCCGAAGGACTCCGGCGCGACCTCCCAGCCGTTGTCGGTCAGGCCGCGGCCCCGCGGGTCCCGGTACAGGAACCTCGAGAAGACTCGCGTGGGGGCGGGGCACTCGACGTGGAGACGCGAATAGTAGTTCACGCCCACGAATTCGAGGGAGCCGGCGAGGGAGCCCAGGCGCCCGCGTAACCGCGTGAACGGCGGGACCCACAGATCCCATCGGCCCGTCGCGAAGGCCTCGAGGAACGATCCGTTGTAGAGGCGGCGGGCGTGGCGCGCGAGCAGCCGGTCGGGCGGCCAGAGGGGCCGCGACGGAGCGAAGTCCATCATGTTGTGCGCGATGCCGACCGCGGCGTTGGAGACGACGTCCCGGATCGCGGCGGCCCCCGCCGCGTGCGCGGCGAAAAGGTTGCCGAGAGCGAGGCCCGCGGCCCGACCGTCCGCGAGGCCCGGCGGGATCTGACCGTCGACGAACCCGCCGAGGAGGAGGACGAGCGGCTCGTTCAGCGTGACCCAGACCCTGACGCGCGGGGCGAGCGCTTCGGCGACGCGCCGGGCGAAGCGGGCGAAAACCTCGACCGAGGCCGGGGACGTCCAGGGCGTTTCCTCGTGGAACCACGCCGGGTGCGTGTAGTGGTGGAGCGTGACGACGGGCTCCAGGCCGCGCGCATGGAGGTGGTCCACGAGCCGCCGATACCGCGCGAGGGCCGCGTCGTCGAAGGCGCCTCGCTTCGGCTCGACCCGGCTCCACGAGACCGAGAACCGGAAGGCGTTCGCGCCGGCCTCGGCGGCGAGGTCCGCGTCCTCTTCGTAGCGCTCCCAGGAGCCCGCCGCGCGACCGCAGGCCCCACCCTTCGTCCGGCCCGCGGCCTCCCATGCGGTCCAGTCGCAGGCGTCGCCGCCCTCGACCTGGTAGTGGGACACGGCGACTCCCCAGAGGCGCGGCCGGTCCTGCAGGGGGAAGACACCCATCTTCGCGCCAAGATAACAGGGCCTGCGGTAAGGTCTGCCTAAGGCCATGGCAGCGGCGGACAAGACCCTTGCGGCGATCGACGTCGGCTCGAACTCGATCAAGCTCCTCGTCGCGCGACGGAACCCCACCGACCCCGACCACGCCGTGGACATCCTGCGCGAGAAGGAGATGGTGCGCCTCGGGCAGGAGACGCTCGCCTCCGGCGCGCTCTCCGAGGAGGCGATGGAGGACGGCCTCGACTGCCTCGCGCGCTACGCGGCGCTCGCACGGGCGGCCGGCGCCGACGCGATCTCGGCC
>JBAUSZ010000267.1:0-26043 GCA_049581965.1 Thermoanaerobaculia bacterium | reverse complement strand
CTTCAGGAGCTTGAGCGCAACCGGCCGGCGCAGGCGGAGGTCCTCGGCGCGCCAGACCTCGCCCATGCCGCCCGCGCCCAGCCGCGCCTCGATCCGGTAACGCCCGAGGATCTCCCCGACCACGCGGCCATCTTAGGCCGCCCGTTCGCCGATAATCACGGCGATGCCCACCATGCGCGGCCGGCTGAGGGAGCTGGCCGGCCTCTTCCTGAAGCTGGGCGCGACCGCCTTCGGCGGACCCGCGGCCCACGTCGCCATGATGGAGGCCGAGGTCGTCCGGAGGCGCGGCTGGATGAGTCGCGAGGAGTTCCTCGATCTTCTTGGGGCAACCAACCTCCTGCCGGGCCCGAACTCCACCAAGATGGCCCTCTTCGTCGGCCACGCTCGCGCCGGGCTGCCGGGGCTCCTGGTCGCCGGCCTCTCCTTCGTCCTCCCCGCGACGGCGATCGTCCTCGGCTTTTCATGGACCTACGTGCGCTTCGGCGCGCTCCCGGCCATGCCGCACTTCTTCGAGGGCATCAAGCCCGTCGTCCTCGCGCTGATCGCGCATGCGCTCGTGATTCTCGGGCGCACGGCCGTGAAGAGCCGCTTCCTCCTCGCCCTCGGCGGCGCCGCGTTCGCGGCGGCATTCTTCGTGCACGAGTTCGTGCTGCTGCTCGTCGCGGGCGCTGTCTCGGTTCTTGCAATGCAGATAGGAGATTTTCTTAGAAGGGAAAGAGGGGGAGGCGTGCCGGTGCCTCCGGAGCGAAGAGGCGGCCCAGCGGCTGGCGGCGCCCGCGGCGGGGCCCGAGTCGCGCGCGATGAGGCCGCCCAGCCCCATGCACCTTCCAAGAGATCTTCTCTTCCTCTTTTTTTCCTCCCCCTTCTCTCCTCTTCACCAGCAATCTCCTCTTCTTTCTCGCTGTCTTCTCTCTTCCTCTTCTTCCTCAAAACCGGCGCGATTCTGTTCGGGAGCGGGTACGTGCTCCTCGCATTCCTGAAGAACGACCTCGTCGAACGCTGGCACTGGCTCACGAACGCGCAACTCCTCGACGCCGTCGCCGTCGGGCAGTTCACGCCCGGCCCGCTCTCCTCCACCGCAACCTTCATCGGTTACGTCCTCGCGGGGCCTGCGGGGGCCGCGGTCGCGACGGCCGGGATCTTCCTGCCCGCGTTCGCGCTCGTGGCGGCCTTCGGCTCTTTCGTCCCGCGCCTTCGCGCGTCCCGGGCACTCGGCGCTTTCCTGGACGGCGTGAATGTCGGGGCCCTCGCCCTCATGGCGGCGGTCACGCTCCAACTCGCGCATGCGGCCCTCGTGAACGTGCCGACGGCGGCGCTGTTTCTCGCCACCGTCGCCGTCCTGTCCGTCGTACGGCTCAACGCGGCATGGCTCGTCCTCGCGGGCGGTCTCCTCGGCATCGCCTTCGGTTGACACCCTATAATTCCCGCCGCTGCGCGACCAGACCTTCCCCGCGCGCGCCCTCGCCAAGGAGACAGAGATGTACGACCTCGTCGTGATCGGTTCGGGACCCGGCGGCTACGTCGCCGCGATCCGCGCCTCACAGCTCGGGCTGAAGACCGCGGTCGTCGAAAAGGACGCGAAGGTCCCCGGCGTCGGCCTCGGCGGCAGCTGCCTTCACCGCGGCTGCATTCCGACGAAGGCGATGTTGAAGTCCGCGTCCCTCTTCGACGAGACGAGAAACCATGCGGCCTCCTTCGGCGTGAAGACGGCCGGCGTCGAGCTCGACTACCCCGGTGTCGTGAAGTTCCGCGACAAGGTCGTCTTCAAAGGCGCCAAGGGCGTCGAGTTCCTCATGAGAAAACACAGGATCGAGGTGCACCCCGGCCACGGGCGCCTCGTCTCGCCGAATCGCGTCGCGGTCGCGAGCGAAACCGGCGAGACCGTTCTCGAGACGAAGAACGTTCTCGTGGCGACGGGCTCGGTCCCTCGCGATCTTCCGAACCTCCGGGCGGACGGGCTCTCCATCCTCAATTCCGACCACATCCTGAAGTCCACCTCCGTCCCGAAGTCTCTCCTCGTGATCGGATCGGGCGCCGTCGGCTCGGAGTTCGCGTCGTGCTTCGCGCGATACGGCACGAAGACCGTGCTCGTCGAGGTCCTTCCACGCGTCCTTCCCGTCGAGGACGAGGAAGTCTCCAAAGAGGTCGAACGGGCGTTCCGCAAGAAGGGCATCGAAGTTCACGTCGCGACAGCCGTCGAGTCCATGACGACCAGCGGCGAAGGCACGGTGACGGTCACGGCAAAGGGGCCGGACGGCGCGCCACTCTCGTGGTCCGTGGAGAAAGTCCTCCTCGCGGTCGGGCGCAGGCCGGTGAGCGAGGGCCTCGGCCTCGAGGAGCAGGGCGTCGCGCTCGAGCGTGGCTACGTCAAGGTGGATCGGTTCCAGCGCACGAACGTCGCGAACGTTTATGCGATCGGCGACGTGACGCCGACGATCTGGCTCGCGCACGTCGCGTCGGCCGAGGGGATCGTCGCGGCCGAAACGATGGCGGGAAGGCCGACGGTGCCGGTCAACCGCGACCAGGTTCCGGGCTGCACGTACTGCGACCCGGAGGTCGCCTCGATCGGCCTCACGGAGGCGAAGGCGAAGGAGCGCGGGTACACCGTCAAGACGGGCAAGTTTCCCTTCGGCGTCCTCGCGAAGGCGGCGATGGAGCCGTCGCCCGAGGGCTTCGTCAAGATCGTCTCCGACGCGAAGTACGACGAGATCCTCGGCGTTCACATCGTCGGGCCTCACGCGACGGAGCTCATCGCCGAGGGCGGCGCGATGCTCCGCCTCGAGGCGACGACCGAGGAGATGATCCGGACCATCCACGCGCACCCGACGCTCTCGGAGGCGCTCCACGAGGCGGCGGAGGCCGTCCACGGCCAGAACATCCACGGGTAGACGTCTCGCCGGGATCGCCGCCGCGCTGCTAGGCGTCGCGGGAGTGACGGTCCTCGGGCGTGTTGCCGGCACAAATGCCACTGCCGTCGGATTCGTCTACCTCGTCGTGGTCTTGTTCTCCGCGGCACGCCTCGGGTTCGCAGCCTCAGCCGCCGCTTCGCTCGCGGCGACGGCCTGCTACAACTATTTCTTCCTCCCGCCGGTCGGGACGTGGACGATCTCGGACCCCGCGAACTGGGTCGCCCTCGCCGCCTTCCTGCTCACGTCGTTCCTCGTCAGCCGTCTCGTCGCCCGCGAGCAACGCCGGGCCGAGGAGGCCGAGGCGCGGCGACACGAGATGGAAGCGCTCTACGAGCTCTCCGTCGACCTCTTTGCCGCGACGAACCGCGTCGGCGCCCTCGGAGACGCGGCAGGACGCGCCCTGAGGTCCATCGATGCGTGCGGCGGCGCCCTCGTGCTCCTCCCAGGCGCCTCGGGCCGCGGAGACGTGGTCGTCGCAACCGGCGACCACCGGTTCGACCGGGCCGACCCGCTCCTCGAGAGCGTCGTCCGCAGCGGCGAGGCCGCGGAAGTTCCTTCCGCCGACGGCGCCCGCGACGCGTACCTCCCGCTGGCGCTCGGCGGGCGCCCGAGCGGCGTTCTCCTCGTTCGCGGGACGCGGGCCGACCGCCATGCCCTCGCGTCCGTCGGCCGTCTCGTAGCCCTCGCGGTCGAGCGCGAGAAGTTCCTCGAGGAACGCGCCCATCTCGAGGCCCTGAGGGAAAGCGACGCCCTCAAGACGTCCCTCCTGAGAGCCGTCTCGCATGACCTGAGGACGCCGATCACCGCTCTCCGCCTCGGCCTCGAGCGGCTGCGGCGTTCGTCGGCGGACACTGCGGACGTCGACGCTGTGTCGGCAGAGACCGAGCGCCTCTCGAGGCGGATCGACAACCTCCTCTCGCTGGCGCGCCTCGACGCGGGCACGTATGTTCCGCGCCCCGAGCCCGCGCCGCCCGCGGACCTCTTCCGCGCGACGCTCGAGGCCCTCCCGCTCGTCCTCGCGGGCCGGACCGTCGACGTCACGGTCGCCGGCGACACGCCCGACACGTTCGCGGATCCCGCGCTCGCTGTGGAGATCCTCGTCAACCTCCTCGAGAACGCGGCAAGCGCCGTTCCGGCTCCCGCCGCGCTTGAGCTCGCCGCGGAGCCCCATCCTACGGATGCCACCCGCGTGCGCCTCGACGTCCGCGACCGGGGGGCGGGCGTCCCGGCCAGCGTGAAGCGCGCCGCGACGGCCGGGGGTTCGCCCGCGGAATCCGGCCGCGCAGGTCTCGGCCTCGTCATCTGCGCATCGCTTGCTCGCGCGATGGGCGGAACGGTCGCGCTCCTCGACCGCCCCGGAGGGGGAACGATCGCCCGGCTCGACCTCCCGGCGGCGCCGGAGCCGTCGTCGTGACGCGCGCCCTCGGATCGATCCTCGTCGTCGACGACGACCCCTCTATCCGCCGGGGACTCGCGGCGGAGCTGGCGGCCGCCGGGTACGAGACGTTCGAGGCCGCGGACGGGGACGAGGGCGCCCGGCTTGCCGTCGAGCGCGAGCCCGATCTCGTCCTCACGGACCTCGCGATGCCCGTCGCCGACGGGTTCGAGCTCATCGCGCGCGTGCGCAAGACGGGACGGACGCCGATCGTCGTACTCTCCGTCCGCGGCGGCGATGCCGAGAAGATCCGTGCGCTCGACCTCGGCGCCGACGACTACGTCGTGAAGCCGTTCTCGGTGCCCGAGCTCCTCGCACGTGTGCGCGCGCAGTTGCGCCGGCACGCCGACGAAGGCGGCGCCGGGGTGCTGGAGTTCCCCGGCCTCACGCTGGACCGCGAGCGCCGGCGCGTCGTCGTCGACGGGAAGGAGATCCGCCTCACGCCCACGGAGCTCGCGATTCTCGAGCTCCTCGCCTCGCATGCGGGCAAGCCCGTCACGATCCGGCAGATCATCGGCCGCGTCTGGCACGGCGCGCCCGGCACGACGCCCGACGCCGTCCGAGTCCACGTCGGGTCGCTGCGCAAGAAGATCGAGCCCGATCCCGCCCGCCCGCGCTACATCGTCACGGAGCCGTGGGTGGGTTACCGCTTCGTGGCGGAGCCGATCCAGACAGCGCGCGGCCTTTAGAACTTCCTTAGGTCTTTCTCCGGACTTCCTTGGCGGGCCGGGAGCACCTTGTCCGCGTGAGACAGTCCCGCGCGTCCCCCCGCCTCCCCTCGATTTCCTCGGTTCTTGGCCTCCTGTCCGCCTCCATCGTCTGCCTCTGCGGCGGCGCGCTTCTGGCCGCGGCCAATGCCGGCCTTGCGCGCCTGGCGCTGGCGGGCGGCGGCTTTGCCGCTTACGTGTACCTCTTCGCGCGTGCAATGCGGACCGTTTTCGACGGGCCGCTGATGAAGCGCGACGAATTCCTGGTCGGCCTCGGCACCGTCGCCACGCTCTCGGAAAAGGAAACCTCATGCCCGACGCCGCTTTCCTCCTCCTCACCGCCGCCCTCCTCGTCGCGACGCTCTGGTACGCGAAGCGCTGCGAAAACCTGTGAGGCGCCCGTGAACTTCGAGACGATCCTCGGCCTTTTCCTCGCCGCCGCCGCGCTCGTGTACCTCCTCTACGCGCTCCTCCATCCCGAGGACCTGTGAGCCGACATGACCGAAGTCCTCCTCAGGACCGGCGTCTTCTTCTTTCTCGTTCTCGCGGCCACGAGGCCCCTCGGCGTCTTCATGGCGCGCGTCTTCGAGGGCGGGAAGACGTTCATCGACCCCGTCCTCGTCCCCGTCGAGAAGGCGATCTACCGCCTCGCGGGCGTGGACCCGACGCGCGACCAGAGCTGGCGCTCCTACGGCGCCGCGATGCTCGTCTTCAACATCGTGACGCTCGTCGTCCTCTATGCCCTCCAGCGCCTTCAGGGCGTACTCCCGCTCTTCAACCCCGACAGGTTCGGCGCGGTTCCTCCTGCCCTCGCCTGGAACACGGCCGTGTCGTTCACGACGAACACGAACTGGCAGGCCTATTCGGGCGAGACGACGATGTCGCATCTGACTCAGATGGCCGGGCTCGCCGTCCACAACTTCCTCTCGGCCGCGACAGGCATCGCGATCGCGGTCGCCTTCGTCCGCGGCATCGCCCGGGCGGACTCGAAGGGGATCGGGAACTTCTGGCGCGACCTCGTACGTGCGACGCTCTGGGTGCTCCTCCCGATCAGCCTCGTCGCGGCGATCGTCCTGATGTCGCAGGGCGTCATTCAGAACTTCCAGCCGACGCGCGACGTCGCAACACTCGAGGGCGCCGTCCAGAAGATCCCGGGCGGCCCGCTCGCCTCACAGGAGGCGATCAAGATGCTCGGAACGAACGGCGGCGGCTTCTTCAATGCGAACTCCGCCCACCCGTACGAGAACCCGACACCCTTCACGAACCTCCTGCAGATGTTCCTCATCTTCGCGATTCCGGCGGGCCTCACGGTCACTCTCGGGAAGATGACAGGCAAGCCGCGGCACGGCTGGGCGGTCTTCTGGACGATGGCGCTGTTCTTCTTCGTCGGCGCTCTCGTCGCCGGCTGGGCGGAGGTACGCGGGAACCCCATCCATCACGCACTCGGCGTCGCCGCGGCACCAGGGAACATGGAGGGCAAGGAGGTCCGCTTCGGTCCTGTCGACTCGGCCCTCTTCGCGACCGTCACGACGGACGCCTCGTGCGGGGCCGTCAACGCGATGCACGACTCGTTCACGCCGCTCGGCGGCCTCGTGCCCCTCGTGAACATCCAGCTCGGCGAGGTCGTCTTCGGCGGCGTGGGCGCCGGCCTCTACGGGATGCTCCTCTTCGTCGTCCTCGCGGTCTTCATCGCGGGTCTCATGGTTGGGCGCACTCCGGAGTACCTCGGCAAGAGGATCGAAGCCCACGAGGTGAAGCTCGCGATGCTCTCCGTCCTTGTCCTCACGTTCTGCATCCTCGTCGGCGCGGCCACCGGCACGGTGACAAAGGCAGGGCTCGCGGGCCTCAACAACGAAGGGCCGCACGGGCTCTCGGAGATCCTCTACGCCTACACGAGCGCGACAGGGAACAACGGGAGCGCGTTCGCCGGTTTGAACGCGAACTCCGATTTCTACAACGTGACGCTCGGCGTCGCGATGTTCTTCGGCCGCTTCTGGATGATCGTGCCGCTCCTGGGAATCGCGGGCTCTTTCGCGGCCAAAAAGCGAATCGCAGAGTCGGCCGGGACGTTCCCGGTGGACAGTCCCGTATTCGTCTTCCTCCTCACGAGCGTCGTCCTCATCGTGGGAGCGCTTACCTTCCTCCCGGCCCTTTCCCTTGGCCCGATCGTGGAGGACTTCCTGATGTTTGCAGGAAGGCTCTTCTGAGAAAGCCATGACGAGAACCCAAGCGAAATCTCTCCTCGACCAGGCGATCCTCCGGCGGGCCGCGCGGGACGCCTTCGCGAAGCTGCATCCCGCGCGGATGGCGAAGAACCCGGTCATCTTCATCGTCGAGGTGGGCGCCCTCGCGACGACGCTCTTTCTCATTCCCGGCCTCGCCCCGAAGGGCCTGTTCGGCTTCCAGCTCCAGATCGTCCTCTGGCTCTGGGCGACGGTCCTCTTTGCGAACCTCGCCGAAGCGGTCGCCGAAGGGCGCGGGAAGGCCCAGGCCGAGGCGCTCCGGCGGACGAGGTCGGACACGGTCGCCCGCCGCCTCCTCGGTACGAGCGAAGAATGGGTGCCCTCGACGTCACTCCGCAATGGCGACCGCGTCGTGGTCGAGACCGGAGAGACGATTCCGGGCGACGGGACCGTCGTCGAGGGCATCGCGTCCGTGAACGAGTCTGCGATTACCGGCGAGTCCGCGCCCGTGATCCGCGAGGCGGGTGGCGACCGGTCGGCGGTGACGGGCGGCACGACCGTCCTATCGGACCGTATCGTCGTCGAGATCACGTCCGAGCCCGGACAGACGTTTCTCGACCGGATGATCCGGCTCGTCGAGGGCGCCGAGCGTCAGAAGACGCCGAACGAGATCGCGCTCGACATCCTCCTCGCGGGCCTTACGATCGTGTTCCTCCTCGCGACCGTCACGCTGCGGCCCTTCGCCGCCCATTCGGGAACCGCGCTCTCGGTGACGGTCCTCATCGCGCTCCTGGTATGCCTGATCCCGACGACGATCGGCGGGCTGCTGTCCGCCATCGGGATCGCAGGCATGGACCGCGTCCTGACCCACAACATCCTCGCGATGTCTGGCCGGGCCGTGGAAGCGGCAGGCGACGTGAACGTCCTCCTCCTCGACAAGACAGGCACGATCACGCTCGGGAATCGCCAGGCCGTCCGGTTCGTTCCGGCGCGCGGCGCATCCGAGGCGGAGCTCGCCGAGCTCGCGCAGCTTTCGTCTCTTGCCGACGAGACCCCCGAGGGGCGCTCCATCGTCGTTCTTGCCAAGGAACAGCGTGGCCTCAGGGCCCGCGCGCTGCGCGAGCTGGCGGCCACGTTCGTTCCCTTCACGGCGAAGTCCCGGATGTCGGGCCTCGACTTCGAGAACGGCCGAAAGGTTCGCAAGGGCGCGGCCGACGCGGTCGACGCCTTCGTGCGGTCACTGGGCGGCTCCTTCCCCGAGGAGGTACGCCGTGCCGTCTCGTCCATAGCGGCCGAGGGCGGCACGCCTCTTGTCGTCGCGGACGGCCCGCGCGTCCTGGGGACGATCTATCTCAAGGACGTCGTGAAGGGCGGAATGAAGGAGCGCTTCGACCGCCTGCGCGCGATGGGGATCCGGACGGTGATGATCACGGGCGACAACCCGCTGACGGCCGCGACGATCGCTCGCGAGGCCGGAGTCGACGACTTCCTCGCCGAGGCGACCCCCGAGCACAAGCTTGCGCTCATCCGCGCCGAGCAAGCGAAAGGCAATCTCGTCGCGATGACGGGCGACGGGACGAACGACGCGCCCGCGCTCGCGCAGGCGGACGTGGGGATGGCGATGAACACCGGCACGCAGGCCGCGAAGGAGGCCGGCAACATGGTCGACCTCGACTCGAACCCCACCAAGCTCATCGAGGTCGTCGAGATCGGCAAGCAGCTCCTCATGACGCGCGGGGCGCTTACGACGTTTTCCATCGCAAACGACGTCGCGAAGTTCTTTGCCATCATCCCGGCGCTCTTCCTCGCGACGTATCCAGAACTGCAAGCGCTGAACGTCATGCGTCTCGCGACGCCGTCGAGCGCAATCCTCTCCGCGGTCATTTTCAACGCCCTGATCATCGTCGCTCTGATCCCCCTCGCGCTGAAAGGCGTCCAGTACCGCCCGCTCGGCGCTGGCCGCATCCTCCAACGCAACCTCCTCGTGTACGGGCTCGGAGGCGTCGTCGTCCCGTTCCTCGGAATCAAGGCGATCGACCTCATTCTCGTCGCGCTCCACCTCGTGTGAGACACATGCACATGAAGGACCATCTTCTAGGCTCGGTTCGGATGACCATCGTGATGACCGCGCTGCTGGGTTTCCTCTACCCCGCGGTCGTCTGGGGCGTGGGGCGCCTTGCTTTTCGTGAGGAGGCCGCCGGAAGTTTTCTCAGAAGGGACGACGGCGCAGCCCCCGCTGTCGGAGTCGGCTCCGCGATACCGGCTTCCGGGGCGCCGATCTTGGGCTCCGCGCTCATTGGCCAGCTCTTCCACTCGAGGAACCTTTTCCACGGCCGTCCCTCGGCGGCCGGTGCCGCCGGATACGACGCCATCGCCTCGGGAGGCACGAATCTCGGTCCCACCTCGAAGAAACTCGCCGATTCGATCGGCGCCGCCGTGGCCGCCGCGCGCCTCGAGAACCCCGCCGCGGCGGGTTCTCCCGTCCCGGCCGACGCGGTCACGTCGTCCGCGTCCGGCCTCGATCCGCACATTTCGCCCGCGTTCGCCCTTTGGCAGGTCCCGCGCGTCGCGAGGGGAACCGGGATCGAGGCCGCAGAGCTCGCGCGCATGATCGCCGCACGCACGGAGGGCCGTACTCTCGGCGTCTGGGGCGAGCCGCGCGTGAACGTCCTGCGCCTGAACCTCGACCTCCTGGCGCGAGGCGTCGCTCCATAATCACCGCGTGAAGCCGGACCGCGACGCACGCCCCGACCCCGAGTCGTTCCTCCGGCTCGCGAACCGGGACCCAAAGCGCGGGCACCTCAAGGTCTACATCGGGCAGGCCGCAGGCGTCGGCAAGACGTACAAGATGCTCGATGACGCGCACACGATGAGGAAGCGCGGCGTCGACATCGTCGTCGCCCTCGTCGACACGCACGGCCGCGACGAGACGGCGGCCCGGATCGGGGATCTCGAGGTCGTCTCGCGCCGAAGGGTCGCCTACAAGGGCGCGACGCTCGAGGAGATGGACGTCGAGGCTGTGCTCGCGCGCAAGCCCGATGTTGCCGTTGTCGACGAACTCGCGCACACGAACGCGCCAGGCGGCAGGAACGAGAAGCGCTGGCAGGACGTCCTCGACCTCCTCGCGGCCGGTATCTCCGTCATGACGGCCGTCAATGTCCAGCATCTCGAGGGGGTACAGGACGTCGTGAAGTCGGCGACGGGCCTCGAGGTCAAGGAGCGCGTTCCGGACCGCGTGCTCCGCGACGCCGACGCCGTCGTAAACGTCGACCTCCCCGGGCCGGAGCTCCGCGACCGGCTCAAGCAGGGGAAGATCTACCCGCCAGCCCAGGCCGCGCAGGCCCTCGAGAACTTCTTCCGGGAAGAGAATCTCCGGGCTCTCCGCGAGCTTGCGCTGCGCGAGACCGCCGAGAGCGTGGACCACGGCTCGACGGAGACCCCTGGCTCGCTCCCGACGTCAGCCTCTTTCGCCGCCGCTCCCCCCGCGCGAGTCGCCGTCGCGCTCCCGCTCGACCCTCTCGTGGCGCGCACCCTGATCCGGCGCGGCTCGCGAATGGCGGGCCGCATGAACACGCGCTGGTACGCGCTCTACGTGAGGCGGAAGCGGGACCGGCCCGAAAACCTCTCTGCGAAAGAGCACCGCGAGCTCACGGAAAACATCCAGCTCGCGATTTCCCTCGGAGCGACGATTGTCTACCGCGAGTCCGAGGACGTCGCGCAGGCTCTCCTGGACTTCGCCCACGAGGAGAATGTCGGGGTTCTCGTCGTCGGCCGCCCGTCTCGCACGGGCTTCCTCGGCCGGCTCGCTCCCGGAATCGTCGCCCGCGTGTTGGAAGGAGCGCGCGGGATCGACGTCTTCGTCGTGGACATCGAACGGGACCCCGCACCGTGAGACGCGCGGACGCCGCCGTCCTCAAGCCCCGCCTGCGCCTCGTGCGCGGCGGGACGATCCTTCTCGGTCCCGGGAAGGCCGACCTTCTCGAGGCCGTGCGAGAAACGGGAAGCCTGAGACGCGCGGCCGCCGGCCTCCGGATGTCCTACATGCGCGCCTGGACTCTCGTGAAGACGATGAACGACGCCTTCCGCGAGCCGCTCGTCGCGCTCGCCCGGGGTGGTGCGGGGCATGGCGGGGCGACGCTCACGCGAACGGGCGTGAAGGTCCTTGCTCTCTATCGGGCGATGGAGAAGCAATGCCTGCGGGCGGCTTCCCCGAGCGCATGGAGATTGAAGAGATTCCTTAGAAGAAAATAGAGGAACCCGGCGATGGCCCAGCCCGCATTCGTTATATTCTAAGAAATATAATGGGCGCCTTTGGGCTGACGCCGCAGGACTTCGAGATCCTCTGGTTCACGGTGCGCGTCGCGCTCCTCGCGGTCGCGCTCCTCGCCGGGCCCGGCCTCGCGCTCGGATGGGTTCTTGCGCGGAAAGACTTCCACGGCAAGGCGCTCGTCGAGACGCTCGTCGCCCTCCCCCTCGTGATGCCGCCCGTGGCGACTGGGCTCCTCCTCCTGAAGCTGCTCGGCCGCCGCGGCCCGCTGGGCCGCGCGTGGGTAGCCCTCTTCGGCACCGATCTCGCCTTCACGTGGCGGGCCGTCGTCGCCGCGATGATGGTCATGTCCCTTCCGCTCCTCGTCCGGAGCGCCCGCGTCGCCTTCGAGGAGGTGAGCCCGCGCCTCGAAGCGATCGCCCGGACTCTGGGAGCGGGCGAGGCGCGCGTTCTGAGGACAGTCACCTTCCCGCTTGCGACGCGAGGCATTGTCGGCGGCCTTCTCCTCGCGTTTGCGCGCGCCCTCGGCGAGTTCGGCGCGACGATCCTCGTCGCCGGGAACATTCCGGGCCGCACGACGACTCTCGCGACCGGAATCTACGGTTACGTCCAGCTCGGGCAGGACGACAACGCGTTCCGGCTTCTCACGGCCTCCGTCGTCATCGCCTTCGGGGCCGTCCTCACGGCCGAGGCGTGGCTGAGGCGAAGGCGGACATGAGCCTCGTCTTCGAGGGTGTCCGTGCGCCGCTCGGACCTTTCGTGCTCGCGGTCGACGCGGCGGTGGCCGCCCGCGTGACCGCGATCTTCGGCGCCTCGGGAGCCGGGAAAACGTCTCTTCTGGAGATCGTGGCGGGCCTCCGCGCCCCCGCGGCCGGCCGCGTCTTCCTGAACGGCCGTCTCCTCGACGACGCGGCCGCAGGAGTGCATGTCCCGCCGCGCCTGCGCCGCGTGGGATACGTGCCCCAGGACGACACGCTCTTTCCACACCTGTCCGTCGCCGGAAACCTCGGGTTCGCCCGGTCGGCGTCGCCCGGAGCGGCACCCCACGTCCTGGACGTCCTCGAGCTCGGGCCGCTCCTCTCCCGCCGCCCCGCCGGCCTCTCGGGCGGAGAGAAGAGGCGCGTCGCGCTCGGCCGCGCTCTTCTCGCATCTCCCGAGATTCTCCTTCTCGACGAGCCCCTCACCGGCCTCGACGCGCCACTCAAGGAGCGCGTTCTCGCCCATCTCCGCAGGGTGCAGGAGGAATTCCGCCTTCCGACGCTCTACGTGAGCCACGCCGCGGACGAGGTCCTCGCCCTCGCAACCGAGGTTCTCGTCCTCGAGCGCGGCGCCGTCGTCCTTCGGGGCAAACCCGAGAACGTCTTCGAGCCGGCCTCCGAGCCCGGCTACAGGCTTCGCGCGCCCGACGCTCCCGCCGGACCGTAGGGCACGTGCATCAGTTGACGGCCGCGCTTTGGTCCGGCATCCTACAGCTACTGAGACTGAGTCGCAATCTGATTATGACGCAGACCCTCGCCCGCCACCTCGCCGTCATGGGGACCGCGTTTGTGCTGTCGGTGTCGGCGCCGACGCGCGGGCGGGCTCTGGACGCCAGCGAGGCGGCGGTCCGCGCGGTCGAGGCGGCCGAGAACCTCCTCTCGACCTGGCGCGAAGACACCCCCCTCGCCCGGCTGAACGCGGCGGCGCCGGGCGAGCGGACTGCCATGACGCCGGAGCTCTTCGGACTCTTGAGAAAAGTCTTCGAATGGGAAGAGCAGACCGGCGGCGCGTTCAATCCGGCGGTGGGTCCGCTGGTGGCGGCGTGGGGGTTGCGCTCAAATGGACGGAATCCCGGCGCGACGGAGCTGGCCGCCGCGCGCCGCGCCTCCGATCCCTCTCTTTTCACCTTCGAAGAATCCTCTTCGTCCGTCTCCCGTCGCGCTGCCACCGCCGGAATCGACGAGGGCGCCTGGGGCAAGGGCTGGGCGCTCGACCAGGCCGCCGGGGCGGCCCGCGGCGCAGGCGCGGCATCCGTCGTTCTCGACCTCGGCGGGCAGGTGCTTGCCTCTGGCGCGGAGACGGCCGTCGCCGTGGCGCATCCTCGCAACCGGTCGCGCACCGTCGCGACCATCCGCCTGAAGGACGCCTCTGCATCGACGTCCGGGAACTCCGAGCGCGGCCTCGTCGTGAACGGCCGCCGCATCGGCCACATCCTCGACCCGCGCAGCGGCGAGCCCGCTCCAGACTTCGGCTCGGTGACCGTCGTCGCGAAGGACGGTCTCACGGCCGACATCCTCTCGACGGCGCTCTTCGTCCTCGGCCCGGAGGAGGGAATGGCGCTGTCTGCGCGCTTGCGGGCGGCCGGCGTGGTTCATGAAGCGCTGTTTTTCCTCGAAGGTGGTGAGGGGCAGGCGCAGCGAGTGTTCATGTCGCCAGGAATGAAGGCACTTCTCGGGCCGACAGATGCGGGCGCGCCTCGCTCTCTTCTCCATTCAAAGGAATCTCTCGAAGGAGTTGTCCCGTGATGCGACGTTCCACGCCGCGCCGCGCCTTGGCCGCGGTTGGTCTTTCTCTCTTCTTCAACAGCCTCCTCTCCTTCCCGTCTTCCGCCGACGAGACTCCGAAGGCGTCGGATCCGGCCACGGAGAGGCGCCTGAAGGAGCTCGAGCAGAAACTCGACGTCCTCACGAAAGAGATCGAGGCCCTGCGGCTCGGTGAGTCGCCCTCGGCGGCCCCCACGTCTGCAGCGGCCACCGGCGCCGCGGTCACGCCGGATTCCGCCGAGAGCTCAACCACCCACTTCGGCCTCGGGCCCGCCGCCGCGCGCGTCTATGCGAAGAGGGGCGTCTCGATCGGCGGGTACGGCGAAGCTCTCTACCAGGCCTTCGCCGCCTCGAGGCAGAACGGCTCGCCCTCCGGCCTGACGGACACGATCGATCTCTCCCGCGCCGTCCTCTACTTCGGCTACAAGTTCGACGACCATTTCGTCTTCAACTCTGAGCTCGAGGTCGAGCACGCCGTCGTCGCCTCTGACAAGGAGGGCGAGGCTGAGGTCGAGTTCGCCTATGTCGACTGGCTCAGCCCCTCGAAGGCGTTCCGCGCGCGCGCGGGTCTCCTCCTCGTCCCGATGGGTTTCCTGAACGAGCTGCACGAGCCGCCAACGTTTTTCGGCGCGCGCCGCAACGACGTCGAGACGCTCATCCTCCCGACGACATGGCGCGAGCTCGGCCTCGGCGGGTACGGCGAGGCGGGAGTGTTCACCTACCGTCTCTTCCTCGTGAACGGCCTCGACTCCGGGGGTTACACGGCCGAGGGCATCCGCGAAGGGCGGCAGGAAGGCTCGCTCGCGAAGGTGCACGATTTCGCCCTCACCGGGCGTCTCGACTTCGTCGGCGTGAACGGGCTCGTTGCCGGCGGGTCCTTTTTCTCGGGCTGTTCGGGACAGGGCCGAAGGACGGCCTCCCGCGAAATCGTCTGCGGCCGCACGACCGTCTGGGACGCGCACGCGGATTTCCGTTGGCGCGGGCTTTCCCTGCGCGCTCTCGTCGCGGGCTCGACGGTTTCGGACGCCGCCGCGATCAACGAGCTCAACGGCTTCTCGGGCGATGGGGGCGTCGGGAGCAGGCAGCGCGGCTGGTACGCCGAGGCCGGGTTCGACGTCCTGACGCTCGTCCCGCGCACGAGGCTCTCTCTCACGCCGTTCGTGCGGTACGAGGAGTGGGACACGCAGGCGTCCGTGCCGGACGGCTTCTCGCGGAACCCGGAGAACGACGCGTGGCAGTGGACGGCCGGCGTCGTCTTCAAGCCCATCCCTCAGGTCGTCCTCAAACTCGACGGCCAGTGGCGCCGCAACGCCGCGCGGACGGGCGTCGACCAGGTCAACGTCGCGCTGGGGTACGAGTTTTGAGCGAAGAAGACGAAGAGAAGAAAGAAAGTCCTCTGAGAAGGAAAGAGGGGCTCGG
Source organism: Thermoanaerobaculia bacterium (assembly GCA_049581965.1). GTDB lineage: Bacteria > Acidobacteriota > Thermoanaerobaculia > UBA5066 > UBA5066 > Fen-183. The sequence goes on along the minus strand of JBAUSZ010000267.1, from coordinate 10,601 downwards.
CCAGCTATTTGCGAGCCGGGCGAAGGCTGAGCTGTGCCGCCGCCGGGCGTATCGCCGTCTCCGTCTTTCATTAGAAGAAATCTCCCTCTTACTTCTCTTCCTTCTTCTTTCATTCCCGGTCTTCGCCAAGACCTTCCTCACGCGGGAAGAGGCGCTGCGTCTTGCGTTCCCCAAGGGCGCCGTCGTGACGCGGAAGACGGCGTTTCTATCCGAGGCCGACCGCGCCGAGGTCGCGCGCCGCTCCGGCGGCGCGCCGCCGCCTGGCCTCGTGGCGTATTACGTGGCGACGGTCGACGGAGTCGACGCCGGGACCGCGTACTTCGACACGCACATCGTCCGCACTCTCCCCGAGACCGTCCTCGTCGCCCTCGACGCGAGGGGCTCGATCGCGCGCGTCGAGGTGCTCTCCTTCTCGGAGCCCGAGGAATACCTCCCTCGCGGAGCGTGGTACGGCCAGTTCCCGGGCCGGACGCTCGGCGACGAGCTCTCCGAAAAGAAGGGTGTCCGGCCCGTCACGGGCGCCACGATCACGGTGCGCGTCACGGTCGAAGCGGCGCGGCGTGTCCTCGCGCTGGACGCCTTCCTGAGGGAAAGGACCCGGAAGTGAAGCGCTGGGCCGCTCTCCTGAATCATCTCTCGTGCCTCTTCGTCGGGCTCTCCGGCATCGCCTACGGTGTTCTGAAATACTTCATGGCCGGCTCCGATCCGGACTCGCGCGTCGGGCATCCGTGGCAGCAGCCGATGCTCAAGATCCACGTCCTGTCGGCGCCGTTCCTCGTCTTCGCGCTCGGGCTCGTCTTCAGCGGTCACGCCCTCAAGCACCTGCAGGGGGGCGAGGACCCGGGCCGCGCGAGTGGCGCGGGTCTCCTGGGCCTCGCGGCCCCGCTCGTGCTGACGGGCCCCCTGATCCAAATCCTCACCGGCGACGCCGCGCGGCGGTGGGCCGGGTGGATCCACGGCGCGCTCGGCGTCGTCTACGTCCTCGCGTACGCCGCGCACCTCCTCAAGAAGCGGCCGCAGGAAGAGACGTCGCCCGGCTAGGGGCTGCAGCGACGAGCAGCACGCTCACCGAGCGCCACCTCCCCCGGCCTCATTCACCTTCTAGGGACTCTTTCGGTCTTCCCCGGTCGGTTGTTTCTGCGCGAGTGCCGTCATCCCCGAGAGCCCGCCGAGGCCCATCGTCTCGACGGCGCTGGACGGGACGATGACCATCGAGCCCTTCTCCTTGATCGCCTCGTAGAGCATGTTCATCGCGCGCAGGTGGAGTGCGAGCGGGTGATCCTTGTAGGCGTCCCCCGCCTCGACGAACCGGGCCGAGATCTCGGTCTCCGCCGTGCCGAGGATGATGCGGGCCTGGCGCTCGCGCTCGGCCTGCGCCTGGCGCGACATCGCGTCCTCGAGGTCGGGCGGAATTCGTACGTCGCGGATTTCGACGGACTGCACCGTGATACCCCAGGGGTTCGTCTTCTCGTCGAGGATCGCCTGCAGCTGCTTGCCGAGCTGCTCGCGCTCCGTGATCATCTCGGCAAGCATGTGACGGCCGATCGTCTCGCGGAGCGCCGTCTGCGCCGAGAGGGCGACGGCGTCGAGGTAGTCCGCGACTTCGAGGACCGACTTTTGCGCGTCCCAGACCGTCCAGAAGATGATCGCGTCCACGTTCACGGGAACCGTGTCCTTCGTGAGGGCCGACTCCGCCGAGACGTCCGTCACGCGCACGCGCTGGTCGACCAGCTGCGTGATCTGGTCGACGATGGGGATCAGGACGAAGAGCCCGGGCCCCTCGAGGCCCCGGAACCTGCCGAAACGCAGAACGACGGCCCGCTCCCACTGGTTCGCGACCTTGAGCGCGAAGAGGAAGAAGACGGCCAGGAGGACGCCGGCGACGACCGGCGTGGCTGACTGCGTCAGGATCGTCCCGGCAATTCCCGCGAGCAGCGCGACGAAGAACGCGAGGAGGCTCACGCCGCTCACGTACCGACGCGCCTGGATGTCCTTCTCGTTCTGTCGCTGCCGGCGCTCCGAAGGCGTCGTACGGCGCGACCCGGCAGCCGCCCGCGCCTCCTGGACCTGCTCCGAGATCTTGCGGATCATTCCTGGAACCATGGTCGTCACCTCCTGCCGGCTTCCTCGGTCTTCGCGAGAAGAGCTTCGGCGAACTCGTCGTGCGTGAATCCCTGGGCGGTCGCGGTCGCGAGGAACTGGTCCACGAGGCGCTCGAGGGCCTTCCGGCGCTCGGCGGTCTTCCTCTCGGGCTTGCGCGCGGAGACGAACGTCCCGGTCCCCTGCTGCGTCTCGACGATGCCGCGGATTTCCATCTCGCGATAGGCCCGCGCAATCGTGTTCAGGTTCACGGACAGGTCGACGGCGAGCGCGCGCACGGTCGGGAGCTGGGCCCCCGGCTTCAGCCTCCCGTCGGCGACGGCGAGGAGCACCTGGTCGATGACCTGCCGGTAGAACGGCACGCCCGACGCCGGGTCGAGGCGGAACGGCACGCCGGCCATGGGACTAATGTACTAGTCTATTAGTACAATGTCAAGCCGAATCGTCATCAGAGGACGTCCGCGAGCGCCGTCTTCTCGAGCTTCGTCGAGACGACGTCGCGGATCTCCTTGAAGACGCGCAGGAGTCGCTTCTCCCTTTCAACCGGCGTGGACTCGTAGAAATACCTGCTGACGGACTCCGTGGGAGCGAGCGCCCCGTCCAGAAGCCGGATCACTTCGGCGAGCGAGATCTTCCCGGCCGGACGGGCCAGACGGTATCCCCCGTGTGGCCCCTTCTGGCTCTTCACGAGACCGGCGCGCTTGAGTGCCATCAGGAGCTGCTCGAGGAACCTGGCGGGCAGCCCCTGCGCCTCGGCCATCGCGGAGACGGCGACGTAGCCTTCGCCTTCCACTCGAGCGAGATGGATCAGGGCCAGAAGGGCGTACTCGCTGCGGCGGGTGAGCTTCACGACCCGGATTCTCTCCCGACAGATAATACTTGACTAAGTCGGTGGGATAAATAATATAAAGGGAAGAAAAGATTCTCTTAGAAGGTAAGAGGGCATGGCGCCGACCGACCACCACCTCACAGCCCCCGTCGACCCTCGCCGCCGGCGGGTCGGTTGGCGGCGGAGCCCCCTCGTGTGGGCCGCCGCGACCGCCGCTCTTCTCTTCACCTTCAAGGAAATCTTCCTCTTTTCTTCCTCTTCTTCTCTTTCTTTCGCGACCCCTCCGACGACGACCATCCTGAACGTCTCATACGACGCCACCCGGGAGCTCTACGAGGAGATCAACGCTGCGTTTCGCAGGAGATGGGAGCCGGGCCACGGGCCGATCACGATCCACCAGTCGCACGGCGGCTCGGGCAAGCAGGCCCGGGCCGTCATCGACGGGCTCGCCGCCGACGTCGTGACGCTCGCCCTCGCGTGGGACATCGACGCCATCGCCGAAAAGTCCGGTCTTCTCCCCGCCAACTGGCAGTCCCGTCTCCCGCAGAACAGCGCGCCCTACACCTCGACGATCGTCTTCGTCGTCCGGACGGGAAACCCGAAGAGGATCCGCGACTGGGAGGACCTCGGAAAGCCGGGTGTCGCCGTCATCACGCCGAATCCCAAGACCTCGGGCGGCGCGCGCTGGAACCACCTCGCGGCCTGGGCCTGGGCGCTGCGCCGGCCGGGCGGCAGCGAAGCCTCCGCGCGCGAGTTCCTGACGCGTTTCTACCGGAACGTCCCGGTCCTCGACGCCGGTGCCAGGGGCTCGACCGTCACGTTCGCCGAGCGGGGGCTCGGCGACGTGCTCGTCGCGTGGGAGAGCGAGGCCTTCCTCCTGACGCGCGAGGTCGGGAAGGGCAGGTTCGAGATCGTCGTTCCCTCCGTGAGCATCCTGGCGGAACCCCCCGTCGCCCTCGTCGACCGGAACGCGGACCGGAACGGCACCCGCGCCGTCGCGCAGGCCTACCTCGAGTTCCTCTACACGGACGAGGCTCAGGAAATCGCCGCGAGGCACCACTACCGGCCACGCTCTTCCGCCGTCGCCGCGCGCCACGCCTCCGATTTCGCAAAGGTTTCGCTCTTCAGCGTGGACGAGGTGTTCGGCGGCTGGAGGAGGGCCCAGAAGACCCACTTCGAAGACGGCGGCGTTTTCGACCAGATCGCCGCGCCGGGCACGTGAAGAGAGCCTCGCGCCGGCACGGCGTTCTTCCCGGCTTCGCTCCGGCGCTTTCCCTCGCGAGCCTCTACGTCGGGCTCGTCGTCGTCCTGCCGCTCGCGGCGCTCGCGGTGCGCGCCGCGAGCCTTTCGGGCGAGGACTTTCTTCGCATCGTCACGGCGCCGCGGGCCCTCGCGGCCTACCGGCTGAGCTTCGGCGCGGCGCTCCTCGCGGCGCTCCTGAACGCCGTCTTCGGCCTCCTCATCGCCTGGGTCCTCGCGCGGTACCGTTTCCGAGGCCGGGCGCTCCTCGAGGCGTTCGTGGACTTCCCGTTTGCGCTGCCCACGGCCGTCGCCGGCCTCACGCTGACGGCCCTCTACTCCACGAACGGCTGGATCGGCCGATTGCTCGAGCCGCTCGGCCTCCGGGTCGCCTTCACGCCCGCCGGGATCGTCCTCGCACTCACGTTCGTCGGGCTTCCGTTCGTCGTGCGCGCGGTCCAGCCGGTGCTCCAGGAGCTGGATCCCGAGCTGGAGGAAGCGGCCGGCGTCCTCGGCGCGTCGCCTCTGCAGGCCTTCGGGCGCGTCGTTCTCCCGAACCTCGTCCCGCCGCTCCTCACGGGCGTTACGCTTGCCTTCGCGCGGGCGCTCGGAGAGTACGGATCGATCGTCTTCATCTCCGGCAATCTCCCGATGAAGACCGAGATTGCGCCCCTCCTGATCGTCACGAAGCTCGAGCAGCACGACGAGGCGGGCGCGACGGCAATCGCCGTCGTCCTCCTCGTCGCGGCCTTCGTGCTCGTCTTCGCGGTCAACGCGCTTCAGCGCTGGACTCGGCGGCTCGTCGGCGCCTCGGCGATGCCGTCCAGCCGCGGATTTCGCCCCGCGCCCACGCTCGCCGAGCGGCCGGCGGTCCGGAAGGGCCTCATCGCCGCCGCCGTCGCGTTCCTCGGGATCTTCGTCTTCCTCCCGCTCGCATCCGTGTTCGTGCAGGCCCTCGACAAGGGGCCGGTCGCCTACGTCGCGGCGATCACGGAGCCGCAGGCCCTCGCCGCGATCCGGCTCACTCTCCTCACGGCCGCCCTGGCCGTTCCCTTCCACGTCGTCCTCGGCCTCCTGACGGCGTGGTGTGTCGCGAAATTCCGCTTTCGCGGCAAGAGTCTCCTCGTGACGCTCGTGGACCTGCCGTTCGCCGTCTCCCCCGTGATCGGCGGCCTCGTCTTCGTTCTTCTCTTCGGGCGGCGCGGCCTCCTCGGGCCGTTCCTCGCGGAGCACGGCTGGAAGGTGATCTACGCCGTGCCCGGGATCGTCCTCGCGACGGTGTTCGTGACCTTCCCGTTCGTGACGCGCGAGGTCCTCGCCGTCATGGAAGCGCAGGGCAACGGAGAGGAGGAGGCCGCGCTGACGCTCGGCGCCAGCGGCTGGCAGACCTTCTTCCGCGTGACGCTCCCGAAGGTGCGCTGGGGGCTTCTCTACGGCGTCGTCCTCTGCAACGCGCGCGCGATGGGAGAGTTCGGGGCGGTGTCGGTCGTGTCGGGCCACATTCGCGGCGTCACGAACACGATCCCCCTCCACGCGGAGATCCTCTACAACGAGTACGACCTGACCGGCGCCTTCGCGATCGCGTCTCTCCTCACCTTCCTCGCGCTCGTGACGCTCGCCGCGAGGAAGCTCGAGGAGGCGCGAGCAGGAGTGCCATGAGCGTCGAGGTCCGCAAACTCGCCCGGCGCTTCACCCGGGACGGTCCTCCCGCCGTCGCCGACGTGTCTTTCATCGCTCCGACCGGCGCGATCACGGCGATTCTCGGCCCGTCCGGCGCCGGCAAGTCCACGGTCCTCCGGATCATCGCGGGGCTCGAGGAGCCCGATGCCGGAAGCGTCCTGCTCTCGGGCGAGGACGTGACGAGGACGCCCGTCCGGGAGCGAGGGGTCGGCTTCGTCTTCCAGGGCTACGCGCTCTTCGGCCACCTCACCGTGCGCGAGAACGTGGCCTTCGGCCTGCGTGTGAGGCATTTCCCGAGGAGAGAGGCCCTCGCAAAGGCCGACGGTCTTCTCGCACGCGTCCAGCTCGACGGCTACGGGAATCGGCGTCCGGACGAGCTCTCGGGAGGGCAGCGTCAGCGCGTCGCCTTCGCGCGTGCTCTCGCGGTGAACCCGCGCGTCCTCCTCCTCGACGAGCCCTTCGGCGCGCTCGACGCGGGGGTCAGGCTCGAGCTCGGCGAGTGGCTGCTCCGGCTGCACGACGAGACGGGCCTCACGACCCTCCTCGTCACGCACGACCAGCCCGAGGCCTTTTCCCTCGCGACCCATCTCGTCGTCCTCTTCGACGGCCGTGTCGCGCAGGCCGGCACGCCCGCCGAGCTGCGCGCCCGGCCGGCGGACGAGCGCCTCGCCGGCTTCCTGCGGGTCGTCCGGCGTCCGCCGGCTCCCGCCTGACGGGGGAACGGCCGGCCCGCCCGGACGGAATAAAGCGGTCCCCCGGGGTCATCCTCCGCCGAAGGTGCAGCTCAGACCATGAGACAGAGTCTCCGATCCAGTCGCAATCTCATTTCCAAAGTGGTAAAACCCGCCCAGCCATCGCACGACACGAAGGAGGAGAACCCATGAACCGTCGTCAATTCGCCACCACCCTCGGTGCCGCCGTCGCAGGCCTCGTCGCCGGGAAAGCGCTTCGCGCGGACGACAAGCCCGCCACGGACAAGCCGGCCAAGCACGTCTGTAAGGGCCACAACGCCTGCAAGGGGGAGGGGGGCTGCGCCACCAAGGCGAACTCCTGCGCCGGCCAGAACGCCTGCAAGGGCCAGGGCGGCTGCGCGACCGTCGCCAAGCACGAGTGCAAGGGCAAGAACGAGTGTAAGGGCCAGGGGGGCTGCAAGTCGGGGGACAACGGCTGCGCCGGCAAGAACTCCTGCAAGGGCCACGGCGGCTGCCAGGTTCCGATGAAGGCCGCTGCGAAGAAGGCCGACGGCGCGAAGAAGGGCTGAACGCCCGCACGTTCATGGGTGATCGTTTCGGGCTGCCCGACCTCGGCGTGGGGGTCGGGCTCCGCACCGTCCACTTCGGGCACATCCTCTCGAAGAGACCCGACGTGGACTTCTTCGAGGCGCTCACCGAGAACTTCCTCGATACGGGCGGGCGCCCGCTTTACGTCCTGGACCGGGTCTCGGAGCGGACGCCCATCGTGCTGCACGGCGTTTCGATGTCGATCGGCGGGACGGACCCTCTCGACTTCGAATACCTGAGAAAGGTCAAGGCGCTCGCGGACCGGACGAAGGCCCTCTGGGTCTCGGACCACCTCTGCTTCACCGGCGTCATGGGACGGAACACGCACGACCTGCTGCCCCTTCCCTACACGGAAGAAACGCTGAAGCACGTCACGAAGCGCGTGAGGACCGTCTCGGACGTCCTGGAGCGGCCGCTCGTCCTAGAGAATCCCTCCACGTACCTGGAGTTCCGGGCCTCGACGATACCGGAGTGGACGTTCTTCGACCGGCTCCTCAAGGAGGCCGATTGCGGGATGCTCCTCGACGTCAACAACGTGTACGTGAGTTCCGTGAACCACGACTTCGATGCCGTCGCGTACCTCGACGCCCTCCCCCACGATCGAGTCGTCCAGTACCACCTCGCGGGTCACACGGACAAGGGAACGCACCTTCTCGACACGCACAGCGCGCGCGTCAAGGACGAGGTCTGGAGCCTCTTCCGGCACGCCAACGGTCTCACGGGGCCCCGCGCGACGCTCCTCGAGTGGGACGAGGACATTCCCGACTTCGAGACGGTCCATGCCGAAGCGAAGAAGTCTCTCGCCCACCGGCCGCCGCTCGCGCGGCCTCTGTCCACGAACGCCCCGTCCCTCGCCGGCGCCCGTGCCTGACCTCCGTACTCTCGAGCGCTGGATGCAGACCGTGGTCGTGCATCCCGGCACCGTCGAGGACGCCGTGCGCGACCGCGCGGCGACGCGCCACCTTCCGCACCGCGAAGCCGAGCGCGCGATCCTGCCCTCGAAAACGATGGCGCCGCTCGCGCGCCTCGCCGTCTATCAGGGGATGTACCCGCTGCGAATGCACGACGCACTCGCCGCCGACTACCCGGGCCTGAAGGTGTTTCTCGGCCGCCACATCTTCGAGCATTTCGTCGCGGACTACGTCGCGAAACACCCGTCGCGGAGCTACACGCTGAACCGCCTCGGCGACCATGTCCCTCGGTTCGTGAAGACCTGGCATCACCCCAAGCGGACGTTCCTCGCGGACCTCGCGCGCCTCGAGCTCGCGATCACCGAGGTGTTCGACGCGGAGGAGGACGCGACGACCGCCGTGGGCCCGCCCGCGCACGTGGACGCGGACTGGGAGAGCCGGCGTTTCTCGGTCGCGCCCACCCTGCGCCTCCTGTCGTTCCGCCACGGCGCCGGCCCGGCGCTCGACGCGCTGAAGGCGGGCCGCCGCGCCTCGACACGCCCGAGGGTCTCGTGGGCCGCGGTCCACCGGCGGAACTTCGTGGTCTACCGGCTGGACCTCACGCGCGGGGAGTTCCATCTCCTCTCGGCGCTGGCCGCCGGCGAGCCCCTCGGGAAGGCCCTGCGCATCGCGGCCCGGAAGGCCGGTAAAACGCTGTCCCCCGCCGCCGTCCGCAAGGCGTTCCGGGTGTGGACCTCCGAAGGGATCCTCCGGGCCTGACCGGTGGAGTTTTCCCTTTCCCCGCCGGACCCTTCGCTCAGGGTTTCGGTGCGGGCGGCGGAAGATCGCGCGCCGGGCACTCCGACTTGAATCCCGCGCGGTTGTGGGCACCGTCGCAGAACGGCTTGTTCTCCGAGTGGCCACAGCGGCAGAGCACGATCGACGTACGGCCCGAGAGCCCGAAGGGCTGGCCGGAGGCGTCCTCGAGTGTGAATGGACCGCTCACGCGGAGCGGGCCGTTGTCGCGGACGGTGATCTTGACGTCGCTCACGGTGCCTCCATCAGGCTTTCTTCTTCTCAGCGGCGAGAAAACGCCGCCGCGCCGCCTTGAGGAACTCGACCGCCCGCCCGGGGCCGTCCCAGCCCTCCATCGTCACGCTTCGCTCGAGCCCGGGGCGTGAGACGACGAGCGTCGGAAACCCGCGCAGCCCGTAGCGGTCCGCCAGCTTGAGCATCTCGGGCGTGTTCTTCCCGGTCTCGCGCATGCGGTCGCGCACGACGACCGGGACGAAGTCCCTCGCGATCTGGTCCGCGACCTCTTTCCGCGAGAACACCTGCTGCTCGAGAAGGTGGCACGGCCCGCACCATTCGGCCGTGAAGAAATAGAGAACGGGCTTGCCCGTCCTCTTCGCCTCGGTCTCGCCCGCGGCGATCTCGCGCCACTGGACGAGATCCTGCGAATGCGCACACACGCGGCCCGAGGCGGCGAGGGAGGAGACGGCGAGGACGAGCGCGCCCATCGGGCGCCGGAATTCGGAGACTCCCGACATGGCTCCGATGTTAGCGCGGCGCTCCCGGAGGCCCGCCGACTCCCGGGACGCCCTCTGGAATTTCCGTGAGGAGCACGCGCAGGCTTCCCGGCCACTCGCGAGGCGGCCTCTCCAGCGCGGAGCGCACCGCGGGAGTGCGGATTCCCCGCGCGGCCTCGGCGAGGAGATTCGAGGCGAGGAGATCCTGGCCCTCGTCGCGCGCGCGGAGCGCCCGCACGAGAAGCACGACGGGAGAACGCACGACACGGTCCGGGAGGTCCTCGAGGAACGCACGCGCCGCTGCGTCCTGCCCCGACAGCCGCAGGCCCTCGAGCCGGAGCGCCGCCGCGTATGCGGATGGGGAAAGAGCAAACAGCGTGGCCGCGAGCCGAGCCGCGCGGTCGGGCCGGCCGATGTCGAGGCTTCTCAGGGTCTGATCCGCGAGGCCGGCGACCCACGCCGGGTTGTACGTCCCGGGGCGCTCGCCCCGCGGCTTCGTGAAACTCATGAACAGGTGCGGCCACCGAAAGGGCGCGGTGAGGTAGTTCACGAGCGGCGTGCGCGTCGTGATCATCGGGGAAGGCGCCGGCAGGTCGGGAACCGCGTCCGGATTCGTCGCGAGCCAGGGCGGGTGCAGGAGGCGCTGGCGGCGCGAGTCGTCGTCGAGATCGGCGAGGCGAATTCCGAGGAGAAACGGGTGAAGGCTCAGGTCGGAGAACGCGGGGTCGGAGGCCGCCGGGACGTATCGCCACAGGCGATGTTCGCCGTTTTCCGCCTTCGGCGGGCGGAAGGACGCCGGATATTCGCCGTAGAGCTCGGGAGAGACCCGGGCCAGCCCCGTGGACGAGACGTAGAAGAACGTGGCCGCCTCGGACTCGAACGTCCCGAGCGCATTCACGCCGACTCCGAGGGCGAGGAGCGAGGCCCCGGCCGCACGCCCCGCGCGCGAGGCCGTCGCGGTTCCCGCCGCTGCCGCGAGGACCGGAACGAGCGGAATGAGGAAGCGCGGTCCCCACCCGCCACTCCCATCCCACGCCCACCACCGGGCGTAGAC
>JBAUSZ010000266.1:0-5767 GCA_049581965.1 Thermoanaerobaculia bacterium | reverse complement strand
GTACACGCACTACGCCCCAAGCCGTCCTCTCACTCTCTTTCTGAGGAAGTCTTCTCTCCTCTCTTACTCTCGCAAGCACCCCTCGGCGCTCGTTCTTTGCCCGACGAGTCTCTCTACTTCATTTCCGAAGCAGATTCTTCTTCCTCTTGGCTCTTCCCCCGAGGAAATCGCGCGCAACTTGTTCGCCGCATTGCGCACGCGGCGCAAGGGGACCGAGCTTCTCGCGCTCGCGATCCCCCGCCGTGGCATCGGCCGCGCGGTCATGGACCGCCTCACGCGCGCCGCGACGCGGATCGTCCCCTAGCCGGAAAGCGCCACGAATGCGCTCGGGAAGCGGGCGAGGAGCGCCGTCGCGTGGACGACCTCGCGGAGGTCCACGCACTCGCCGATCTTGTGCGTGTTCTGTTCGATGCCGGGACCGATCCCGAGCATCGCCGGGTGCTTCACGGCACCGGACGTGACCCAGCGCTTGCGTGCGGGGACGGCGATCGACGTGTCGTCCTTGGACACCGGAAAGCCGACGCCATCCGTCGAGAAGATCCAACGGTCGACGCGCGGCTCCTTGCGGAGCGTGCCGCGCTGTCCTCCCCCCGGCACGTGCGGTGAGACGACGCCGCGGTACGCCGCGACGGCGGCCTGGATCGCCGGATGCTCTTCGGGCGTGAGCCAGCCCATGTAGACCTGCGGGTTGTGGAGGACGAAGCCGGTCCACGTCGGCTCGTCGTACGTCGGCACGGTCACGTCTACGATCAGCCCCGCGGCCCGGGCGGCGGCCACCGCGGAGAGCCCCTCGACGTCGGCGACGGCCTTCTCGGGCGTCTCCCCGATCGTGAGGCGGCGGTCGAAGCGGAAGACGAATCGCTCGGGGACCGCGCAGTCGCTCGGCGTGTCGAGGCGCGCCCACGACGCCGTGCGCGTCCCATGGCCGAGGAACGGGTGGTCGAGGAAACCCTCGCGAGCGTCGTAGCGCCTCGCGGCCTCGGCGAGGATGGGCGCGGCCCACTCCAGCGGATTCTTCCCTTCCCACGGCATCGAGCCGTGGCAGGACTTGCCCGTCACGCGCACCTCGATCTGCATGCGGCCGCGCTGGCCCCTGTAGATCCCGAGGGCGCCCTTGGCGGAATCGCCCGTGCCCTCCGTGAGGATCACGGCGTCCGGCACGAGTTCCGGACCTGCGCCCGGCAGGACCTTCTTGACGAGGAACTGCGGCCCCCCGCCGTCGTTGTCCTCCTCGGCGACGGTCGCATAGGAGCGGACGATCGCGCCCCTCAGCGCGCCCAGCGGAGCGAGCTCGAGCAGGATCTTCGTCGCGACGACCTGCGTGACGACGCCCGAGAGCTGGTCGGCCGCGCCGCGCCCGAAAACGAGATGCTCCCATTCCGACGAAGGTGGAAGATGACCCAGCTCCCCTTCGAGGAAGTCCCGGCGAACGGCGGCGGCGTCGAAGAGTCCTTCGAAGGGGTCGATGCCGCCGGTCCTCTCCCTCCAGGCGGATCTCAGGGGACGCACGGTGTCGGAGTGCCCATCGAAGTACACGACTCTCTTTTCCTTCGAAGAAATCCCGTCCTCCGGATCCTCGACCGTCCAGACGAGGTTCCCGTAGCCGTCGTAGCCGACGTCCTCGGCCCGGCGGACGGCGCCGGCCTCGACGATCTTCTTCCTCAGGTACTCGAGCCTCGGCTTCTCGTGATTCGAGAGGCCGCAGCTGGGGTCGCCGCCGGCGTCTTTCGGCTTGTCGACGTAGTCGGCCGGGATGCGGACGACCTCCCGCAGGATCTCGGCCGCGAGGGGCCGGTACTTCTCCGCCAGCTCCGCGACCTTCGTGTCGATTTCGTTCATCGTCTTCGTCTCCTTGCTCACAGGGCCTCCAGCTGGCGCGCGAGGTCCGGGACCTTGGCCGCCGCCAGCAGCGCCATCACGACATAGACCTTCCAGTTCGCCTCGCGCGCGACGTTCACGGCGTGCCTCGCCATGACGCCCGGCGAAACCTCGGCCCCGATGTCGGCGGGCAGGCAGTGCATGTAGAGGGCGTCGCCGCCCTTCGTCGACTTCATTCGCCGTTCGTCGCAGATCCAGTCCTTGTGCCGCGCGTTGCGTGCGAGGGCTTCCTTCTCGATCTCCCCCATCCGCTTCGAGTCGCGCGCGCGGTTCGCGTCGACACGCGAGAGCATGAGGTCGTAGGGGCCCCAGCTCTTGGGATAGACGACGTCCGCGCCCTCGAACGCCTCGTCCATCGACGAGACGGTCCGGAACGAGCCGCCCGACTCCGAGGCATGCCCCGCGGCGGACGCGAGACACCGGTCCATGAGGCGATAGCCCTCCGGGTGCGCCAACGTCACGTGAGCGCCGAAGCGCGTCAGGAGCATGACGAGCCCCTGCGGGACCGAGAGCGGCTTGGCGTAGCTCGGCGAGTACGCCCAGGACACGGCGATCCTCCTGCCCGCGAGGCCTTCCGGGAACCTCTCCCTCAGCCAGCAGAGGTCCGCGAGCGTCTGCGTCGGATGGTCGACGTCGCACTGGAGGTTCACGATGGGCACGCTTCGCGGGTCGTCCGTCGCGGCGAGGTAGTCGTCGATGCCCTTCTTGAGGTCGCGCATGAAGGCGTTGCCCTCGCCGAGGATCAGGTCGTGGCGGATGCCCAGCGCGTGCGCGTTCATCCCGAGCATCGCGCCGGTCTCGGCCGCGGTCTCGCCGTGCGAGACCTGCGTGGACGAGCCGTCCACGATGACGGGGTGCATGCCGAGCCGGGCCGCGGCGCCCGCCCACGCCGACTTCGTCCGGGTGGAATTGTCGAAGAACATCGCGTAGGCGAGCTCGTGCGGGAGGAGCGCCGTCCTTGTTCCCGCGCGGTCCAGCGCGGCGAAGCGCTCGGCGACGGCGAGGATGGCGGAGAGTTCCTGGGTCGAGGCGTCGTCGGTCAGGAGGAGGCTCCGGCCGCGGAGGCGTTCCGCGGCGGCGAGGTCCTTCGTGGCAGTCGTCTTCATCTCGAAATCTCCAAAGCAGCCCCATCCGGAAACATCGCGGTCAGCCACGAGACGGCACCCGGCGTGAAGAGCCCGCCCGCGAGGGCCCGGAGCGCATGGTAATGCCCCACGCGCACGATGTGGCCCTCGGGCGCGGGCGGTGCGAGGAGACGCGCCTCTTCGGGGGCGCCGGCCGAAGCGGATGCGAAGTGCAGTTCCGCCACTCCGTCACGAAAGACGGCCGAACCCTCCGGCTCGATCACGAGATCGAGCTCCCGGCCTCCCCAGCGTCCCCGGGCGGAAACCGAGCCGTCCCGCCCGCGGCGGACGAAGAAGCCGGTCCGGGGCGCATCGGAGAGGAACGACGAGAGGGAGGAGTAGAGCCGAGGCTTCTCGATGTAGGGGCCCCCGTCCTCCGGGCAGAAAACGTCGCAGTTTCCGCAGTCGTTGCAGGCGTCGGCCCAGTTCGCGATCTGGTGCGGCGAGGACTTCGGGCCACCCAGCGCCAGCGTCTCCTCGCCGCCCGGTACGAGGCGTCCGCCGCGCACGACGAGATCGTGATAGGCGATCGTCCGCGGCGGGGTGTCGTAGACGAAGTTCGCGTCGTTCGGGCAGACGGGAATGCACTTGTCGCAGTTGATGCAGTCGAAGAGGCTGAGGTGCGACCCGATCTTCCGGGGCGGCGTGAGAGTGCGGGCGGCCCCGTAATGCCCGTCACCCAGGACCTCGGCGGCCGCGCGGCGGTGGTTCTCGAGGGAGGCCTCCGCCGGGTCGCCGGTCGCGTGACCGGCGCGTGCGCGGATGAAGGCGGGAAGGGTCGCCGCGCCGGCATCGTTCATCGCGGCGGCGAGGGCCTCGGCTTGCCGGTGCAGGCGCTGGTAGCCGCCCGGGCGCAGGAGGTCCGTGCAGCTCGTCACGGGCACGAAGCCGCAGGAGACGACGCCCGCCACGTTCACCGCGTCGACTCCGGCCGAGAAGGAGACCGCGAGCGCCGTGCCCAGCGCCTCGCGGAGCCTCAGCCCGACCGCGAGCGCGAGGACGTGGAGCGGCTCGCCGGAGAGGTACGCCTCGTCGCCGGGCATGAAGTCACCCGCGTTCACGACGACGAGGGTGTTCGTGACCTTGAAGCCGAAGCCGAGCCCGCGGCGCCGCGCCTCCGCCGCGAGGCCGCTCCCGACGGAGAGCGCGTCGGCCCACGTGAGGTCCTTGTCGAAGGCCGCGCGTCGCAGCGCGATCCGCTCGTAGCCCAGCCGGCGATGCAGGATTTCCTCGACCTCCTCGTAGCCGAGAAGCGTCGGGTTCAGCTTCACGATCGTATGGAGCCCCTGTTCCGCCAGGAGGAACCGGCCGATTGCGTCGATCTCCCCCGCCGGACAGCCGTGGAACGTCGAGAGGGTGACCGAGTCCGAGAGCCGCCGCGGGCACGGGATGTCCGCCCAGCGCCGGAGGGAAGCCGGAAGCTCGCGGTGGAGCGCGGCACGTTCCTCGTCGAGGACCCTTCCGGCGTCGCGCACCCCGTCGAAGAACGTGGCCATCTTGCGCGACCTCAGGCCCTTCAGGTCGTAGCCGACGGAGACGTCGAAGACGACGTCGCGCTCCGCCTCGGGAATCCCGCAGATGTCGTCGAGGATCGCGACGAGGAGCCGCGCCTTCGCGTACTCGCGCAGGGAGTCCTCGACGGCCAGCTCCTGCGACCACTCCACGTTGAGGCCCACGGTCCGCATGTCGATGCACGGGCGCGGGATCACGAGGTGGTCGTCCTCCTGCACCGTCTTGAGCTCGAGAATCCTCCCGCCCGCGAGGTAGGAGAGCGCGATGTTCTGCGCGAGCTGCGTCTGCGGGCCGGCGGCGGGACCGACGGGCGTCGCGCAGCGATGGCCGTGGAACCGAGCGGACAGGTCGAGGCGGGGGAACCCCCTGTACACCCGCCGCACCGGAAGGTCGTAGACCGCTCCGGTCGGATATTCCTCGGCCGCGCGGCGCACGAGGACGGAAAGCGGCAGCGGGCGGAGCGTGCTCACGCCATCCGCCTCCAGAGCCGGGCCGCTTCCTCGCGCGCCCGGGCCCTGATCCTCGCCGCGTCCACGCGCACCGGCTCGCGATCGCGGACGAGGATCTCGCCGTTCACGACGACGTCCCGGACGTGGCGGGCACCCAGGCCGAAGAGGACGTGCCCCGCGAGGTTCGACGCCGAGAGAGGCGTGGGCGGGTCGTAGTCGAGGACGAGCCAGTCTCCAGGCCTCTCTCCGAGGGTGAGATCAAAAAGGCGCCGCCCGTTCGCGAGGAGCGCGACCGCATCGATGCCGCCCGAAGGACCGTACGCCTCGCGGGCGCGAAGGTGCGCGGCGCGGGCCTCCGCGAAGAGGTCCGCGTCCATGCCGTCCGTCCCGAGGGCGACGCGCCCTCCGAGCGTCTTCGGGTCGGCGTACCCGACGGCGTTCTGGAGGTTGCTCCGCGGATTGTGGACGATCCAGGTTCCGGCCTGCTCCGCCCGCACGCGTTCCGCGGGTGACAGGTGGACGCCGTGGGCGAGGATCGTCCTCGGCCCGAGGGCGCCGGCCTTCTCGAGGCGCGCGAACGAGCCCTCGTCGCAACGGTCCTCGGCGACGTGCAGGTGCAGCCAGCTCGCCGTGCGCGTCGCCAGGTCCACCGCGGCATGGAGAGTCTCGTCCGTGGCGGTGAAGCCCGCGTGGAGGCCGACCATCGCCGGGAGACCTTCGCGGATCGCCCGCTCGCATTCCGCGAGGCCCGCACGCGCGCCCGCGGCGCCGTGCCGGTCCGTTGCGCCGTAGCAGAGCGCCACC
>JBAUSZ010000265.1:0-3733 GCA_049581965.1 Thermoanaerobaculia bacterium | reverse complement strand
CGCGAGCGCGGCCTGGCGGGGACGTCGCCGCTCGCGCTCGCCGCCCTCGTCCCGTCCGCCTCCGTCGTGCCGGCCGCCTCCGCATCGGACCCGGCAACGCTCATGGGCCTCGGCGCCCTCGCGGGGGAGCGCTGACATGCCGCGCCGGTTCAACCTCGCCCGGCGGCCGTTCGTCGACACGCGTCCCGCGAACCTCACCGCGGGCATCCTCGTTGTCGTCGTCCTCGGCGTCTCGTTCGTGGCGGGTCAGACGGTCCTTCGTTACCTCGACGACTCGCGGCGCACGCGCGACGCGATCGCCCTGCTCAAGGCGGACATCGCACGCCTCGAGGAGGAGCGTCAGGGCGCGGAGGCCTCGCTCTCCCGCATCGACGTCGCGACCCTCTCGGCGGACGTCGAGGAGGCGAACGGGATCGCACTCCGCCGGGCGTTCTCGTGGACGCGCTTCCTGACGCGCCTCGAGAAAACCCTGCCCGCGGACGTACGGATCGCGACGATTTCGCTCCAGAAGTCCGGAGGCGCGGCGGGTTCGGCCGGCGGCCCGAGGGGCGCCTCGGGCGAGTCGATGCTCGTCTCGCTCTCTCTCATCTCGCGCGACCCGAACGGCCTGCCGAACACGATTCGCGCCTTCGACGCGTCCCCGTGGTTCGAGCGGCCGGCGCCCGCGAGCGAGGACCGCGGCGAGAAGAGCGTGCCGGAAGGCCGGCGGCTCCAACTGTCCGTCCTGTACCGGGACGTCGAAGGCCGGACGGCGGCGGCGGGAGTCGTGCCGTGAGCGCCCCGGCGGCCGTCCCGTCCGTGCCCTCGGCCGGCGCTCGTGCCTTTGGCGCGCTGCGCGCCGCGCTCGACCGCTTCGCGAACCCCGGCCCACGCGCCTCGGCTTGGCGCGTGCGGGCCCCGCTCATCGTGGCCCTGTCCGTCGTCCTTCTGGCGGGGATTGCCGTCCTCGTGACGTACCACGGCTTCTACGATGCGCGCTTCCGCGCCCTCGAGGCGACGCGCGCGGAGCTCGCGGCCCGCCGCGACGAGGCGCTCGCTTCCACGCAGCGAGTCAAGGCGACCGAGCTGCGTCTGAGGACCGTCCAGAAGGAACTCGAATCGTTCAACAGGGACGTCCTCGGCACGCGCAAGGAGAGACTGGCGGCCCTCATCGAGGACGTCTACGCCCTCACCCAGAAAGCGGGTCTCGTGCCGGGCCAGATCGGATACTCGCTTGCCGAGACGACCGGTGTCGACCGGCTCGCGCTCTCCTTCAACGTCCAGGGCCGTTACGCCGACGTCAAGAGGCTGCTCTTTTCCTTCGAGAACAACCCACGCTTTCTCCTTCTCGAGAGCGTCGGCGTCGCGACGGACGACCGGGAGCCGGACGTCCTGCGGCTCAACCTCGTCGTCGCCCACTATTTCCGTCCCGAGGTGCCCGGCGCGCGCCGCGTGGCGCGTGCCGGAATCGTTCGGCCGCCGGCGGTGCGGCCGGCGCCGACGCCCTCGATTCCTCCTCCGAACGCGGGGTTGCCCGAGTGAACGCCCCCGCGCCGCAGCCGAAGACGCACACCGGTCTCCTCGTCGCGCTCCTCGCGGTCGCGGCCGGAGCGGGCGCGCTCACCTGGTGGCCGACCAAGCCGGACGACGCGCCCGCCGGCATCCCGGGCTCCGAGCGCGCACGGCTCGTGAGGGGAACCTCCGACCCGTCGTCGGTGCCGGACCTCGCGCGCATCGCGCCGCGGGGCGCGGCCGCGGGCGAGGTGACCCGCAACGTCTTCCGGTTCTTCGACAAGCCGACACCGGCGCCGACGCCTCTCCCGACGCCGCGCCCGACGCCCATCGGGCCGGGTTCGCCGCTCTTCGTCGGTCCGAATCCCATCCAGCCCACGCCCACGCCCACCCCGATCGTCCCGCCCGCGATTCCGTACAAGGTGATCGGGAAGTTCGGCGAACGGGACCGCCCGATCGTGTCGCTCGAGGAGGGGGGACGCATCATCAACGCCCGCGAGGGCGACGTCGTCGACGGCCGGTTCCGGATCCTCAAGATCAACCGCGAATCCGTCGATTTCTCGTTCCCGGGCCTTCCGCCCGAGATCACCCGCAGGATTCCCATTCCGCTGCCGTGAAGCGGCCGAAGGACTTCGCATGACGACGACCCCGCACGACCGCGACCCTCGCCGCCGCACACCCCTCCGGGCGCTCGCGGCGCTCGCCACGCTCGCGATCGCCATCGCCGTTTCCGGCTGCGTCTCCACTCGCGCCATGCGCGACGCCGAGCACGAGGAAGCCCGCGAGCACTGGGACCTCGCAGTCCTGGCCTGGGAGAAGGCCTATGCGCTGGAGCCGACGAACACGAACGTGCGGATCGCGCTCTTCCGCGCGAAGACGAAGGCCGCCCAACTTCACTACGAGCGCGGGCGCATCCACCGCACCTCGGGCCAGCTCGATCTCGCGCTCGCCGAGCTCGAGCAGTCGGTCGCCCTCGACCCGACGAGTGACGCGGCGCAGCAGGAGATGCGCAGGACCAGGGCCGACATGGAAGCGCGGGCCCGCGAGAACGCCGGCGGAACGCCCGTCGAGAAGGCGAAGGCGCGCGCACGGGGCGCGCGCGGGGCGCCGCCGATGCTCAACCCGTCGTCCACGAAGCCGATCGACGTCACGTTCCCGCCCGACTCGAGCATCAAGAAGATCTACGCGGCGCTCGGCGCCGCCGCGGGCATCAACGTCATCTACGACCCGCAGCTCAAGGACGACAAGTTCACCCTGGACCTCAGGGGCATGACGTTCCAGAAGGCCCTCGAGACGACGATGCGGCAGGCGGGGCACTTCTACAAGGTCATCGACGAGAAGACGATCCTCATCGCGCAGGACACGCAGCAGAACCGCAAGGAGTACGAGGACCTTGTCATCCGGACGTTCTTCCTGTCGAACGGGGACGTCAAGGACGTCTCCCAGATGGTCCGCTCGATCCTCGACCTCAGGCGTCTCGCCGTCATCCCGCAGCTGAACGCCGTCGTCATCCGCGACACGGCGGACAAGGTCGCCGTCGCCGAGCGCCTCATCGAGGTGAACGACAAGGCCAAGTCCGAGGTCGTCGTGGACGTCGAGCTCCTTCAGATCAACACGGAGCAGCTCATCGACCTGGGCGCGCGGTACGCCCGGACCGTCACGGCGACGGTCGTGCCCGGCGCGGGCGGCGGGGCGACGACGACCGCGGGATCCCTGCCCTGGAACGCGCTCAAGAGCCTCGGGATCAACGACTTCATGTTCACGGTCCCGTCCGTCACGTTCAGCTTCATCAAGGACAACACGGACGCCGAGCTTCTCGCGAAGCCGCAGCTCAGGATCGCCGAGGGCGAGAAGGCGCAGCTCGTGATCGGCGACCGCATCCCGATCCCCGTCACGACGATCAACACGCAGCAGGCCGTCGGCGGAACGGGCGTCATCCCGATCACGTCGTTCCAGTACCAGGACGTCGGCATCAAGATCGACATGGAGCCGCGCGTCCACCACAACAAGGAGGTCTCCCTCAAGCTCACGATCGAGGTGTCGCAGCTGAACGGCTACGTCACCAACACGGCCGACCAGTCGAAGCAGCCGATCATCGGGACGCGGACAATCACCTCCACGATCCGCCTCAAGGACGGCGAGACGAACTTTCTCGCGGGCCTCATCCGCAAGGACATTTCCAAGACGAAGAACTCGATCCCCTTCCTCGGCGACCTTCCGCTCATCGGCTCGCTCTTCAGCG
>JBAUSZ010000264.1:0-3333 GCA_049581965.1 Thermoanaerobaculia bacterium | reverse complement strand
ACGCCCTCCTCTTCGAGCTGCCGGCGCGCGCGCTTGACCAGGACGTTCAAGGGAGCCGACTCGAAGCCCTGCTTGACGCGGGCGAGCTCGTCCCCGACGACCGAGCGGGCGGCCCTGAAGAGGACGGCCGGGTCGGTGGAGACGGTGCGCGCGAGCTCGCGCACGACGTCCGTCACGGCCGGGAGCATGCGCCGCCTCCGCATCCCCGGGTCGCGCCCGCCGTCCTCGCTCATGCCGAGAGCGGCTCCCACTCCCCTTCGGGAGCGTCGAGCGCGATCGCGAGGCCGCCGTTCGCCCCCGCGAAGACCGGGTCCTCCACGGCGCGCACGCGGCCCCCGCCGACGTCCGCGAGGACTTTCTCGAGCGCGGCGGCGAGGCCGGGAATCTGCGAGCCTCCTCCCGCGAGCACGATGTTCCGCTGGACCCTCTCCTGGTACTCGGGCTCGACCTTCGAAAGGAGGTCGAGCATCGTCTCGGCAATCGGCCCGACGAGGCTGTCACAGGCCTTCTTCATCTCGGCCGTGATGTCGACGTCGGCGGGCTTGCCCTTCACGGGGAAGCGGACGACGACCGGCTGCTTCGGGTCGCCGATGAAGCTGTGCTTCTCCTTCCACTCGCGCACCATGTGGATCGAGAAGCGGCCGTCCGGCGCCTTGGTCTTCACGAGCTTCATGAGCTGGTCGTCGACGGAGTCGCCCGCGTTCGTGAGCGTGCGCTGGTCGTCCTCGGTCGGGTACCGGCCGTTCATCACGCAGAAGTCCGTCGTCCCGGCGCCGATGTCGATCACCATCGTGTGGAGGAGGGCGTCCATCCCGTAGGCGACCGCGAAGGGCTCCGAGACGATCAGGAGGGCGTCCGCGATGCCCTTCACGGCGCCGCGCAGGTGCTGGCGCGAGACGCGGAGCGCCTCGGCGGGCACGCCGACGACGGCCTCGACGCGCTGGCCCTCCTGGCGGCCCGCGAGCGCGATGAGGTGCTTGAGCAGCTCGTGGACGGCCTCCTCGTCCTTCGCCGAGCCCTGCTTGATGAGGCCGCGCTCGAGCGGGCGGTGGAGGTCGAGCATCGGCCGGGCTTCGAGCGCTTCGGCGCCGAAGAGAATCGTCTTCTTGACGATCTTCCGCGCCACCATGTCCAGCGGCCAGCCCACGTAGCTCTCGACCACGTTCTTCGTCCCGTTCGACGCCGCGATCGCGCTGCGCGACGTGCCGAGGTCGATGCCGACGTGGAGGACGTCTTTCTTCGCCGTCATGTCAACTCCGTTTCGAGGGGGGATGGTTGCGGGACTCGGCGTAGGCGAGGATCCCGTCCGCGAGCGCGCGCGCGATCGTCTTCCGGTATCCGGCGTCCTTCAGGCGCCGCGCCTCCTCGTCGTTCGAGACCGTCGAGACCTCCGCGAGGATCCCGGGCATCTCGGTCGCGATGAGGACGACGAACGGCGCTTCCTTCACGCCGTGGCTCTCGAGGCGGGGGACGGACGGCCTGAGGCTCGAGAAGAGGCCTCCCTGCACGGCCTCGGCGAGGCGGCGCGACTCGCCCGAGCGGGCGTCCGCGAGGACGCCCTCGAGGAGGCGGCGGTAGTCCGCGAGCGTGTAGCCCGACTCGCGGTTCTCGTCGAGGGCGAGGCGCTGGAGGCGCGTGTCGGTCGTCGTCCCGAGGACGTAGGTCTCGACGACGCGCTTGTCTCGCACGGCGGGCAGCGAGTTCACGTGGATCGAGACGAAGAGGTCCGGCTTTTTCGCGTTCGCGAGGAGAACGCGCTCGCGCAGCGAGAGCGTCGCGTCGCCGTCGCGCGTCAGCGAGACGGCGAGGTGGCCCTCCTCGAGGTACGCACGGACCCGGTTCGCGACGTCGAGCGTGACGTCCTTCTCGCGGATCCCGCCGGTGCCGATCGCGCCGGGGTCGGTCCCGCCGTGCCCCGGGTCGAGGACGACGGAACGCACGGAGAGCCGGAAGAGCGAGGGCTCGAGGCCCTTCGGGGCGTGCAGAACCGCTGCGGCCGGCGCGGGCGCGGCCGCGGGCGCCGAGACGACGACGACGTCCGTCCGCTCGCCCTTCCCCGTCGTGAGCGCGTTGATCGAGAGGAAGAGCGCGAGAGGGACGATCACGAAGACGGAGGCCCGGAAGATCGCGCGGCGGAGCCGGTCCGAGCGCCTCAGTCCCCTCGGCAGGCGGTTCTCGATGACGTCCACGTTCTCGCGGATCGCGCCCCTGAGAATCGACTGCCTGAGCCGCCCGGTCGTCGCCATGGTTTCCTTGAAAAGGTTAGCACTTCGTCACTTAGGAACGGGTGCTCCCCGGGCCGCCGGCGCCGTGCGGCCCCATGGTCCCCGCTTTTTTTCCGTGCGGCCCCTCCTTGCGATAAGGTGAAACGACTCAGTCGCTTTCCCATCACCGCGTCACGCCGGACGGGAACCACGACCGGGGCGGCGCGGCGGGGCCGTCTCACGGAAAGGAAGCCATGAACAAGCGAATTCTCTTCACCTCGGTCGTCGCCCTCCTGACCGCGTCCGCGAGCGCCTTCGCGGGCGAGTCGACGGGCCGCTGGCTGAACCACATCGAGAAAACGACGGAGACAGCCCTGCCGGACGGGCGCAAGGCCATCCAGATCCACTTCTACCAGTCCATCGCCGCCGACAAGGCGGACGACCCGGCCGCGAACACCGCGGGCGACGCCGTCGGCAGGCTGATCTATTCCAAGGAGGGAAAGCTCCTCTCCGGCAGCGGAATGGTCTTCTTCAAGGACGCCAGCGGCGACGGATTCACCCGCTGGTGGAAGCTCGACGAGGCCGGCACGGCCACGTGCCCGGACGCCTGCGGCAGCTCCGGGGCCATGGACGGGTTCGGAAAGTTCAAGGGTTACACCGACCACGGCACCTGGGTGCGGACGAACAATCTCCCCGACAGCGCATCGGGTACCTACAAGATCACGTACACGATGAAGTAGGCGCCGCCTCACGGCGCCGGGGCCTTTCCCCTCAGGCGCGGGGCGCGCGGGCGCGGCGGAGGGGCCGGGGCCACGCGCTCTTTCGTCTGGAGGAGAAAGCGCGTCGCAGGGTGCTGCGGGTCCGTGAGGACCTTCGCGGGCGGGCCCTCCTCGACGACGGCGCCCTCCGCGAGGATCACGACGCGCGTTGCGAAGTCGCGCACGAGATCGTCGTCGTGCGTCGCGAGGACGAGCGTCCGGCCTTCCTCCTTCACGAGCTTCACGAGCGCGCGGCCCAGCTCGTTGCGCCGCGCGGGATCGAGGGACGCCGTCGGCTCGTCCATCAGGAGGAGCGGAGGCTCCATCGCCAGCGTGCGCGCGATCGCAACGCGCTGCGCCTCGCCGCCCGA
>JBAUSZ010000263.1:0-5562 GCA_049581965.1 Thermoanaerobaculia bacterium | reverse complement strand
GCGTGAGGGACGCCGAGAGCCCCGATGCGCGGAAGGCCGCGGTCGTGCGCGAGCCGGCCGTCGCCTCGAGGAGCGCGCGCGTCTCGCCGACGTCGCCGGGGCGTTGCGCGGCATCCTTCCGGAGGAGCCGCTCGAGGAGGTCGCGCAGCGGCGGCGGCGTCGCGGGCGGCAGCGCGGCCCAGTCGGGCTCGCGGTCGAGGATCGCGACGAGGATGTCCGAGACGCTCTCCCCGTCGAACGCCTTCTTGCCCGCGAGCATTTCGTAGAGGACGCAGCCGAACGACCAGAGGTCCGAGCGCGCGTCGAGAGCGCGGCCTCGCGCCTGCTCGGGGCTCATGTAGCTGGCGGTTCCGAGGACGACGCCCTGGCGCGTCGGGTCCGCGTCGAGGGTGGGCGAGTGCGAGATGTCGGGCGAGGCGGTCCCGAGCGCGAACGCCTTCGCGAGACCGAAGTCGAGGAGCTTGACCTTGCCCTCCGGCGTGACGCTGACGTTGGCGGGCTTCAGGTCCCGGTGGAGGATCCCCTTGGTGTGCGCGGCCTCGAGGGCGTCCGCGACCTGGATTGCGAAGCGCAGAGCCTCACCAGGGGAGACCGGTGCGCGCGCGATGCGCTGCTTGAGGGTCTCGCCCGTCACGAGCTCGAGGACGAGAAGGCGGACGCCGGCGATCTCCTCGAGGCTGTAGATCGCGGCGATGTTCGGGTGATTCAGGGACGCGAGAACGTGCGCCTCGCGCGTGAACCGCGCGAGCCTGTCGGCGTCCTGCGCGAAGGCCTCGGGAAGGACCTTGATCGCGACGTCGCGCTGCAGGCGCGTGTCGCGGGCTCGCCAGACTTCTCCCATCCCCCCTGCCCCGAGCCGGGTCAGGATCTCGAAGGGCCCGAGGCGGGAACCCGATTCGAGGACCATGGCGGTGCGCGTCATTATCTACAATCCGCTTCGCATGCGCTCCTTCCGCACGACCGCCGCCGTGCTCCTCGCCGCCGTCCCCGCGGGTCTGCACGCGGCCCCGTCCTCCGAGGCCCTCTGGAACGCGTGGCCCCGGGCGCGCGTCTACACGGGGGACCCCTTCGCGCTGAGGAATGCCTCTCTTCGAGCCGAGCTCGCGCGCCTCGCCGAGCGCCACCCCGGCCTCTTCCGCGTCGCCGAGGAGGGCGTCTCGTCGGAGGGACGCCCGATCCCGCTCCTCCTCGCGGGTGAGGGACCGACGACGGTCCTTCTCTGGTCGCAGATGCACGGGGACGAGCCGACGGCCACCGTTGCGCTCCTCGACGTTTTGAACCACCTCGGCGCGACGCGCTCGAGCACGGAGACGAAAGTTCTCCTCTCGAACCTGACCCTCGCCGTGATCCCGATGCTGAACCCCGACGGCGTCGAACGCACGCGCCGGACGAACGCGCAGGGGATCGACGTCAACCGCGACGCCCTGCGCCTCCAGACGCCCGAGGGCCGCTTCCTGAAGTCGGTCCGCGACCGGCTGAAGCCGGCCTTCGGCTACAACCTCCACAACCAGAGCCCGAACACGCTCGCGGGCCCATCGGGGGCGCAGGCCGCGATCTCGCTGCTCGCCGTGCCGTTCGACGAGGCCTTCACGGAGAACGAGAGCCGCCGCACGACGAAGCGCCTCGCCGTCCTCGTGCGCGAGCTCCTCAAGCCGTGGGCCCCCGGCCGCGTCTCGCGCTACGACATGGAGTACACGGCGCGCGCCTTCGGAGACTCGATGACGCGCTGGGGGACGGCGACCCTCCTGATCGAGTCGGGCGGCTTCGCGAGCGCCGGGGCCGAGGAGGCCGCGGCGCTCGTGCGCCTGAACTTCGTCGCCCTCCTCGGCACGCTCTCGGCTCTCGCGGACGGATCGATCGCGGGCGTCGACGCGGCCCTTTACGATGCGATTCCCCTCAACGAGCGCGACCGGCTCTTCGACGTCGTCGTCCGCCACGCGCTCGTCATCGGCGGAGGCGGCCTCCCGCCCTATCTCGCGGACGTCGGCTGGAACGAGCCCTTGACGCGCCCGGGCTTCACGGGACCCGCCGTCGGACGCCTGCGGAGGGGTGCCGTGCTCGAGATCGGCGACCTCGACACCTTCCGGGGCAAGACGGAGATCGACGCGACGAACCGGATCCTGTGCGTCGCGCCGCCCGGCGGCGCGGACGGCTGGGCGAAGGTTCTCGAAACGCTCGGGGCGAACGGCCTCGCGACGCCCGACGGCATGCTCCTCCTCAAGCCCTCCGCGCTCTCGGAGACGGCGAAAAGCTGGCTCGCGTCGGGAAGCGCTCTCGCTCCCGGATACGGCGGCGACTTCCTCCTGCTCGCGCCGGCGGGCGACGGCCGCTTCCGCGTCGAGCGGCGGCTATCGGTCGCCCATCCCTGACCCCGCGTCGAGCGACACCCAGGCCTCGACCACGTCGCGAACGTACTCGGGCCGGCGCATGCCGGCGAGGACGACGTCGACGCCGGGCGTCGCGGCAAGGGCGCGGAGCGTGCGCTGCGCGAGCGTGCCCGTGGCAGGGGCCGCGTCGGCGAACGTGGAGGTGACCCACGCGTGCAGTTCCCCCACCCGCGCCTTCTCCCACGCGGCGTCCCGCCCGAGCCCGGAGAGCGCATCCGCCGGGAGGTCTGCGAAACGCACGAGGCCGCGTTCCGAAAACGCGTTGAAGGGCCGGTTCACGAGGACGCCGAGCCCGGCGGCGCGGGCGACGTCCAGGACACTCCGGCCGTCCTCCGTATGGACCGGCGTGCGCGCGCCGGTCTCGATCGGGTTGAAGGGCAGCTGGATGACGGCGAAGCCCGGCCCGGCGAGGGAGAGGAGGCGCGGGAGCGAAACGGCGTCGGCCCGCTCGTGCGCGACGACGAACGTGTTCGACGACACTCCGTAGGCGCGAATGCGGCCGGACGCGACCTCCGACTCGAGTGAGTGAAACGCACGGGCGGCGCGGTCGTAAAAGACGGCGCGGGCCTCGTCCTTCGGGACGCCGCGGTGATCCGCGTCGGTCAGGAAGTACTCGGGATTGTGGAGGAGGAAGACGTCGATGCGCGACAGGCCCAGCCGCGCCAGCGACGCCGTGATCTGGTCCGCGAGGAAGTCGGGCGAAATCGAATGCCAGAGATCGGGCCCGTAGGGGACGATGTTTGTCCAGGGGCTCCCCGCCCGCTCGCGGCGCCGCGCCTCGGCGAGGTTGCTGCCTTGCAGGTAACCGGCCTTCGTGACGACGACGACGTCTTCGCGACGCACCTTGCCACCCGCGATCGCCTCGGCGAGAACCTCTCCGACCAGCGTCTCGCTACGACCGTCCGTGTAGTTCGTCGAGGTGTCGATCAGATTCACGCCCGCCGTGAGGGCGTCGCGCAGGGCGCGCGCGTGAGCCGGCACGCGGTCGTCCACGCGATAGCACCCGAAGCCGGCGCGCGAGACGTGCGGGTGAACGCGGCCGAAAGACGTGGTCGCGTCCCCGGGAAGGCGGGGAAGGCTCATCGCTCGATGTTAGTCTTTGCACGTTGTTCGCCACGGACACACTTTCGCCGCACGAAGAACCCCGCGGGGCAATCGGCCTCGCCGTGTTGCTCGCTGCCGCTGCCCTCGTCGCGGCGTGGGCGCCGATGCGAGACCGGACGAATCTCCTCGTCCGGCACTTCGACGCGCCCAACTACCTCGTCGTCGCAAAGACCCTCTACGTTCCGACCACGTCCAACCCGCTTCCAGGCTACGCGCTCGGCCCGAAGTACTTCACGGCGCACACGCCGCTCTTCCCGATCATGATCCGTGCCTGCTCGCTCGGGATCGGCTACGCGCGAGGGCTCGCGCTCGCGACGGTTCTTCTCGCGCTCGGGTCCGCCGCGATGTTCGCCGCGTGGGCGCGCGAGGCCACCCCGGAAATTCCGTCCGTGATCGCGATCCTCGTCTTCCTCCTCCTGCCCGCCCGGATGTTTCTCTACCGCTCCCTCGGCGCGAGCGAGGCCCTGATGTCCTTATGCGTCCTCGCGGCCGCGTACGCGTGGCGCCGCGGCCGGGTCGACTGGGCCTTCTTCTCGGCGGCGCTCGCAACCGTGACGCGAACCAACGGTGTCCTCGTCGTCGTGGTCCTCGTGCTCCTGCTCGTCGCCCAACGGCGCTTTTGGACGGCAATCGCGGGTGGCGCTTTCGCCGCGCTCCCCCTCGTCGCACTCTTCGCCTGGTACGCGTTCCTGTACGGCGACTTCTTCTCCCTCCTGCACGTCCATGCCGACAGCGCGAGCGGGGCCGGCCGCTTGACGTTTCCCTTTGCGTTCATCGGTGAAATGGCGGCGAAGAACGACTGGGAGACGGCCGAGATGCTCCTGGCGCTCCATCTCTTCTATGTCTTGTGCGCCGCGACCCTGTGGATCCGCCGTGACCGGTTCGAGGCCGGGCTCATCGTCGCGCACGTCGTTCTCCTCTCGCTCCTCCGCGAGCGGGACCTCGCGCGCTACTACCTCACGGTGGCGCCGTTCGCGGTCGTCCTCGTTTTCCGGGAGGTCTGGGCGCGGCCGCGTGTCGCGGGGGCCGTCCTCGCGGTCCTCGGGCCGCTCTCCGTGTTTTACGCGTGGAAGACCATCCCGATGAACCTTGCGAGCCCGGAGGCGACGGCGGCCCTCCTGAAGCTCCTCTCGTCCTGATCCCCGGCAGGGAGTCAGCCGGCCGCGGCGGCGGCCGGCGGGACGGCGGCGCGCGGCGCGCGGTCGCAGGAACGGGTCCACACGGTCGCGGCGACGAGCGCGGCGACGCCGAGTGTCATGACGACGAACACGGCCACGGGCCGGGTCGCGCGGGCGGGCGCAATCGAGAGGGACTTGGCGATCCGCTCGGCGCCCGTCGTGCGGGGCGAAGCGCCCGGGTCGAAGGCGGCTTCGACGTCCCCGAAGCGGAGGGACGTTCCCGGCGTCAGGCGTGCCTCGGAGACGCGCCTGCCCTCGATGAAGAGTCCGTTCGCGCTCCCGAGGTCGCGCGCGACCCAGGTCTGGGCGGAGCGCTCGATGATCGCGTGCCGGCGCGAGACGGAGAGGCTCGCGAGCACGACGTCGCAGTCCGCGTCGCGACCGATGACGGCGCGCGTCGCGACCAGGACCCGTCGCTCGGCGCCCCCCTCGCGGACGGTCAGAACGGCCGGCATCCGCCCTCCTGTTTGCGTCCGATCTTATGACGCCGGCTCGGCATGGGCCTCGGGCCGCGCCGCGAGAACGAAGGCGACGTCGCCCACGTTCGTTCCGGTCTCGCCGGGCTGGAACGCGTCACCGAGGGCCTCGAAGAAGGGACCGGTGTCGTTGTCGAGGAGCGTGCGCCCCGGGTCCAGACCGAGCGCCTCGGCGCGGGCGAGCGTCGTCCCGTCCGCGAACGCCCCGGCAGCGGACACGTCGTGGTCGACGCCGTCGGTTCCGGCGCAGAGGACGGTCGTGCCCTCGATGCCCGCGATCGCGTAGGCGGTGGAGAGCGCGAGCTCGCGATTGCGGCCCCCCCGGCCAGGCCCGCGCACGGTCACGGTCGTCTCGCCTCCGAAGATCGTGACGAGGCGGCGCGCCGCGACGCTTCGGCGTCGCAGATTCCCCGCGCT
>JBAUSZ010000262.1:0-4967 GCA_049581965.1 Thermoanaerobaculia bacterium | reverse complement strand
CCTCGACCCGCCTCGAGGTCATGCACACGAGGCGCGCCCTCGCCGCCGCCCGGGCCCTCCTCGAGAAGAGCCCGGCGGCCCGAGGTACCGCGGACCCGGCGGTCGCCGAGGCGCTGGAAGCGCGCCGCGTGAGCCCCTCGGTCGCACGCGCGGGGGACCCCGGGGACGCGTGGCTCAGGATTCAGACCGCCCATCTCGCGTTGCAGGAGGCTCTCTTCGCCGCGAGAATCGCGAGCCTCGAAGAGCTCGAGCGCGATCCCGAGCCGCTCGTCTCCCTGGGCGGCCAGCGTGGATCCCGTTCGACGGACGCCGGGGCCACGTCGCCGGTTCCGAGGCCGCGTGGTCTCGCCAAGCGCACGGCGGGAGCCGCGGCTCTCGGCCTTCTCGCGGGCCTGGCCGCCGTCTTTTTCCGGGAAGCCTCGTCGCCGCGGCACTCCATGTAGGGTCGCGAACGGTCGTCTAGACTCCTCGGCAATGTGCGGGATCGCCGGCTGGCTGTCGCTCCCGGGGGGGCGCGACGTGGACCGCGGCGTTCTCGCGCGCATGCGCGACACGATGGTCCACCGGGGGCCGGACGGCGAGGGAATCTGGACGGCGGCCGGCCGCCGGGCTGGCCTCGCATTCCGTCGCCTCGCGATCGTCGACCTCTCGCCCGCGGCGAACCAGCCGATGTCCAACGAGGACGGATCCGTCGTGGTCGTCTTCAACGGCGAGATCTACAACCACCTTGCGCTCCGGGCCGAGCTCGCCTCCCGGGGCCACGTGTTCCGGACGGACCACGCGGACACGGAGACGATCGTCCACGGCTGGGAAGAATGGGGGCCGGGGGTTCTGGACCGCCTGGAAGGAATGTTCGCGATCGCGATCCACGACGAGCCCGCCCGGACGCTGTTCCTCGCGCGGGACCGGATCGGAATCAAGCCTCTCTATTTCGCGTGGACGAGCGGTGCGTTCCTGTTCGCGTCCGAGATCAAGGCTCTCCTCGCGCATCCGGACGTCCCGCGCGACCTCGAGGATGTCTCCGTCTGGCACTACCTGAGCTTCCTGACGACGCCCGCCCCTCTCACGATGTTCCGCGGAGTCTTCAAGCTGCCCGCAGGCTTCCACGCGACCCTCGCGTTCGACGGGACGTTCGCCGCCCGCCGTTGGTGGGACGCCCTGCCGGGCGGCTCGCCCGAGCTGGACGAGCTGGAGGGGCTCTCCGGCCCGGCGGCCCGCGATTTCGCCGTCCGGACGATCCGCCGGCTCCTCGACGCGGCGGTGGAGAAGCGCCTCATGGCGGACGTGCCGCTCGGCGTTTTCCTGTCGGGTGGGGTCGACTCGTCCGCGATCGCGGCGCTCGCGGCACGCCACTCCGACCGGCCCGTCCGGACCTACACGGTCGGGTTCTCCGATCACGAGCGGCTGAACGAGCTCGGCTGGGCGCGGCGGGCGGCCATGGCGCTTGGAGCGGACCACCATGAGATCCTCGTCGACGAGGCCGCGATGCGGAGTTACCTCCCGTCGCTCATCCACACGCAGGACGAGCCGATCGCGGACTGGGTCTGCATCCCTCTCTACTTCGTCTCGAAGCTCGCGAGAGACAGCGGGACGATCGTCGTACTGGTCGGGGAGGGAAGCGACGAACAGTTCTGCGGCTATCACAGCTACATGGCGCATCTCGACATGCATCGCCGCTACTGGACACCCTTCGCGCGTCTCCCGCGGCCCCTGCGCCGCATCGCGGGTCGGATCGCGGACGTCGCGGCGGGACTCGAGGATCGCCACGACCGCTATCTCGATGTCGTGATCCGCGCGGGGTTCGATCGCGAGGCCTTCTGGAGCGGTGCGAACGTATTCCCTGAAACTCGCAAGCGGCGTCTCGTTGCCCGCGATGCGCTGCGTGCGCCGTCATTTCCCGCAACGCTCGTCGCGTCCGGTCTCCTCCCGGAATCGTGGTCGCGGCCGGACGCGTACGAGGTCGTCCGGTCCTTCTTCAGTCGGCTCGACGCGGAGGCTCCGAGCGCCGACTTCCTGGCCCGGATGACGTATTCCGAGTTCAAGTTGCGCCTTCCGGAGCTCCTCCTCATGCGCGTCGACAAGATCGGGATGTCCGTCTCGATCGAACCGCGGGTCCCGTTCCTCGACCACAAGCTCGTCGCGTTCACGATGGGGCTCCCGATGGGACTCAAGGTCGGGGATGGAGTGTCGAAGTCGCTCCTCAAGGAGGCGATGCGCGGTGCCGTGCCCGACACGATCATCGACCGCCCGAAGATGGGCTTCGCTGCGCCGATGGCGGAGTGGATTCGCGGCGACTTCGGCAAGGCGATGGAGGACGAGATCGCGCGGAGCCGGTTCTTCGAGCGCTTTCCGGCGCGACGCGGGCGCGTCCTCGAAATGCTGCGGCGGCATCGGGCCGGCGCGGCGGATCTTGCCCTCTACCTCTGGACCATCTACAACGCCGTCGCCTGGTTCGACGTGTGGATCGACGGCGCGCCGGAGGCGCGCGTCGCGTGAAGACCGTCGTGCACGTCGTGGGCGCCCGCCCCAACTTCATGAAGATCGCACCGGTCATGTCGGCGTTGCGCGCGTGTGCGGACGCGCGCCAGATCCTCGTCCACACGGGCCAGCACTACGACGAGCGCATGGCGAAAGTGTTCTTCGAAGAGCTCGGGCTCCCGCGGCCCGACCACGATCTCGGGGTGGGCGGCGGGACGCATGCGGAGCAGACGGCCGGGGTCATGGTCGCGATGGAGCGGGTCCTCGCCCGGGAAGCGCCGGACCTCGTCGTCGTCGTCGGGGACGTGAACTCGACGCTCGCCGCCTCGCTCGTCGCGGCGAAGGCACAGGTACCGGTCGCCCACGTCGAGGCGGGACTGCGCTCTTTCGACCTCTCGATGCCCGAGGAGATCAACCGGATGGTCACGGACCGTCTCTCGGCGCTCCTGCTGACGCCCTCGCGGGACGCGGACGGGAACCTCAGGAGGGAAGGCGCGCCGCCCGAGCGAATCCGGTTCGTCGGCAACGTGATGATCGACACGCTTCTCACCCACCGGCCGCGGGCCCCGTGGCCTCGCGTGAAGGAAAGCCTCGGGCTCGCGGAGCGCGGCTACGCCGTTCTCACGCTCCACCGGCCCGCGAACGTCGACGCGCCGGATCGCCTCGCCCGGATTCTCGGGCGACTCGCGCCGGTTGCGGCCCGCTTTCCGATCGTCTTCCCCGTCCACCCGCGCACGGCGCTCCGGCTCGTGGAGGCCGGGGGCGCCGTTCCCGGTCTGAGGACCGTCGAGCCGATGGGCTACCTCGACTTTCTCGCGCTGATGGACCATGCGGCGCTCGTCCTGACCGACTCGGGCGGGGTCCAGGAGGAGACGACCGTCCTGGGCGTCCCGTGCTTCACGCTGCGCGACAACACGGAACGACCCGTCACGGTCTCCGTGGGCACGAATACGCTCGTGGGAGCCGACGCCAACTCTCTCCCGGAGGCATTTCGTGCGCTCGATCGCGGAGGCGGGAAGCGCGGGGGCATCCCGGAAGGATGGGACGGCCGCGCCGGGGCGCGCGTCGCGGCGGCGATCGGCGCTTTTCTGGGTCTCGCGCCGAACGCACCGTGAACATCCTCTTCCTGTCCGACACGTTCCCGCCGGAGCGCAACGCGTCCGCGACGCGTGTCTACGAGCGGGCATGCTACTGGGTGCGCTGGGGACACCGTGTCACCGTGATCACGGGGGCGCCGAACTTTCCGGACGGGAAGATTTTTTCGGGCTACAAGAACCGCTACGGTGTCGAGACGGTGGACGGAATCCGCGTCGTTCGCGTCCCGACTTACCTGACCGCAAACGCGGGCTTCACGCGGCGGACTCTCGACTTCCTCTCGTACATGGTGGCGGCGGTCGGTGCGGGACTCGCCGAAGACGAGCCCGACCTCGTTGCCGCGACGTCGCCTCAGTTCTTCGCCGCCGTCGGGGGCTGGGTCCTTGCGCGCCTCAGAGGAGTGCCGTTCGTGTTCGAACTCGGAGACCTCTGGCCGGCGTCGATCGAGGCGGTCGGCGCCTCGCGGAATGCCCTCCTCCTGCGTGCGCTCGAGCGGGTCGAGCTTTTTCTCTACCGTGAGTCCGCGGCCGTGATCGCGTTGACACGGCGATTCAAGGAGGACCTCGTCCGCCGCGAGATTGCGCCGGGGCACGTGGCCGTCGTCCGCAACGGCGTCGACTTGCCGCGTTACGGCCCGCGCGGGCGCGATCCCGTACTCGACGCGGAACTCGGGACGCGTGACCGCTTCGTCGTGGGCTACCTCGGGACCCACGGCATGGCGCACGACCTCGGCAACGCCCTCGACGCCGCAGCGCTCCTCTCGGATGACCCGCGGGCGCTCTTCCTCTTCGTCGGCGCCGGAGCCGAGCGCGAGCGCCTCGTCGCGGATGCGGCCGCGCGGCGCCTCGCGAACGCGCGCTTCGTGCCCGCGCAGCCGAAGGAGCTCATGCCGCGTCTCTGGAGCCTTTGTGACGTCGCGCTCATCCACCTCAAGGCGAATCCGGTCTTCGCGACCGTGATCCCGTCGAAGATCTTCGAAGCGATGGGCATGGGACTGCCGATTCTCCTCGTCGCGCCGGACGGCGAGGCGCGGGAGATCGTCGAAGGCGCCGGCGCGGGCGAGTGGGTGCCGGCGGGCCGCCCGACGCTTCTCGCCGAGGCCGTGCGCCGGCTCGTGAAAAATGGGGCGCTGCGGAGACGGCTCGCCGCAGCGAGCCTCGCGGCCGCCCCGATGTACAGTCGTGAGGAGCAGGCGCGGGAGGTCCTCCGGGTTTTCACATCCGTTCTCGCCGGTAGGGAGCCCGCATGAGAGCGCGCGATCTGCTCGGCCGGCTGTCGGGGAAGTCGCCGGCGTACGTCGTGCGGCGGGCGGCCGTGGAGCTGAGGCGGAAACTCGGCGCCGGGCGCCTGCGCGGGCGCCTCGCGCGCGAGGACGCCCCCAGCGCGGCGCGCGC
>JBAUSZ010000261.1:0-5281 GCA_049581965.1 Thermoanaerobaculia bacterium | reverse complement strand
GGCCGCCTCGGCCGCGACGGCCTTCCCGACCGCGGCCTCCGAGGCGCGCCGGGCTCGCTCGAGCTTGGCCGTCGAGTTGGCCCCGAATCCCCAGACCGTCAGCGCGAAGAGGACGATCGCTCCTGCGAGGAGGGGGGGCCGGCGCTCGCCAACGGCGAGGGCGAGGAGGCCGAAGGCCGCCAGCGGACCGAGAACGTAGAGGACGGCGACGCCGGCCAGCGGCACGTGTGGCCGGGCGCTCTTCGCCGTCTCCATCTCGACGAGGCCGACGACGGCCCCGTCCCGTTCGACGGGCGCGGCGAGGCTGAGGCCGTCCCCGCGCAACTCCTCGACCTCGATCTCGTCCTTGCGCGACACGCCTTCCTGCCGGTTCGTCTCGACGGCGGCCCGGAGACGCTGGCCCCGGTCGTAGAGGGGCTTCTCCTCGCGCGTGAGCTTGCGGGGAGCCGCCCGCTCCCCCGTGTCGGACGCGGCCGTCGACGCCTCGAGGGAGAGCCCGTCGAAGGCGACCACGCGGAGCGTCGAGACGTCGGGGTGCCCCGCCTTCCACGCGGCGAGCGCCCGGCGGACCGGCTCGCCGCCGCCGCCGGCCTTCTCGACGACCTCAGTCAGGGCGCGCAGTGCAACGACGCTCGTCCGGCTCGACTCGGCCGCCGATGCCGCCGCGAGCGCTCTCGTCAGGAGAACGTGGCCGATCCAGACGACGGCCGCCGACGCGACGGCGAGGCCGATCGCGATCCTCAGGCGGTGGGAGGTCGTCGTCGTCACGGGCGTCCTATTTCTTCCGCAGCGCCGCCACGTCCGCCTCGACCTTCTTCTGCGCGAAATCCATCGCGGCCTTCGGCGTCGAGGATTTCTTGACGATCGTGTTCATCGCCGTCGTGGCCGGCGACCAGACCATCGTCATCTCGGGAAAGTTGGGCATCGGCACGGCGACGTCGACCTGCTTGCGGAACGCGGCGAGGATCGGGTCGGCCTTGACCTTCGGGTCGTCGTAGACCGCCTTGTTCGACGGCGTCTGGCGCCCCTCGAGGGCGAGGATCTTCGCCTGCGGCAGGTCCGTGACGTACTTGACGAAATCGTAAGCGGCGTCCTTGTTTTTCGACGGACCGGCGACGTAGACGCCCTCCACCGTCATCCAGGGACGCATCGGCTTGCCGCCCGCCTCGTCGAGCGTCGGGAGCGTCGCGAGGCCGTAGTCGATGGACTTCGCGATCTCGCCGAGAAACCAAGGGCCGTTGAAGACGATGGCCGCCTTCCCGTCGTTGAAGAGCGACGTGATGAGGGCCGTCGAGGGCTCGGCCGGCAGGATCCCATCCTTCGTGAACCACCTCATGAGGAGCTCGAGCGACTTCACGTTCTCCGGGGCGTTGAGCACCGGCTTCGGACCCGGATCGAAGACCCGCCCGCCGAAGCCGTTCATGAGGGCCGCGTGGTAGTAGAAGTCGGCGTACGAATAGGCGAGGCCGAAACGCCCGGACTTCGGGTCCGAGAGCTTCTTTGCGACCGCGACGAGCTCACCCGAGGTCTTCGGCGGCGTCGCGACGAGCTTCTTGTTGTAGATCATCGTGATGACCTTGTAATTCAGCGGGAGACCATAGACGGTTCCCCGGTAGGTCATCGCCTCCATCGTCGTCGGGATGAACCGGTCCTTCGTCGGCTTGTCGAGGAAGAAGTCGATCGGCTCCACGGTGTTCCCCGCCTCGATCCACCCACCGAGACGGTCCTGGGCGTAGATGAAGACGTCGGGCCCCTTGCCGCGCGGGACGGCCGCCGTGATCTTGTCGGCGAAGGCGTCGTACGGAACGGCGAGCGTCGAAACCTTTATGCCCTTGGCGGCGACCGCCGCGTTGTACTGGGCGACGACCTTCTCGAGCGCCGCCTTCTCCTCGGCGCGGTAGGCGTGCCACACGACGAGCTCCTTCTGGGCGAGGAGCTCTCCGGCGAGGCACGCGGCGCCGGTCAGGAGGGCGGCCGTGAGGGCGATGCGGCGCGAACTCATTTTCCATCTCCTTGCGCGGTCAGGCGCCGCTCGGTGGCGGCGTCGAAGATGTGCATGGCGTCGAGCTCGACGACGATCTCGATCGTCGAGCCGATCGCGGGGACGCGGTGGGGGTCGAGCTTCGCCACGAAGACGTCGTCGCCGATCCGCGTGTGCACGACGACCTCGTGGCCAAGCGGCTCGACGATGTCGACCTCGACGGAGAGGCGCGCGGTCTCGCCGCGCGCGCTCTTGCCGGCGTCGAGGAGGTTTTCGGGGCGAACCCCGACGACGACCGCGAGGCCGTCCTTCTCCGCGAGGGCGGACCTCATCGAGGCGGGCACCGGAAGGGAGAACTTGCCCGCGGCGAGGCGCGTGCCTCGGTCCGCGATGACCGCCCGGAAGAAGTTCATCGGCGGCGTGCCGATGAAGTTGGCGACGAAGAGGTTCGCGGGCCTCTCGTAAACCTCGAGCGGCGTTCCAACCTGCTGGAGCTTGCCGTCCTTCATGACGGCGATGCGGCTCCCCATCGTCATCGCCTCGACCTGGTCGTGCGTGACGTAGACGGAGGTCGTCTTGAGGCGCTGCTGGAGCTTCGTGATCTCGGCGCGCATCTGGACGCGGAGCTTCGCGTCGAGGTTCGAGAGCGGTTCGTCGAAGAGGAACACGGCCGGCTTGCGCGTGATGGCCCGCCCGAGCGCGACCCGCTGCCGCTGCCCTCCCGAAAGCTGCTTGGGCTTGCGGTCGAGGAGCTGGGAGATCCCGAGCACCTGCGCGGCCTCGTCGACGAGCTTGTCGATCTGGGCCTGCGGGAGCTTGCGGATCTTGAGGCCGAACTCGAGGTTCTCGCGCACCGTCATGTGCGGGTAGAGGGCGTAGTTCTGGAAGACCATCGCGATGTCGCGATCCTTCGGCGGCAGGTCGTTGACGACGCGGTCTCCGATCTCGACGACGCCGTCCGAAACCTCCTCGAGCCCCGCGATCATCCGGAGCGCGGTCGACTTGCCGCACCCGGACGGCCCGACGAGCACCATGAACTCCTGGTCCTTGATCTCGAGGTTGAGGTCCTCGATCACGGAGACGTCGCCGAATCGCTTGGCGACGTGCTTCATCGTCACTCCGGCCATGGCACACTCCCCCCCGCCGAGAGCACGACGGCTGTCCTCGGAGCCAATGTGAATTCGACCCGGTCGCCTGTAACTGGAACAGGTGCATCACGCCCGAGGAGATCGCGCACCTTGAGGCCTGACCACTCGGGCGGCGACGCGAACCGTGCCACGGCGGGTTCTTTCCCCCTGTTGACGGCCACGACGACGGCGTCCTTCGCCGGGGCGTCGCGTTTGAGGAAGACGAGCAGATCCCCCTCCGTCGAGAGGGTCTCGTACGCGCCCCGCCTCAGAGCCGGGTGCGCGTTCCGGGCCGCCACCACCTTAAGGTAGTACCCGCGGAGCGCCTCGTCACGCGGCTTTCCCTCTCCCGGGAGGATCTTTCGGTCGCCCCACGGCATGTCGCTCCGGTTCTCCGGCCATTCGCCGCCCGCCCGGCCGACCTCTTCCCCGTAGTAGATCGTCGGGATGCCCGCCGTGGTCATCTGGAGGACTGCCGCGAGGCGGAAGAGCTCCTTGTCGCCCTCGAGCTGGAACAGCGCCCCGGAGACGTCGTGCGACGAGAGGAAGTGCGCGAGGAGGTGTCCCGGCCGGACCTTCTCGCGCGACTTGAGGTAGCGGTCGAACGCGACGGTCCGGCCGCGGCCCTTCAGCCAGCCGATCGTGCTTCCCGCGAACCCGAAGTCGAAACCCGCGTCGAGCTCGTCGCCCGCGAACCACGGGTCGAGGACCTCGCGGTCCCCCCCCCACACCTCGCCGAGGAGAAAGAAATCCTTCCCGAGCGTCTCGCGCGTCCTCCGGCGGTGCTCCTGCCAGAACGCATGGCTGACGTGCTTCACGGTGTCGAGCCGGAAACCGTCGACGCCGAGCCTTTTCGCCCACCCGATCTGCGCCGTCAGAAGGTAGTCCGCGACCTCGGGGCGCTCGGTCCGAAAGTCGGGCAGCCCGGAAACGCATGACGTCAGGTCGTCTTTTCCGCACGTTCCCGCTTCCTCCGTCCGGAGCCAGCCGCGGGTCTTCGGGTCGGTCGTGTACCGCGAGCCGTAGCCCGCATGGTTGTAGACGACGTCGAGGAGGACCCGGATCCCGCGCGTGTGGCAGGCGTCGACGAAGGACCGGATCTCGGCCTCCGTGCCGAAGCGCGGGTCGAGCGCCGTGAAGTCGTCGGCCCAGTAGCCGTGGTACGCCCAGTCCGGGAAGCCCGCACCGCTCACGAAGCCGGGGATGTTCCTCACGACCGGCGTCACCCAGATGGCGTTGACGCCGAGGGCCGCGATCTCGTCGAGCTGCGCCGTCAGCCCCTTGAAGTCGCCGCCGTGAAACGCGCCCTTCGCCGAGCGGTCGACGGCGACGTTGTTCGCAGGATCGCCGTCGGCGTACCGGTCGACGACGACGAAGTAGAGAACGGCGTCGGACCAGTCGGAGAGAAGCGGGCGGGCCTTTGGGCCGGCCGGCGCCCCGGCCGCAGGCTGCGGCGCCGGTGTCGAGACGCAGCCCCCGACCAAGGCCGTGAGGAGGGCGAGCCCGGCGAAAGCGCGGCGGACGAAGTCCGAACGCGGGAAGCCGCGGTTCTGCGGGGTGGACGGGCCGAACTTCAACACTTTTGACGAAACGCTATCAGTCTTTCGTATTCTCCGCAGGCCAAGGACATCCGGATTTCCCGGACTGCCGGTTTTTGCAGGCGTTTGATTTCGAGTCTCGCTTGCCATCAGGAG
This sequence comes from Thermoanaerobaculia bacterium, assembly GCA_049581965.1. Lineage (GTDB taxonomy): Bacteria > Acidobacteriota > Thermoanaerobaculia > UBA5066 > UBA5066 > Fen-183. The sequence continues at coordinate 479 of JBAUSZ010000261.1, read as the reverse complement.
CGGCGCCATGACGTCACGTCTCGCGGTTCCGTCGGGCCTCCTCGGCGGTCTCCTCCTCCTCACGGCGTCCGCCGGCCACGCCGCCGACGAGCCCGTTCTCCTCGTCGTCCCCCCCGGCACGGCCGTCTCCGCGGTCCAGAGGGCCCGCGCCGCAGTCCCGGCGTCCCGGGCCACGGTCCTGGTCGGCGCGGCAGCGAGGATCCCCCTCGCGGGAGGGCTCGCCCTGCAGGCGGAAAGGACCTTCGCCGACGCCCCGCCGTCGGACCTCGTCGTCGTCCTGCCCGGCGAGGCGCCGGGCCTCGACGAGTTCCTCGCGGCGCGCAAGGCGACCGCCTCGGCGATCCTGTTCGTGGGAGAGTCGCCCGCGGCGCCACGTCTCCCCGCCGGGGGACGCGCCCTGGTCCTGACGGGCGCCTTTGACGCCGTCGCGGCCCTCGCAGGGGGTCCGGTCGCGACCCCCGCCGCGGCCGCGCCTGCCG
>JBAUSZ010000260.1:0-8453 GCA_049581965.1 Thermoanaerobaculia bacterium | reverse complement strand
GGCCTGGGGGGCCGGAGGGCGCGGCTGGGAGGGGACCGGCGGAGTGGGCGTGCGTGGGGCGGCCGCCGGCGCCGGCGGGGTTCGCGGGGTCTCCCGAGGCGGCGTCGGAATCGAAGAGGCAGGCCCGGGCGGGACAGCGGCGGGCCTCTTGATCTCGTCCGTCGCGATTCCTGCCGCCTCCGACGCGGGCGTCGCGGCCGGGGCAGCCTTCTGCGTCTCGCGCCGGGCCTCGGGGGCCGGCGCGCGGGGAGAGGACGACGGCGGCTCTGGCGTCTCGTCGTTTCGCTTCTTGGCGGCCTCACGCTCGGCCGGCGAACGGACCGCGTCCGTGTCGAGACTCCAGTCGGGAATCGCCGTTTCGGCGGACGGCGGCCGGCCGACGAGCGCGGGATCGAGATCGCTCCTCCCGCGGCGCGCGAGATCCTCGAGGCTCGTCCCCCCGGGGGGAGATGCGTTCGGGGGCGCCTTCGCGGCGGCCGACGTCGGGAGCGGCGTGGACGGCTTCGGTGCGAGCGGCGTGTCCTTGGCGACCGTGGAGACGGGGCCCAGCTTCTCGGCCTGCGCGACCATCTCGCCGAGGTCGCGGAGCATCTCCATCTCCGCATGGCGCGTGCGGAACTCCGCGAGCGCCGCGAGGAAGTCCTTGCCGCTCTGGAAGCGCGCGACCGGATCCTTCGCGAGCGCCTTGGTGAGAATCGGGTTGAACTCGGGCGGAATCGTGGCGTCGTACGTCTGCGGGACCGGGAACTCCTCGTGGACGATCTTGTACGAGATCGACGTGAGGTTGTCGCCGAGGAAAGGCTTTCGTTTCGTGAGCAGCTCGTAGAGAACGACGCCGAGGGAGAACAGGTCGCTCCGATTGTCCACCGTCCCGCCCGTGACCTGCTCGGGCGACATGTAGTTCGGAGTCCCGAGAAACTGCCCGGTCTCCGTGAGGCTCGACGTCTCGATTTTCGCGATGCCGAAGTCGGTGATCTTCACCGTCCCGTCGCTCGTGAGGATGATGTTCGCGGGCTTGACGTCCCGGTGGACGATCCCCCGGCGGTGCGCGTAGTCCAGGGCGTCCGCGACGGACATCGCGATCTCGGCGACGCGATCCCAGGAGAAGACGGCCCGTTCCTTCAAGAGCTGCTTGAGGTTCTTTCCCTCGACGTACTCCATCGCGATGAAGGAGGTCTGCGTCTCCACCTCTTCGCCGACGTCGTGGATCGTCACGATGTTCGGGTGCGAGAGCGTCCCGGCGGCCTGCGCCTCGCGCATGAACCGTTCGTTGAACTCGCGCTGCTCCGCATCGTCCTCGGCTTTCGCGCGGATCGTCTTCAGGGCGACGCGCCGGCCGATCACCGGGTCCCAGCCCAGGAAGACGACGCCCATCGCCCCTTTTCCGAGCTCGCGCTCCACCTCGTAGCGCGCGAACCGACGCGGCGGGTTCGGCGTGTCTGATTCGGGCGGCAGACGGCCTCCGTGAGCGCGTGGCGCGCAGGAGTCGATTCTACCAGCGGAGCCCCGGCGCCCCGGCGCTCGGAACGCACATCCGCCGTGTCCCGAGCGTGCGCAGGGCCGGTCCCCCTGATGCAACTGGCGGGGATCGACTCGGGGGCCGCTCTCCCTATAATCGCCCTCCCTTCACACAGGGATTCGGAGGGTGTTCATGAAGGTATTTCCCGCGTCCGCCGTCCACAACGTTGCCGTCGTGGGGCACAACGGCGTCGGCAAGACGACGCTCGTCTCCGCGCTGCTCCACGAAGCCGGCGCCACGCCGCGGTTCGGCCGCGTCGAGGAAGGCAACGCGCCGACGGACTTCGACCCCGAGGAGGTCGAGCGGAAAATCTCGATCGGCCTCGCGGTCGCGTCGCTCGAGTGGAAAAAAAAGAAGATCAATCTGATCGACACGCCCGGATACGGGATCTTCGTCTCCGAGATGCTGTGCGGCCTCAGGGCCGCCGACGCCGCGCTCGTCGTCGTGGACGCGGTCGCGGGCGTCGAGGTCCAGACCGAGAAGGCCTGGAAAGTCTGCGACGAGCTCGGACTCCCCCGCCTGGTCGTCGTCAACCGCATGGACCGCGAACGCGCCGACGGCGGCCGCGTGATGGACCAGCTCCAGAAGAAATTCGGGCGCTCCTGCGTGTGCCTCGAGGCCCCGATCGGCAAGGAGAAGGGCTTCCGCGGCGTCATCGACCTCGTCGGAATGCAGGGCTGGCTGACGGACGACGCCGGCAAGACCGCAGCCGGCGCGATCCCCGAGGAGTTCGCGGCCGACGCCGCCCAGCTGCACGAGAGCCTCGTCGAGATGGTCGCCGAGGGCGACGACGGGCTCATGGAAACCTTCTTCGCGCAGGGCAACCTCACCGAGGAGCAGATGAAGCCCGCCCTGAAGAAGGCGATCCAGGAGCGCAAGATCACGCCGGTCCTGTTCACGGCGAGCGGGAGTCACGAAACGGGCGTCGAGAAGCTCCTCGACGAGATCGAGGACCTTCTCCCGACCGCCGACACGTTCCGCTCCGTCGCGATGGGCAAGGGCGGGGCGGCCGAGGCGCTCGCGGTCGACCCGGCGGGCCCGACGGCCGCCTTTGTCTTCAAGACGATCTCGGACCCGTACGCGGGCCGGCTCACCCTCTTTCGCGTCGCCTCCGGCACGATCAAGGGGGACGGGACCTACTGGAATGCCTCCCGCGAGGTCGCCGAGCGTTTCGGGCCCGTCTTCGCGCCGCTCGGAAAAACGCTCCAGACCGTCCCCGAGGTCCCGGCGGGCGACATCGGCGGCGTTGCGAAGCTCAAGGAGACGCTCACGGGTGACTCCCTCTCGGCCAAGGACAAGCCCTACCTGTTCGACAAGATCGTCTTCCCCGAACCCGCGATCTCCTTCGCGATCGAGCCGAAGACCAAGGGCGACGAGGAGAAGATCTCCGTCGCGCTCGCAAAGCTCATCGAGGAGGACCCCTCGCTGCACTTCTCGCGCGACGCCGACACACACGAGTTCCTCCTGTCGGGCGCGGGCCAGCTCCACGTGGAAATCGCCGTCGCCCGCATGAAGAGGAAGAGCGGCGTCGAGGTCATCCTCCATCCGCCGAAGGTTCCCTACCGCGAGACCATCACGCGCAGCGCCGAGGCCCACGGCCGCCACAAGAAGCAGACGGGCGGCCACGGCCAGTTCGCGGACTGCAAGATCCGCGTCAAACCGCTCGCGCGCGGCGCGGACTTCGAGTTCTTCGACGACACGTTCGGCGGCTCGATCCCGCGGAACTACATCCCGGCGATCGAGAAGGGCATCCAGGACATCCGCAAGCGCGGATACCTCGCCGGCTTTCCGATGGTGGACTTCCGCGTCGAGGTCTACGACGGCCAGTACCACGACGTCGACTCGTCGGAAATGGCCTTCAAGATCGCCGGCTCGCTCGCCTACAAGGACGCGATGGAGAAGGCGAGGCCGACGATCCTCGAGCCGATCATGAAGGTCGCGATCCAGGCCCCGCAGGAGTACATGGGCGAGCTCATGGGCGACCTCACGTCCCGGCGCGGGCGGCCCGCGGGCATGGACCAGGAGGGCGAGGACGCCGTCATCCGCGCCGAGGTGCCCCTCGCCGAGATGATCTCCTACGGGTCGATCCTGAGATCGATCACGCAGGGGCGCGGCAGCTTCCACATGGAGTTGGACCACTACGAGGAGGTTCCGCGACCCCTCCAGGAAAAGCTCATCGCCGAGCGCGCCAAACACCGCAAGGTGGAGGTCGTCGAGGAGTAGGGGGGAGCAGGCGGGAGGAAGGACCGGGAGATTTTCTTAGAAGGTCGGGTTGCGGCCGCCGCTGCGATTCGTCACGGTGAGGACGCGGCCGCGGCCTCACCCAGCCTTCGAAGAAACTCGAGGCTCCCGTCGTCTCTTGGCTCTCCGGGCGCCTCAGTGGAGGCGGGTGATCCCCGGGTACGCGTCGAACCCCGAGTCGAAGGTCAGGATCTCGCTCACGCCCTGCTCCTCCATCACCGCGAGATGCAGGGCGTCGCGGGCCGAGAGCTTCCGGCGCGCGAGGAGGATGTCCTTCGCGCGACGCGCCGTGGACCCCTGAACGGGAAAAACGTCGCTCACGACACCGAGCAGGACGTCGAACGCAAGCTGGATCATGTCCCGCCGTTCGATCGCCGCATACCGGTGGAGGATCTCCTGGAGAACCTCGGCGTCGGTCACGAGGCGGCGCTGCTCGGCTACGAGCTGCTCGACGAGCCGCTGTGCGTCCACCTTGTGAGGATGCGCCGACCCGACCAGGTACATCGGAATGTTCGAGTCGACGAAGATCACTCGCCCGATCCGTAGCCCTTCTCGATTTCGGCGAGCATCTGCTCGATGTCCGCGGTCGGCCCCTGGTGCTTCACGGCCCGTCGAATAGCGGCGAGCTTCTCGGCGACGTCGCCGACAGGCTCCTTCCGCCGTGCGTCCCGCAGGGCACCGCGCACCCACTCCGCGACCGTCATCCGTTTCGCGCGCGCGGCGCGCTGGATCTCGCGGATCTCGGGCTCGTCGAGGAGCACCTGCAGGCGTTTACTCATCTCTATGAGTCTATCCGGCTCATCGTGAGAGTCAACCCGGCCCCGGCAAACGCCCCTTTACTGCCCGAATACGCTCGGTCATCCGCTCTGATCAGCCCGCATCATGGCGGCCCGGCGCCGTGAGACCGAACGTAGCTTGGGGGTGTGTCCATGCCGATCGCCACGACCGGGGAGCGAGTCCTCGGCGGCCCGGTCGCGAAGGGATCCTCGCGCCCGGCCGCTCCCGTCCCGGAAACCCTCTGGGGACAACGGTTCGCGCAGCGGACGCAGCGCATCACGGCCTCGATGATCCGAGAGCTCCTCAAGCTGACGGAGCATCCCGACATCATCTCCTTCGCCGGAGGCCTGCCCGCGCCCGAGGTCTTTCCCGTGGAAGAGGTGCGGGCCGCGACGGACAGGGTCCTCAGGGACCACGGAACCACGGCCCTCCAGTACACGACCACCGAGGGCTACCGGCCTTTGCGCGAGCTCCTCGTCCGTCACATGAGCCGCTACGGCGTCGACGTGAGGCCCGAGAACGTTCTCGTGACCTCCGGCTCGCAGCAGGCCCTCGACCTCGTCGGGAAGCTCCTGATCAACCCCGGCGACCGCGTTCTGACGGAGGCGCCGACGTACCTCGGCGCGCTTCAGGCGTTCAACGCGTACCAGGCGGAGTACCTCCCCGTGCCGATCGACGAGGACGGGATGGACGTCGACGCGCTCGAGGGCCAGATGCGCGCCGGGCCGAAGTTCATCTACGCGCTCCCAAACTTCCAGAACCCCGCGGGAGTCACGCTCTCCATGATCCGTCGCCGGCGCCTCGTCGAGCGCGCGGCGGCCTACGGAATTCCAATCGTCGAGGACGACCCCTATGGCCAGCTCCGGTACGAGGGTGAACACCTTCCGTCCCTCGTGAAGCTCGACGCCGCGACGCACGGTTGCGCAAACGGCGAGCGCTCCTTCACCGGAAACGTTCTCTACCTCTCGACGCTTTCGAAGACGCTCGCGCCGGGCCTGAGGGTCGCGTGGGTCGTCGCGCCCGAGGTCGTCATCTCGAAGCTCGTCCAGATCAAGCAGGGCGCCGACCTCCACTCCTCGACGTTCTGCCAGTACGTCGCCTACGAAGTCGCCCGGGGCGGCTTCCTCGACAGACACGTGCGGCGCATCCGGACCGTCTATGGCGAGCGCCGGGAAGCGATGCTCCGGGCCCTCGACCGGCATGCCCCGCCGGGCGTGCGGTGGACGCGGCCCGGCGGCGGGCTGTTCCTCTGGGTGACGCTCCCGGAGGGCTTCGACACGATGAAGCTCCTCGACGAGGCGATCGCGGAAAAGGTCGCCTTCGTCCCCGGCGCGTCGTTCTACCCCTGCGGCGGCGGCGAGCGGACGATGCGTCTGAACTTCTCCTACGCGGCCCCGGGCGTCATCGAGGAAGGCATCAAGCGCCTCTGCCGGGTGATCGAGAAAACGAGAGAGAAAGAGAAGATTTCTTAGAAGGGTGAGTGGGCGGGCCGCCGCCCCGACGGGCCCCGGCGCCGGTTGCGGCCTCAGCTTCTGTCACCTTTCGAAGAAATCCGAAATCCCCGGGCTTCTTCGCTTACGGCCCGTGGACGCCTTCCTTGGAGGAGGCGATGAAGTCGCGCATGACCCTCACGTCCTCGGACGCCGCCGCGAGCGCCTCGAGGCCCGCGAGCATCGCAGCCCGGTCGTGGCGATGCCTGTGGAGGACGCGGTAGGCCTTCTGAAGCGCCGCGACACGGTCCTTGGAGAAGCCCTTCCGCTCGAGGCCCACGGCGTTGACCTTGTACGCCTTGACGTCGCGGTCGCCCGTGCTCCACAGGAACGGAAGAATGTCGCGGTTCATCGTCGCGTAGGCGCCCACGAAGGCGTGACGCCCGATCCGGACGAACTGTCGGGCTCCCGCGTAGGCCCCCAAGATCACGTCGTCCTCGACGATCGTATGACCCGCGAGGCCCGCGTAATTCGCGAAGACCGTACGGCTCCCGACGACGCAGTCGTGGGCCACGTGCGTGTACGCCATGAAGAGGTTGTCGTCGCCGACGATCGTCGTGCCGTGACCGGTCGCGGTCCCGCGGTGGATCGTGCAGAACTCGCGAAAGACATTCCGGTTCCCGATCACGAGCGTCGTCGGCTCTCCCTTGTACTTGAGGTCCTGCGGCGGTCCACCGAGGGCGGCTTGCGCAAAGATCCGGTTGCCCTCGCCGATCGTCGTGGGACCCTCGACGACGGCGTGGGCGCCGACCGTCGTGCCTGCGCCGATCGCGACGTTCGCGCCGATGATCGCGTACGGCCCGATGGCAGCCGTCGGATGAACGGAGGCGCTCGGGTCGACGATCGCGGTCGGGTGGATCGGCATCAGGCGGCTCCCGGGCGGTTCACGAGGCTCGACATGATCTCGGCCTCCGCGCAGAGCGCGCCGTCCACGCGAGCTTCCGCCTTCATCTTCATCAGGCCGAGCCTCACGCTCAGGATCTCGGCGGTCACGAGGATCTGGTCGCCCGGGAGGATCGGGCGGCGGAATCGCGCCTTGTCCACGCCCGTCAGGAACATGAGCTTGGCGGACGGCTCGGGCTCTTTCGAGAAGAAGAGGCATCCGGCGACCTGGGCCATGCACTCGAGAATCAGAACGCCCGGCATGACCGGATTTCCCGGGAAGTGCCCCTGAAAGAACGGTTCATTGACGCTGACGTTCTTGAGGCCGACGACTTTCGAGCCCGGCCCAACCGGTCCTTCCGAAAACTCGAGGATGCGATCCACGAGGAGGAACGGGAAGCGGTGCGGCAGGAGCCGCATGATTTCCAGGATGTCGGCCCTCGGACCGGGTCGATTCATGAGTCCCCTTCCTTGAGGAGCCCGGCCTTTTCCGCGAGGCGGCGCACGAGGCGGGCGGTCTGGGGCAGCCGCCGGAGTTCGATCCAGGACTTCTGGTAGTCGCGGTACCCGAAGGCCGGCGTCCCGTGCAGCGCCTGCCCCGGGGGCACGTCGGCCCCGATTCCACTCTGGGCCTGGATCTTCGCTCCTTCGCCGACCGTGAGGTGGCCCGCGACGCCCACCTGGCCACCGAGGACGACGCCGTCGCCGAGGACGGCCGAGCCCGCGATCCCGACCTGCGCGCAAAGGACGTCGTGCCGGCCGACGGTCACGTTGTGGCCGATCTGGACGAGGTTGTCGATCTTGGTCCCCGATCCGACCGAGGTCGCCTCGAGGGCCGCGCGGTCGATGCAGGTGTTCGCGCCGATCTCCACGTCGTCCCCGATCGCCACGCTGCCGACCTGCGGAATCTTCACGAGACCGCGACCCGTCGTCACGTACCCGAAGCCGTCGGCGCCGAGGACCGCGCCCCCGTGAACCTCGACGCGCTCGCCGAGGGCGACGTCGTCATACAGGACGACGTGGGGGTGGAGCCTCGATTCCTTGCCGACGCGGCAGCGAGCGCCGACGACGGCGTGTGCCTCGATGATGGCTCCGGCATCGACGCGGCTCGAGGCACCGATCACGGCGTATGGGCCGATCTCGGCCCCGGGGTCCACGACGGCCGAGGGGTCCAGAGCGGCGGTCGGGTGGATTCCCGGGAGCGCGCGGCGCTGGGGATGGAAGAGGCGGAGAGCGGCGACGAGGGCCTGCGCAGGGTCCGCCACCTCGATGACGGTGCGGCCGGGCAGCTCCGATGCGGACCGCGCGAGGAGCGCCCCCGCGCGGGAGCTCGCCGCGCGCTTCAACGCGCGGGCGTCGCTCACGAACGAAAGAGAGTCGGGGCCCGCGCTCTCGAGGGAGCGGACCCCCGTCAGCGTCGCGTCCCCGCCGCCGGCGACGCGTCCGCCGCAGGCGGCGGCCACCTCGGCGACGGAGAACGAGGCCACGCCGCCGTTACTTCTTGGGAGCGGCCGGGGAAGGCTTCGCGGCGGCCGGCCCGGTGG
>JBAUSZ010000259.1:0-8133 GCA_049581965.1 Thermoanaerobaculia bacterium | reverse complement strand
CGGGGAGCCTGGGGGCACGCCGGGCCCACCAAGCGCCGAGAACCGCGACCACGACGGCGACGGCCGCGGTGAGAACGAGCCGAAGCCGCGTATCGCCGCGCGCGGAGCGTGCGGCCGGCGCCAGGGGCTCTCTGCCGGGAACGGACAGCGGCGTCGTGCGTGCCGCGTGAGCGGCGCCCGCGTCCGAGGCGAGGAGCGAGGCGATCTGCCCCTGCGTGTAGGGGTCGGGCGGTGAGAGGGTCTGCAGCTTGCGGAAAAAGCGCATGAGGTTCACGAAGTCGTGCTCGAGACGATAGAGCTTCGCGAGTTGCAGGAGGAGCGCGAGGCTGTCGGGCTCCTTCTTGAGCGCCTCCTCGAGGGCGCGGATCTTCGCGTTGTCGAGGGGCTTTTCGCGCTGGCCCGCGCGAAGGGCGGCGGTCTTGAACAGCTCTTGGGCGCGAGCGTCGTGCGGGAGGCAGGCGACGGTCCGGTAGGCGGCCCAGAGGGCCTCCTCCGGCGGTGCGACAGGGTCTTGCATGAGCCGCTCGGCCGTCTGGGCGGACTCTTCGGCGAGACGGTGATTCCGCGCCGCGACGAAGGCGGCGGGATCCACGAGGAACTCGCGGAAAAGGAGCGCGGGCTGCTCGACGCCTTCCCTCTCGAAGACGGCGCGCAGGGCCCTCGAAGCCGCCTCTGCGTCGGAAAAACGGTCGTCACGGGCCTTCGCGTGAAGCTTGTGGAGGAACGAGTCGACGGCCGGCGGCACCGTTGGGTCGAGGAGGGACGGGAGTTCAGGTTCCGTCTCGGCGACGCGGCGCAGCGTGACCGCGATCGAGTCGGCCGTGAACGGGTTGTACCCGCAAAGGAGCTCGTAGAGGACCGTCCCCATCGAGAAGAGGTCCGTGCGCGGGTCGAGGCCCTCGCCGCGAGCCTGCTCGGGCGACATGTGGGCTGGTGTCCCGACGACGGTCCCCGTCATCGTGAGGCGCGTGAGATGCTCGGCGTGGCTGATCCCGAAGTCGCCGATCTTCACGCCGCCGTCGCGCGTCCACATGATGTTCTGAGGCTTGATGTCGCGGTGGACGATTCCTTTGCGGTGCGCGGCCGCGAGGCCGGCAAGCGCCTCGTCGACGGCGTAGAGCGCGACCTCCCACGGGAGGCGGCCCGTCCGTTCGCGCAGGCCGTGGAACTCGCCGCCGTCGACGTACTCCATGACGATGTACGCGTTGGCCGGCGTCGGGCTGCAGTCCACGAGCTCGACGATGTTCGGGTGCTTGAGCGAGATCTGGATCCGGATCTCGTGGAAGAAGCGGTCGAGAAAGTCGGGGTCCGCCGCGAGGTGGGGGAGGATCTTCTTGAGGGCGACTCTGCGGCCCGTCTTTCCGTCGATCGCGAGGAAGATCTCGGCCATCCCGCCGAGCGCGAGCCGGCGGACGATCTCGTAGTGGTCAATCCTCTCCGGCACCGGAGGGACGCCGCCGTCGAGCATTTCCGGGAATCTTACGCGGCCCTCCCGCGCTATCGTGGAGCGGGAGGTTTCGTATGGACAAGCTGTTCCCTTTGAACGAACACCCGGCCGAGCGGGTCGTGCGCGTCCTCGTCGGCATCGCGCTCGTGGGCCTGACGTTGGCCGGGAAGATCGGGGCGTGGGGCTGGATCGGCGTCCTGCCGATCCTGACGGGCCTGTTGGGGAGTTGCCTGCTCTACACGGCGTTCGGCTTCTCGACGCGCGCCGCGAAGTCGGCCGGCGGGGCCTGATCCGGCCCGCGCCTCCGCGGCTTTACGGCGGAGGGTGTGCGGCCTCGGATGTCCCGGAGACGAGGGGAAGGCTCTCGTCGTCGCCCCACTCCCAGAGCGAACCGTCGTAGTTCGCGGCGACGAGGCCGAGGCGCGCCTCCAGGAGAAACGCGAGGAGCGCGGACCGCACGCCGCCGGTGCAGTACGTCACGAGCGCCGCCTCACGGGGGATCGGTCCCGCGAGGCGAAGGAGCTCTTCCGCCGACGCGTAGGCGCCGTCCGGAGAGCGAAGCTTCGCCGCCGGCACGAGCCGAGCGCCCGGGAGATGGCCACCCCGTTTCTGGCCCTTGAGCGTCTTTCCGGCGAATTCTTCGAGCGTGCGCGCGTCGAGCAGAACGACCTCCCCTCCCGCGAGCGCCCGCCGGAGGGCCTCGCGCGAGATGCGGCGTGCGGCCGTCGGCCTCGGCGTGAAGTCGCCGGACTCCCCGGCTCGCGCCGGGCGGTGCGAAACCGCGGCGCCGGACAGGTGCGCCCAAGCGGGGAAGCCGCCGTCGAGGAGCGCGACGTCCTCGACTCCGAGGTAGAGGAGCATCCAGGCGATGCGCCCCTCCTCGCCCCAACCCTCGGGGCTGCCGACGACGACGGCCGGACGTGCCGCCGCGACGCCGAGGCGACGAAGCTTCGCGCCGAGGCCGGGAAGGGATGCCGACAGCAGGCCCCAGCGGGCCGACCCGCCGAAGACGAACGTCAGGCCGCCGGGCCGGACTTCGCTGAAGTCGCGCCAGTCGACGGGGCGGCTGCCGGGTACGTGGCCCGCCTCGAAGGTGCGGCGATCTCGGGCGTCGAGGACGAGGGGCGCTGCGGGCGCCGCGAGGGCCGCCGCCAGTGACGCCGCGTCGACGATCCGCGCCCCCCGGGGTTCGGCAGCGGGGGCGGGCGAGGCGAGAAGGAGAAGGGGGAGGAGAGCGGCGGCCGTGCGCACGGCTCAATTCTCCCGGAGTCTCGCGCGGAGGCCGTCCACGAGTCGGACGGGGCCGCGGCGCCAGCCCGGGCGCCGCATCCACTCCGGCAGGCCGGCCGCGAAGGAATCGGTCTCCGTGTAGACGAACGCCGAAACGTTCTCCGAGGTTCCGGCTCTCACGGCGAAGCAGCCCCGCACCGGGGAGACGCGCACGCGGCCCGCCGTCGGCGCGGGGAGGCGGGCGGACGCGTCCTCCCAGAAGACGAGCATCCCGTTCGGGCGGCGTGCGATCGCGGGCCTGAAGGCGTATTCGCGGTCCGCGAGCGGCCAGGGAGCGCGGAAAAACGCGTGATACGCGGCCGTCTCGCCCGGCAGGCGCTCGAGAGAACGCAGGCGCCCGATCCAGCCCGGCCAGCGGGCGACGTCCTCGAGGAGCGCGGCGACGCGCGGGAGCGGCGCGTCGAGGGACGCGCGGGCGCGCAAAACGATCGTGCCCCCCTCGAGGCGGGAGAGACCGACGTCGACCCCGTTCTCGATGTGGAGCGGTGCGAAGGCTTCATCCTCGAAGAGGCAGGGATGGCCCGCCGAAAGCTCCCCTTCGGGGAGGGCCGCGCCCGCACGCGAAGCGGCAAGGGCGAGAAGCGCGAAAGAAAGCACGGCGCGAGCCGCGCGGCGGGCGCTCACGGCACGGCGCGCGCGGCGGGACGACTCGGCAACGCGAGCGCGCCCGTTTTCGGGTCCCACGCGCCCCCGCCGCCCGCGGACGGAAGAGCGAGCGGCTTGAGGATGAAATCGTCGCGGCGTGCGTTGTGCGCGCACATCGAGATCGGTCCCTCGTCCGTCATGACCATGAACGAGCAGTTCGCGAGGCGCTCCTCGTCGAGCGCATCGGCGTCCATGAAGTTCTGGATGAAGAACGTGATCTTGCCCGTCTTCCGGCGCCGGAGCAGCTCGTGCCGAACCCGCCAGAGGCGTGAGAGAACGAACGCGCCGCCGCGCAGCACCCACCAGGGCCGGCTTGCGAGCGCGAGAAAGACCTGCCGAACCGTGCCCTTCACGTCGCGGCGGTCGAACGGCACGTTCTTCATCTCCTCGAGGAAGTTCTCGTAGAGAGTCTGGTCGGCGAGGACGTCGACCGCGCGACCGCCAAACGTCGCGAGCATCGTCGCCTGGTGGCAGTCGGGGTGTCCGAGGAGGGCCGCCTCCCACGCGAGAGCGCCCTCGCCGACGGCCGCCGTGATGCGCTCCCGGATCGCCGGCATCGTGACCCCGCCCGCCCGCGTCCGCCATTCCCCGCGACCGGTCGCCGCCTGCACCTGGAACGAGGCCATCCCGACGACGTCGGAGTGATCGAGGAAGAAGCGCACGAGCCCCGGGATCTCGCGAAGGTTCCCCCCGTGAACGGACGTGTTGAAGACGACCGCGATCCCGAGGCCGCGGGCGCGCTCGATGTACTCGCGGCGGATCGCGTTCAGCGACTCCTCGGTCGGATGGCGCTTGCGCCTCTGTGTCGTGTCCACGTGGAACGCGACGTCGTAGAGGCCGGCTGCCGCGAGCTCGGCGAGGAGATCGCGCGAGGCCTTGATGCCGTTCGTGAAAAGCGAGGGTCTGAGGTCGCGCGCGGCAACATGCCGCACGATCGCGACGAGCTCGCCGCGCTCCCGCAGCGTCGGATCTCCGCCCGTGACCTGCACGCTCACGCCGGCTCCGTAAAGGCCGCGGATCCGGTCGATCCTCTCGAAGAGGATCTCGAGCGGCACGTCTTTCACGGACTCGGACGATTCCGAGAGGTAGCAGAGCGTGCAGTCGAGATTGCACCGCTGCGTGATCTCGAGGGCGACGCACCCAACCGTCGAGCGCCGGCCCAGCACCTGGTTGGGCGTCCTCAGGCGCGGGTCGAGGCGCTCCCACGCCTCGTCGAGTGCGCGTGCGCGAAGGGCGCCATCGGGAAACGTGGGAAGTCTCGTCACGCACACCTCGAGGGGGCAGGGCTCTCCCCGGGTGGAATATTCGGAAGGCGTGGAGGATATTCCCTCCGTGAAGAATCCCACGCTCCCGGCCGGCCTCGTTTTCTCTCTCCTCGCGTTCGCGGGTGGAGCCCGCGCGGACGAGCCCTTCTCCTATGCCGACTGGACCGCGGTTCTCGAGGCGCACGTGGACGAACGCGGGAACGTGGACTACGGCGCGCTCCACCGCACGCCCCAGGCGCTCGATCGATTTCTGGCCTCGGTCGGGCGGACGAGCCCGGCGTCCGTCCCGGCGCTCTTCCCGTCGCGCGAGGACCAGCTCGCCTACTACATCAATGCCTACAACGCGTGGGTCTTCCGCGGCGTCCTCTCGCGCGGCCCGGAGACGGAGAGCGTCTGGAAAGGCGGCCTCGTCTCCGGGTACTCTTTTTTCGTCGGGATGGACATCGTCCTCGGCGGTGAGAAGACGAATCTCAAAAAGCTCGAGGACAAGACCATCCGCGCGAGGTTCGGAGACCCGCGCATCCACGCCGCCCTCAACTGCGCGAGCCGCGGCTGCCCGCGCCTGCCGCGCAAGGCCTTCGAGCCCACGACCCTCGACGCCGAGCTGGACTTTGCAATGCGGGAGTTCGTGGGCGAGGAACGGAACGTCTCCGTGGACACCGCCGCGCGCACGGCGACACTCTCGAAGATCTTCGACTGGTTCAGCGGCGACTTCCTCTCGTTCGAGAACAGGCAGGGCAACGCCGATCCTCGGCTCCTCGACTACGTCAACCGCTACCGCACGGCGGAGGCACGCGTGCCGCGGGACTTCCGGACCCGGTTCGCAACCTACGACAAGCGGCTCAACGGCCGATAGCCCGTACACTGCGCGGTCGTGGCGCCGCGCTCCCCCGCACTCGCCGTCCTCGACGTCGGTTTCCACCGCCACCCGGACCTGACGGCCCGTCGCGTCCTCGCGTGCGTGGACACGACGGGCCGTCGCGTCGTTCCCTTCCGTTACGGGGCGCCCGGTACGAAGGCCGAGCACGGAACCCGCACGGTCCTCCTCGCAGCCGGGAGCGGGCGGGCGAGCGGGCTCGTCTCGCCCGCGCCGCGCGCGAAGGTCGTCCTCGTGAAGGTCGGCGAAGGGGGCCGGGTGCCGCGCGAGGCGATCGTGCGCGCGTACCGCTGGCTCCTCGCGCACGCGGCGCATTACGCGATCCGCGTCGTCCTCTGCCCGTTCGGCGACGATCCCGAGGTCCGGGGTGAGCGGAGCGAGGTGCCCGCGCTCGTCGCGGCCCTCGCGGCGCGCGGTCTCGTCGTCGTCGCCGCCGCGGGCTGGGATCCCGCGAACGAGGTCATCTCGCCGGCGCGCTCGCCGCACGCGATCGCGGTCGGCGGCTGGGACCTTGCCGAGGATCGTCCCGCGCGGGGACCGCGCGTCGGTCTGGTCGAGGGCGTTCTGAAGCCGGACCTTCTCGCGCCGGCGGTGCCGCTCGAGGTCCCGTGCCTACGCGGAACACGGATGCACGAACGGGCGGGGGGAACGTCCTTCGCGGCGTCCCTCGTCGCCGGGGCGGCGCTCCGCGTTCTCGAGCTCGAGCCGGACCTCGGGAAGGAAGGCGTCCTCGGGCGGCTCCGGGCGCGGGCGCGACCGGTCCCCGGCCACCCTCCCTACCTGTCTCTCGGGGTCCTGCGGCGGGCCTGACCCCCTTTTTTCGGGGGTTTTCGACGTTCCGCGTCTGGACTCAGATGCAACTGCACCATTCCAATCGCCATTCCGGAGGCTATCGTTCCCTCACCATGAGCGGAAACACAGACGAACGCCGCGTCTTCGACGAGTTCCTCAAGCGCAAGGGCCTGAAGGTCACACGCGAGAGAACGGCCGTATTCGACGAGATCTTCTCGACTCACCGGCACTTCGACGCCGACGATCTCGTGAGTCGCATGCGCGAGCGCGGCACGAAGATCAGCCGGGCGACCATCTACCGGACGCTCGAACTGCTCTATGGCTGCGGTCTCGTGGGGCGGGTGCGCCTCAACGAGGAGAAATACCGGTACGAGCGGCTTCGCAAGGGCGAGCATCACGACCACCTCGTGTGCACGAACTGCGGAAAGGTCGTCGAGTTCGTCGACGGCGCCATCGAGAAGCGACAGGACGCCGTCTGCAAGGAGCACGACTTCGTCGCGACGTCGCACACGCACCAGATCTGGGGTCTCTGCGGGGCCTGCCGGAAGGTCGCCCTCAAGGGCCCGGGCCGCCTCGCGACGACCGCCGCGTAGACTCGGGCGCGTGCCCGTCGCCGTCGTCTGGCTGCGGCGGAACCTCCGCCTCGACGACAACCGCGTCCTCGACGCGGCCCTCAGGGCCGCGGACGCCGTCGTTCCCGTCTTCGTTCTCGACGACCATTACCTCGACGAGGATTTCTCGCCCCCGCGGCTCGCGTTCCTCGCGGAGTCGCTGAAGGTTCTCGCGGGAGCCCTCGAGGCCAGGGGTGGCCGCCTCGTCGTCCGCAAGGGCCCCGCGGGCGAAGCGCTCGCGGTCCTCTGCCGCGAAGCGGACGCGGAAGCGGTCTTCACTCACGCGGACCACGAACCGCACGGCAAGGCCCTTCTCGAGGAGGCGCGGCGCGCCCTCTCCGCGCAGGGGACGGCCTTGCACGCCGTCGAGGACCTGATGCTCCTGCCCCCGGGCCAGCTCGCGACACTGGAGGGCAAGCCCTTTACCGTCTACACGCCCTTCTCGCGCCGGTGGCTCGAGGCCGACAAGCCCGAGCCCGTGCGCGAGCCCGCGAGGGTGCCGGCGCCCGCCGCCGTCCTCTCCCCCGCGTTCATGTCCATCCCGCTCGAGAAACCGCGCGGGCTGAGGGAAACGGGCGGCCCGCGCAACCCGAAGGGCGGGACCGCCGAGGCCCGGCGGACGTGGGACGCGTTCCAAAAGGCGGCGCTCGCCCGCTACGCGGACGAGCGCGACCGGCCCGACCGAGCGGGCACGTCGCGCCTCTCGCCGCATCTGCGCTTCGGGACGATCGGGATCCGCCGCGTCCTTTCGGAGGCCCGCGCGGCCTGGAAGGACGAGTCGCCCCATGGTCGGAAAGGGATCGAGACGTTCGTGAAGGAGCTCGCTTGGCGGGAATTCTTCGCGGGCATCCTCCACCACTTCCCGCACGTTCTGAAGGAGAACTTCCGAGCGGAGTTCGACGCTTTTCCGTGGGTCTCCGGCGAAGTGGCGGAACGGCGCTTCGGGGCGTGGTCCGAGGGGCGCACGGGCTACCCGATCGTGGACGCCGGGATGCGCCAGCTCCGCGAGGAGGGCTGGATGCACAACCGCGTGCGGATGGTCGCGGCCTCCTTCCTCACGAAGGACCTCCTCGTCGACTGGCGCCGCGGCGAGGCCTTCTTCCGCCGCCATCTCGCCGACGGCGACGCCGCTTCGAACTCCGGCGGCTGGCAATGGGCGGCAGGTTCGGGCACGGACGCACAGCCTTTTTTCCGGATCTTCAATCC
>JBAUSZ010000258.1:0-1651 GCA_049581965.1 Thermoanaerobaculia bacterium | reverse complement strand
CCGCGCGCGCCGCCCGACGTGAGGACGGCGTGCGCGGCCGTGCCCGTGACGCGGTACGGCGAGAGGACGAGGAGCGCCGCGTCGTGGAAGCGGGCGCGGCGCGCGAGGCGCAGCCAGACGGCGTCGTCGAAACGCCGCCGCGAGACGCGCGCGAGGCCGAGGTCGAGGACGACGAGCGCGAAGCCGGTGGCGAGGACGGTCTCGCACGCGACGAACGCCGTCTTCAGCCCGCGCGCTCGCAGCCAGAGGAGGCGGGGGAGGTCGACGCCGGCGTCGGCGGCGCCCTGCGGATCGAAGTGGTCGCCGGGATCGACGAGCGCGGCGGCCTCGCCCGACTGCGTCGCGGCGGCGAGGGCCGAGAGGGCGATGGAGAAGCGCCCGCTGGAGGTGTGGCCCGACATTTCCACCAGCGTGCCGCGCGGCAGGCCCCCGCCGAGCAGCCGGTCCAGTGCCGGGACACGCGAGGGCAGGGTCGCGGGCCGCCTGTTGCCGCGGGCACGGTCGGCCAGGTCGGCTCCCGTCGTCAGCTGCGACGCGATTTCGGGCGGGAAAACGGGCAGCGCCGGCACCCCCAGAAACTAGGTCCGGGGATGGCGTAAGTCAAGCGTAAGTTTTCGAGGGACCGGCGAAAGTCAGGAGCGGTTCTGGGCGGCCTCGATCTCCAGCGTGAAGGCGTGCAGCGAGAAGTTGATGTCGCGCAGGAAGAGGACGAGCGACGCGATCAGACAGGCCATGCACGCGATGAAGAGGAGGGAGAGCACGACGGCGACGTCGAGCCCGAGGAGCGCCGTCAGGAAGAGCAGGATGATGAGAAGTGCCGCAAGGAGGATGCTCGTCGTCGCGAGCGCGATCGCGAGACGCACGAGGCGCGCGCGCGCCGTGAGGATGCGCACCTGCGCGATGAGGCCGACGCGCTCGGCGTCGCTCACCGTGCGCAGCTCGTGCGCAAGCTGCCGCGAGCGGTCGATGAGCCGGCCGAATCGGTTCGTCATCGAGAGGAGCAGGAGCCCGACGCCCGAGATCAGGATCACGGGCCCGACCGCGACCTGCAGGATGGGGACGACGTCACGCGTCAGGAGGCCCGTCATGAGCCCGCCCCCGCGGCGATTTCCTTGCGCAGATCGTCGGGCGTCAGCGTGAACGCGCGCGCGAACCCGCCCACGAACCGCGCCGACTTCGGGCGGATCGCCCAGAACGAGAAATCACCGAGCTGCTCGACGATCTCGGCCATGTGCGGGAACTTCGCGAGGTAGATCTCCTTCGCGGAGGCCTCCTCCGGCGAGCCGTCGGGCAGCTCGGTCGCCTCGCCGACGAGCGTGAGACGCGCGAGCTGCTGCGGGTCCTTCTCGCCCGTGTCGGGCAACGCGAGCATGAGGCTCGCGCGTCGGTCCTTCAGGAGGTCCTGCGTGTGCCCCGAGAGCCGGCTCACGTGGATGAACCACACGGAGTGGCTCGGGTCGGGCGCCGTGAGCACCATCGAGACGAACGGCCCGCCGTCGTGCAGCGTGCCGAGCGCGCCGACGCGGGATTTGGAGACGAGAGAGAAGAGGAGATTCTTAGAAAGAAGATCCATTAGCAGACATTAGCGCGAAGAGGGCCGGGGCGCCTCGCGACGCACGCGCTTGCTGTCTGAGCGAAGCGAGTTCAAGCG
>JBAUSZ010000257.1:0-3100 GCA_049581965.1 Thermoanaerobaculia bacterium | reverse complement strand
TCGCCCTGCCGGTCGACGCGCCGGGCCCGTCGAGCGCCTCGGCCCGCTCCGGCCGGACGCTGACGCTCAGCTTCAAGGAGGAATGCTGGGCAGAGGTTCTCGTGGACGGCAAGGTCGTCGTCCGGGGACTTTTCCCGAAGGGCGCGAGGCGTGAGTTCGCCGGCGGCGGCACGTTCACCCTGACGCTCGGCAACGCCGGCGTCGTCGAGGTCGCCGTGGACGGGCGCTCGCTCGATCCGATCGGCGGCGAGGGAGAGGTCGTCAAGAACTACGTCATCAGCCGCGGCTGACCGGCGCGCTAATCTCCGCTCATGTCGTCCGTCCCCGACGATCTGCTCGGGCAGATCGAAACCGGCCAGGCCTCCCCGGAGATCCTCGACTTCGTCGCGCGCGGGCTCGTGCCCCTTCCGCCCGAGGAGCTCGTCCGCGCGGTCGCGAGCATCATCGCGGGCGGTGACGCGGCCCTCGCGGCGACCGCCGGCAAGAGCTTCGAGTCCTTCGACGCGGCGGCCCTGAAGGGAGCGGTCCTCAGCCCGGGCGTGAGGACCGAACAGCTGGACGCGATCGCGCGGCGGGTGCAGGACGCGTTCGTTCTGGAGCCTCTCATCCGCCACAAGGCGGTCTCGGACGAGACGCTCGCGTGGCTCGCCGAACGCGTCGACGGCCCGCTCCAGGACATCATCATCACGAACCAGGTCCGCCTCCTGAAGGCGCCCGTCATCGTCGAGCGCCTCTTCGAGAACCCGCGGCTCTCGCCCGAAATCCGGCGGCGCGCGGACGAGTTCCTCGAGGAGTTCTTCCACAAGACGGAGCGCGAGCGGGAGGAGGCGGCCGCCGCGGCCGCCGCGGCTCCCGCGCCCGAGGCCGAGGAGCCCGTCGCGCCGGAGCCCGAAGTCGAACCGGAGCTCTCGGAAGAGGAGAAAAAGAGCCTCTTCGCCCGCCTCTCCGTCATGACGGTCGTGCAGAGGATCCGGCTCGCCTACCGGGGCAACAAGGAAGAGCGGATGTTCCTCGTGCAGGACCGCAACCGGCTCGTGTCGGCTGCCGCGCTGAAGTCGCCGAAGACCCGCGAGGCCGACGCCGAGGCGATCGCGAACATGAAGAGCGTCTCCGAGGACGTCCTGAGATCGATCGCGTTCCGGCGGGACTGGATGCGGCATTACGGGATCCTGCGGTCCCTCGTCCGAAATCCCCGGTCGCCCATCGACGTCACGCTGGGGCTCGTCATGAAGCTCAACGCGCGAGACATGAAGCAGCTGGCGGGGGACCGCAACGTCCCCGAGGCCGTACGCGCGACAGCCCGTCGGGAGGTGGCGCGCAAGGAGACCTGACGCTTCTTGAAATGACGCGCCCGTTCGTGAGAACCTCATAGGCAAATGACCGATCAGACGCGGGGTCCGCGCCGCCCGAGGACTCGGTGATCAACTACTACGACGTCCTCGGCGTCGCTCGCGACGCCTCCGAGTCGGAGGTCCGGAACAAGTTCCGCCAGCTCGCGCGGGAGAACCACCCGGACCGCTACGCCGAGCCGGAGAGGAAGCGCTCGGCCGAGCACAAGTTCCAGCTCCTCACCGAGGCTCTGAACGTCCTCTCGAACCCCGCCCGGCGCAAGGCGCACGACGCCGAGCTCGAGAAAAACCGCCCCATCAAGGAGGATCCCGCCTCGATCGCCCGCCTGTTTCTCGCGAAGGGCGTCAAGTCGTACCGCGAGGGGAACTATCCCGACGCGATCACGCAGTTCGATCTCGCCGTGAACCACTACGACAAGGACGCCAAGGCCTACCACTATCTCGCCCTGGCCTGCATGAAGGTGGTCGGGCAGGTCCGCAAAGGCGTGGACGCGATCGAGGCCGCGATCAAGCTCGACGCGAACAACGCCCTCTTTCACCGGGACGCGGGGAAGCTCTACATCATGGCCGGCCTGAACTCGAAGGCCGAGCGCCACCTCGAGGAGGCCCTCAGGTGGCTTCCCGACGACTCCGAGACCCTGACGCTCCTCGCAAAGGCCCGCCCGAACAAGAACAAGCCGACGAGCGGGGTCCGTAAGGGCCCGAGCGGGATCTTCGGACGGAAAGGGTAAGCGCCGCGTGCTCGTCTCCGCATTCGGGCTCACGGACGTCGGGCGGAAGCGGCGACACAACGAGGATGCTTACCTCATCGACGAGGAGCGGGGCCTCTTCGTGGTCGCGGACGGGATGGGCGGGCACGCGGCCGGGGAGGTCGCGTCGCGCATCACCGTGGAGTCCATCCAGGAGTACATCGCGGCCACCGGGGAGGAGGCGGAAAGCTCCTGGCCCTTCGGGTTCAACAGCCGCGTCTCCCTCGAGGGCAACCGCCTCACGACCGCGGTCGAGAAGGCGAACGACAAGGTCATGCGCGCCGTCCAGAACCGGCCGGAGCTCAAGGGCATGGGAACGACGGTCGTCGCCGCTCTCTTCGACGCCGATCGCGCGACGCTCGTGCACGTGGGCGACAGCCGCGCGTACCTCTTTCGCGACGGCGAGCTGCGCCGGCTCACGGACGACCACTCCTGGGTACAGGAGCAGGTAAATGCGGGCATCCTGAGCGAGGACGAGGCGAAGAGCCACCCGCTCAAGAACGTCGTGACGCGCGCCCTCGGCGGCGCCGCCCACGTCTCCGTGGACCTCATCGAGGTTCCGGTTCGCACCGGCGACCGCTACCTCCTGTGCTCCGACGGCCTCACGGGCATGCTTGCGGACGAGGAGATCTTCGAGCACTTCAAGCCCGGCGGTTCGCTCGAGAGCACGGCCCGGGCACTCGTGGAGGTCGCAAACGTGCGCGGAGGCGTCGACAACATCACGGCGATCCTCGTCGAGGTGAAGGACACCGGTCCCGGCCGTGCCGAGACGAGGGCCGAGGCGCGGCCCGCGCGGCCGGAGTCCGGCGAGAGCACCGCCGTCAAGCTCGATGGCGTGTCCAAGGACCCTCCCTCGGGATCCTGATGCCCCGACCTTCCCGCCCGTCGGGCCTCCTCCTTCTTCTGCTCGCGCTGCCCGCCGGGGCGGCCTCGTCGCTCGCCCCGGTGCGGTTTCCCACCCGCCGTCTCGCCGGCGGCGGCGCCGCGGCCGCGCACCAGAGC
>JBAUSZ010000256.1:0-1938 GCA_049581965.1 Thermoanaerobaculia bacterium | reverse complement strand
GCGCCGGCCCAAGCGTCGCCCGCGGCGTCCTTGAGGGCCGAGAGAAGGGCCCTGAGGCCCGCCGCCGCGCGCGCTTCGGCGCCCGCGTCGCGGGCGCGCGTGAAGGGTCGAGTGGCTTCCCGCGTTTCGCTCGTCACGAGCCCGGACGAGGATAACGGGTTCGAGGCGACAATGGGGTCGTGACCGCCCTCTCCGTCCTCCGCGCGACGCTCGAGTACGACGGCGGTCGCTACCGCGGCTGGCAGGCACAGGTGAACGCGCGCACCGTCCAGGGCGAGCTCTTCGCCGCCTGCCGCGAGGTCCTCGGCAAGGACGTGAAGGTGAACGGCGCCGGCCGCACGGACGCCGGCGTTCACGCCTTCGCCCAGGTCGCGTCCGTCCACGGCACCTTCCGGGCGCCGGCGCCCGAACTCGGGAGGATCCGCCAGGCGCTCAACGACCGACTCCCGCCGGACATCCACGTCCTGAATCTCTCCCCGGCGCCGCGCTCTTTCCACGCGCGGCACGACGCTCTCGAGCGTCTCTACCGCTACCGGATCTCGCGGCGGCGCACGGCCTTCGGCAAGCGTTACGTCTGGTGGGTCAAGGATCGCCTCGACGCGAGCGCGATGCAGGCGGCCGCGGATCTTTTCCGGGGGCTCAACGACTTCGGGAGCTTCTGCGAGAACCCCGAGGGCCACGATTCGACTCTCGTAAAGGTCGCTCTCGCGCGGGTCGAGACGCCGCCCGAGGCGCCCGACCTCCTCCTCTTCCGGATCGGCGCGTCCCACTTTCTCTGGAAACTGGTGCGGCGTCTCACGGGAACGCTGGTCGAGGTCGGAGCGGGCCGCCTCGCGCCCGCGGAGGTGAAGGAGATGCTCGCGACGCGGACGTCGAGGAGCGCCCCCTGGACGGCCCCGCCCTCGGGTCTCTTCCTCGAGTCCGTGACGTACCCGGGCGACCCGCCCCCGCCGCCCATCGACCCCTTCCGGCCGGGCTTCTGAGGCATCATGCGCGGGTGAGACCCGCCCCGTTTCTCCTCGTCGCCGCCCTCGCCGCGCCTCTCGTCTCCCCGAGCCCGATGGCCGGAGCCCAGGCCGCGAAACCCGCCGGCGTCCACGTCCCCTTCGTCGAAGGCAAGCCGTTCGCCGAGGTTCTCAGGCGCGCGAAGGCCGAAGGCAAGCCCGTGATGCTGGACGTCGTCGCCGCGTGGTGCGGCCCGTGCAAGATCATGGACCGCACGACCTTCGCCGATCCCGATGTCGTCGCCTGGGCGAAGAAGGTCGTTCCCGCCCGCGTCGACGCGGAGAAGGGCGAGGGCCGGAGAATCTCCGCCCGCTATCAGGCGTTCTCCTTCCCGACGGTCCTGTTCATCGACGGCGACGGGAACGAGATCGACCGCCTCGTCGGCGGATATCAGGCCGCTGACTTCACGCGTGGCGGCGAGGCCATCCTCGGCGGGCAGACGCCGCTCCTCGAGGGCCTCGCAAAGCTCAGGGCGAAGTGGAACCGGGAGGACGGCCTGCGGCTCGGCGGCGCTCTCGCGCTCCGGCGCGACCGTGCGCGCCTCCGACCGATCGCGCTCCGCATCGTCTCCGAGGAGGGCGACCTCGCCCGGCCCGAGGTCTTTCAGCTCTTCATGCAGCTCGTCGCGATCGAGACCCTCGACGACGACTTCTCGGCCGAGACGGGCGACCTCATCGCGACCTTCCTCCCGCGCCTCGGGACGGACCCGCGCCGCGGCTTCTTCGCCGCCGCCTGCGTCACCGGTCTCGGCAAGCGCGGCGACGTCGCCGGGGCACGCGCCGTCGCGTCCGAAACGCTGGCCGCCCTCGGCGAGGGCGGTCCGTACGGCGCCGACGTCCTCGCCGCCCTCGGGGGCGCCGAGAAGCGCGCGGGCCACGCCTCCCAGGCTCTCGCCGCCTTTCAGCGCGCGGCGGCGGCCGCCGAGAAGAGCGG
>JBAUSZ010000255.1:0-11762 GCA_049581965.1 Thermoanaerobaculia bacterium | reverse complement strand
GTCGCCGGGTGCGGGCGGGCACCCGCGACGGGTGCGTGAGAATCGCGAAAGCGAGAGCGTCCGCGCACTCGCTCGGGCGGGCCGGGTCGAGGCGGCGGACGGCCGCGGCGAGGACGCGATTCGCGGTCGCGGCGTTCGCCTCGAGCACGGCGAGGACCGCTTCGACGCTGACCGGGGCCTCGTCTTCGTGCCAGCAGTCGTAGTCGGTCACGAGGCACATCGAGGCGTAGGCGATGCCCGCCTCGCGGCAGAGCTTGGCCTCGGTCGCGTTCGTCATCCCGATCACGTTCGCGCCCCAGGAGCGAAAAAGGAGAGATTCCGCCTTCGTGGAGAACTGCGGCCCTTCGATGCAGACGTACGTGCCGCCGCGGTGAACGACGGCTTTCTCTTCGCGGGCTGCTTCCTCGAGGGCGTCGAGAAGCGTCCCGGAGACCGGGTGCGAGAACGACACGTGCCCGACGCAGCCCTCTCCGAAGAACGTCGAGACGCGGTGCCTCGTGACGTCCAGGAACTGGTCCGGCAGGACGATGTCGGTCGGGCGGCAGGCCTCTTTCATCGAGCCGCAGGCCGAGGCGGACAGCAGCCACGAGCAGCCCAGCCGCCGGAAGCCCCAGACGTTCGCCCGGTAGTTGACCTCCGAAGGGAGGTGATGGTGATGCCGCCCGTGGCGGGCGAGAAACGCGACGGAGACGGAGGAGAGAGTTCCGAGGACGAAAGAGTCGGAGGGAGCGCCGAAAGGCGTCTCGAGCGGAACCTCGTCGGTGATCTCGAGCCTCGGGAGCGCGTAGAGCCCCGAACCACCAACGAGACCAATGCGGGGAATCAGAGGCCCCGGACGAGTCCTCTTCTTACTCCTCGTGCTCTTCGGGCGTTTCATGTCAGCGGTTCCGTCCCATCTCCTCGAGGATGTCGAGCGCGAGCTTCAGCGCCGCGCGGCCGGCCTCGCCGGTGACTTCCGGCTCGCCGCGCTCGCGGCAGGCCCTGAGGAACGCGGCGTCCTCGGCCGTGAGGGGGTCCTGCGGCTCGACGGCGACGGGCCAGGGGACGATCCGCGGCGGACCGCTCGTCCGGTCGAGGCGGAAGGCCGTCACGTCACGGTTCTGGGTGTCGATCGAGAAGTACCAGTCCGGCTGGAAGAACCGGAACTTGCGGGTCTTCTCCTGCGACACGCGCGAAGCCGTCAGGTTCGCGACGCAACCGCCCTCGAACGAGAGGCGGACCGACGCGATGTCGATCTTGTCCGAGAGGATCGGGACGCCCACCGCGCGGATCTCCGCCACGGGCTTCCCGACGAGGTCGAGGGCGATGTCCAGGTCGTGGACGAGGAGGTCGAGGACGACGTCCACGTCGAGAGCGCGGGGGACGAAGACGCCGAGTCGGTGCGCCTCGATGAACTTGACGTCGGTCGCGAGGGGCCGCACGGCGGCCACGGCCGGATTGAAGCGCTCGATGTGCCCGACCTGGAGCACGCGTCCCTTCGCGCGCGCGAGGGTCACCAGATGGTCGGCCTCGGCCAGCGTGGCCGTCATGGGCTTTTCGACCATGACGTCCGCGCCGCCCGCGACGAGCTCTACGGCAACGGCTGCATGGCTCACGGTCGGCGACGCGACGACGACCGCGGTCGCGCCCGCGTCGAGGAGTTCTTTGATCGAGTGGCGCCGGATCATGCCCGAGGCCCCGAGCGCGGACTCGATCGCCGCGGCGGCCGCGTCGTCCGGCTCGACGAAGCCCACGGGCGTGGAGCCCTCGAGAGAGGAGAGAATCCGCGCGTGATGGCGGCCGAGGTAACCGCACCCCACCACGCCGGTCCCGATGGACGTCATGCGCGGCGGAGTGTAAAGGACGAATGGGCCTCCGGAATCCCGACTGATCCATCTGAATCATTTGAACCACCGGTATAGAGTTCTGCGAATGAGAATCCGGACAGCAGTCGCCTCCTTCGCGCTCGTCGCGGCCGCCTCCTCGCCGGCCTTCGCCACACCCGCCCGCTCGCCCGCGGCCTCGGCCGTTTACCCGCAATCGGAGGGGTTCGTCGACGCGAACGGCGTCCTCGTCTACTGGAAATCGGTCGGGCGGGGAGCGCCCCTCCTGATCGTCCACGGCGGGCCGGGCGCCTCGCACGATTACTTCCTGCCCCATCTCCTTCCGCTCGCCCGCACGAACCGACTCGTCTTCATCGACGAGCGCGGCTCGGGCCGCTCCGAGCGCCTCGAGGACGCCAGGCAATACACCGTCTCGAACATGGTGGAGGACATCGAGGCGGTCCGCAGGACCCTTTCCCTGGGCAAGGTCCACCTTCTCGGCCACTCCTTCGGCGGCGTCCTCGCGCAGGCCTATGCCTTCAAGTACCCGCGGAATCTCTCGAGCCTGATCCTCTGCTCGACGTTCCACACGACGAAGGCGATCAACAAGGCGCTCGCGGACATGAAAGCGGCGATGGCTCCCGAGTTGCGCGAGCGGATCGAGAAGATTGAGAAGGAGGGCCTCTACGGGAAGGGCCAACCGTGGCAGTGGGGCCGCTACCCGGACGAATACGTGAGGGCGGCGTGGGCCGAAGGCTACTTCCCCTACCTCTATCAAAACCGGCCGGACCCGACGTACGACCCGGCGCCCGGCCCCATGATGGGCTGGGACGTCTACCGGGAGATGTGGGGCTCGACGGGCGAATACGTCGTGGACGGAAACCTCGGGGGCCTCGACTACACGGAGCCTCTGAAGAGACTCCGCGTTCGGACTCTCGTCACCGTGGGCGACCACGACGAGAGCGCGCCTTGGATCGCCGAGGAAATGGCGAACCTGGTGCCCGGAGCGAAGCTCGTCGTCTTCCCGAAGAGCGGGCACATGACGTTCGTCGATCAGCCCGCGCTGTTCCGCGGCGCCGTCGACGATTTCGTGCACCGCCGCAGGTGACGGCGCCGGTTGCCGCGCGCGGAGCGACCGCGTAACCTCCGCGGCTCACATGGGCGGACGCGACTGGAAATCCACGCTCCTCCTTCCCAGGACGGAGTTCTCCATGAAGGCGGACCTCCCGCGGAGGGAGCCCGCGCGCCTCGCGCGCTGGCAGGGCGAGGACCTCTACGGCCGCATCCGCGCCGCACGGAAGGGAGCACCCCCGTTTCACCTTCACGACGGGCCGCCCTACGCGAACGGCCGGATCCACATGGGCACATCCATGAACAAGATCCTCAAGGACCTCGTCGTCCGCTCGAAGACGCTGGCCGGCTTCGACGCGCCTTACGTGCCCGGGTGGGACTGCCACGGCCTGCCGATCGAGCTCAAGGTCGACAAGGAGCTCGGCCCGAAAAAGCGCACGATGGGAGACATCGCGTTCCGCGACGCCTGCCGGGCGTATGCCGAAAAGTGGATCGACATCCAGCGAACCGACTTCATGCGCCTCGGCATCCTCGGGGCGTGGGCGGCGCCGTACCGGACGATGGACTTCTCGTACCAGGCCGAGATCGCCCGGGCATTCGGCCAGTTCGTCGAGAAGGGTCTCGTGTCGTTCGGCTTCAAGTCCGTCCTCTGGTGCGTCCACGATCGCACGGCTCTGGCCGAGGCCGAGATCGAATACGAGGACAAGACCGACTGGTCGATCTATGTCGCGATGCCGCTGGAAGAAATGTCTTCGAAAGGCACCTGGGGCGCCGCTCTCGAGGCGGCCGGCTCGCCGCGCCTCTACGCCGTCATCTGGACGACGACGCCCTGGACCCTGCCGGCTAATCGGGCGATCACGTTGGGTCCGAGGATCGAATACGTTCTTCTGAAAAGGGAATCGGAGCCTGGCGCCGCCTACCTCGTGGCCGCGGAGCTCGTCTCGAAGGTGACGGCCGAGCTCGGCTGGAGCGACGCCGTCCCGCTTCCCCATTCGAAGAAAAGCGGCGAGGCAATCGCGGGGGCGTTGCGATACGCGCGCCCGTTCGCATCCGATCCACTCGAGAACTTTGGTTTCCTCCTCGGCGAGCACGTCTCGACGTCGGACGGCACGGGCCTCGTCCACACGGCCCCCGGCCACGGCCGCGACGACTACGAGGTCGTCCGCCGCGCCGGCTTCAAGGTCGACGACCCCGCGCTCTGCCCGGTGGACGAGGGCGGCTACTACGACGCGAACGCCCCGGATTTCCTCAGAGGGAAGAGAGTGGTCATCCCGCGGAGCGACGCCGAGGACGCGAGTCTGGCGGTGCTGACGGCCCTCCGCGACGGGCGCGGCGGCGCCGTCCTTCTTTCCCAGGAATCCTCCCCTCATTCCTATCCCCACTGCTGGCGGTGCAAGAACCCCGTCATCTTCCGGGCGACTCACCAGTGGTTCATCGACCTCGGAGCCCTGCGCGACAAGGCGCTGGCGGAGATCCGCGGCCGGGTGGAGTGGATCCCGTCCTACAGCGAGAACCGGATCGGGGCCATGGTCGAGAGCCGCCTCGAGTGGACGATCTCCCGCCAGCGCCGCTGGGGGTCGCCGATCACGTTCCTGCGCTGCGTGGACTGCAAGGAGAAGGGCGTCGTGAGCCACTTCCCGCGCGTCGAGGGCGGAGGAACAGAACAGGAGAAGAGAGAAAGAGAAGAATTCTTTGAAAGGGTAAGAGGAACTTTCCGTGAGCACGGCGCCAACGCGTGGTACGACGACGCCTTCCCCCCGTCCTACTTTCTGAGCAAGTCTTCATCCTCGTCTTCGGCCTCTTGCTCCTCCTGCGGCGGGTCCTCTTTCGAGAAGCTCAAGGACATCCTCGACGTCTGGTTCGACTCCGGCGTCTCGCACGCGGCAGTCCTGCGCTCCGGCGACTACGGCCTCGCGAATCCCTACACGGCGCGACCGCCCGTCCCGGTCATGTACCTCGAGGGCCACGACCAGCACCGGGGGTGGTTCCAGTCGTCGCTCCTGACGTCCATCGCGCTGACGGGCCGCGCACCCTACGACACCGTACTGACTCACGGGTTCGTCGTCGCCGGCGACGGCCGCAAGATGTCGAAGTCGCTCGGCAACACGATCGAGCCACAGGAGCTTCTCAAGACCGATGGAGCGGACGTCATTCGGTTCTGGGTCGCCTCTCTCGACTACACCACCGACGACCCGCTCTCGAAGGAGATTCTCGCGCGCACGGCCGAGGCCTACCGCAAGATCCGAAACACGGCCCGTTTTCTCCTCTCGAACCTGTTCGACTTCGACCCCGCGACGCACGCCGTGCCGGACGCGAAACTCGAGCCTCTCGATCGCTGGGTGCTCGACGCCGCGGCGCGCTTCGCGGCGGAGGCCCGCGCGGCTTACGAGCGTTTCGAGTTCCACGCCGTGACGCGCCGGCTTCTCGATCTCGTGACGACGGACCTCTCGGCATTCTGGTGCGACGTCCGCAAGGATGCCCTCTACGTCCTCGCGGCCGGCGACCCCGTCCGCCGCTCGGCGCAGACGGCGGCTTGGAAGCTCGTGGAGACGATCGCCCTCGCGCTCGCCCCGATCTGCCCCTTCACGGCGGAGGAGATCTTCGAGTCGATCCCGGGGAACGCAGGGGACCCGTCGCGGATCTTCCTGCAGAGCTGGAGTGACCTCAAGGTCCCGGGGATTTCTTCGAATGAGAAAGATGCCTGGGATCGCGTCGTCGCGCTCCGAGCGGAGTTCCTGCAGGCCCTCGAGCCCCTGCGCCGCGAAAACCTCGTGGGCTCCGCCGCACAGGCCGCCGTGGTCGTGGGGCGTGCCGCCGGACTCGACGGGGCACTCCGGACTCTTTCCCTTTCAGAAGAAAAACTGGCCGAGGTTCTGGCCGTGCCGTCGCTCGTGCGGGACGCCGGCGCCGAAGGTGTCCTCGTCCGCCCCGCCGAAGGCGCGAAGTGCCCGCGCTGCTGGCAGGTCCGCAAGGACGTTGCGCCGGGAGAAGACGGAATCTGCACCCGCTGCCGCGCGGTCGTCGGCGGTTAGAATCCCACGGTGTCGCGGCGCCTCACGTACTTCGTTCTCGCGCTGGGCGTCGCCACCCTCGATCAGGTCACGAAGACCATCGTGATCGCGAAGATTCCGCTCCACCAGACGATTCCCGTCATCAGGGGATTCTTCGACCTCACGCATCTCAGGAACACCGGCGCCGCCTTCGGCGTCCTCGCATCGGCGGGATCCGCCCGGCCTCTGCTCGTGACGTTGCTGGCATTCGTGGTCTTGGCTGGAGTGCTTGCCTGGTCGCTCTCGGCCCCCCCGGAACACCGCCTCCTCCAGGCGGCTCTCGCGCTCATCATGGGCGGAGCGGTGGGCAACCTCATCGACCGCGTCCGGTTCCAGTCCGTGACGGACTTCCTGCGCTTTTACGTGGACCGCTGGGAATGGCCCTCGTTCAACGTCGCAGACAGCGCGATCAGCGTGGGCGTCGCGCTCCTCGCCTGGGATCTCTGGAAACGCCCCGAGTCCGAGCCCCCGCAGCCGGCCGCGAGAGCCTGACGCGCCGATGCACCCCGAGCTGATCCGGATCGGTTCCTTCGCACTCCCGAGCTATGGCGTCCTGATGGCCGTCGCGTTCCTTGCGGGTCTGTGGCTCCTGCGCCGCCGGGCGCCCGCCTTCGGCATCGGCGCCGAGACCGCTTCGGACGTCGGCGTCTGGCTTCTTCTCTCGGGCCTCGTCGGCGCCAAGGTTCTCCTCGTGATCGTCGAGTGGCCGTCGTACGTGCGCTCCTGGAAGGACTTCCTCGGCCTCGCCCGCGCCGGCGGTGTGTTCTACGGCGGCCTGATCGGCGCGGTCCTGGCCACCGTGATCCTCCTCCGCCGCCGCCGGATCCCGTTCTTCACCTTCGCGGACCTCGCGGCGCCGTCGGTCGCGCTCGGGCAGGCATTCGGGCGCGTCGGCTGCTTTCTCGCCGGCTGCTGCTGGGGCAAGGAATGCACGCTCCCCTGGGCGGTCACCTTCACGGATCCGGTTGCGCACGAGAACGTCGGCGTGCCCCTCGGTGTCCCGCTCCACCCGACGCAGGTCTACGAGATCGCCGGAACCCTCCTTCTCTGCGTCCTCCTCGTGCGCTTCGAGCGAAGACGCTTCTCCGGCGAGACCTTCGCGTTCTACGTCCTCGGGTACTCGCTCCTGCGCGGGACGATCGAGTTTTTCCGGGGCGATCCGCGGGGCGCCGTCCTCGGGATCATGTCGACGTCGCAGTTCATCGCGGTCCTGGGGATTCTCGCGGGGACCGGGATCTTCGCGCTCCGTCGCCGGATCCCTTCCGTACCGAAGCCTGCGTGAGCGAGGCGCCGCGCCCGCCTCGCGCGTTTCGCGCGGACCGCGGCGACGCGGGCCAGCGGCTCGACCACGTGCTCCTCAGGCACCTCAACGATTTGCCCGAAGCTTCGCGGACGAAGATCCAGGAGTGGATCGAGGGCGGGTTCGTTCGCGTCGGAGGAAGAAGACCGACGAAGACCTCCGGGAGAGTGAAGGCAGGGGACGTCATCGAAATCGTCCTGCCTCCACCTCCCGCGCCAAGGGCGTCGCTCGTCGCCGAAGACATTCCTCTCTCCATCATCTTCGAAGATTCCGAGATCCTCGTCCTCGATAAGCCCGCGGGCCTCGTCGTGCATCCCGCCGTCGGCCATCGGGGCGGCACGCTCGTGAACGCGCTCCTCCACCGCTCGAAGGACTGGGCCGGTCCGGCCGACCGCCCCGGCCTCGTCCACCGGCTCGACAAGGACACGTCCGGGTTGCTCGTGATCGCGAAGACCGAGAGGGCGATGGCCGTTCTCGGGAAAGCGATGAAAGAGAGATTCCTAGAAAAGGAATATCTGGCAGTCGTCTACGGGCACCCGCAGGTGCGCAAAGGCAAGGTCGAGCTCGGAATCCTTCGCGACCCGAGGGACCGCAAGCGCATGGCGACCTCGAGAACCGAGGGCCGGCCGTCAACAACCTTCTATGAAATCCTCTCCGAATCCTCCGGTCCCCGTTTGGGCCTCTCGCTCTTGAAATGCCGGCTCGTCACCGGTCGGACGCACCAAATCCGCGTTCATCTCAAGGCGCTGAACCTCCCGGTTGTCGGCGATCCCGTCTACGGCTCGCCACGCTGGAAGGGCCTGAAGGACGAGGCACTTCGCGACGCCTGCCGGACGTTCCCGCGGCAGGCACTGCACTCCTGGCGCCTCGGCCTGCGCCATCCGGCGACGGGCGAGGCGATGACGTTCACGGCGCCGGTTCCGAATGACTTGGCTGGCCTGCTGGCGGCCGCCGGGCTTGAGCCACCCGGCCTTTGCTAACCTGACGCGCATGAGTACGACAAGGACAGCCGCCCGCGTCTCCGCTCGCGGCCTCGCCATGCCCGCCTCGCCCATCCGCAGGCTCATGCCGCTCGCAGACGAGGCGAAGAAGCGCGGCGTGAAGGTCTATCACCTGAACATCGGCCAGCCGGACCTCGAGACGCCGGAGCCCATGCGCCGGCGGCTCGCGACGCTGAAGGACAAGACGTTCGCCTACTCGCCCTCGAACGGGACGCCGGAGTACCTCGACTTTCTCCTCGCGTACTACGGCAAGCTCGGCCTTGCGCTGAAGAGAGGCGAGATTCTCGCGACGACCGGCGGGAGCGAAGCCCTGCTCTTCGCCTTCATGGCGTGCTCGGATCCCGGCGGCGAGATCCTGACCGTGGAACCTCTCTACACGAACTATCGCTCCTTCGCGGCGATGGCCGGCCTCACCCTCCGCCCGATCGTGACGCGAGGCGAGGACGGCTTCCACCTGCCCGGCCGCGCCGAGTGGGAAAAGGCGCTGACGCCGAAGACGCGCGTCGTCCTCCTTTGCAATCCGAACAATCCGACCGGGACCGTCTGTTCGAGGGAAGAGCTCGTGCGGGCGGCGGAATTCTGCCGCGACCACGGCCTCTTCCTCGTGTGCGACGAGGTCTATCGGGAGTTCGTCTACGACGGCCGGGAGTCCGCCAGCGCCCTCTCGCTGCCGGGCTTCGAGGACGAGGTCGTCGTCGTGGACTCCCTCTCCAAGCGGTTCTCGGCCTGCGGCATCCGCCTCGGGGCACTCGTCACGCGCAACGTCGACGTCGCGGGCGCGTGCAACCGCATGGCCCAGGGCCGCCTCTCGCCGCCGGGGCTGGCCCAGCACATCGCGCCCGGCGCGCTGGAACTGGGGGCGGAGTACTACGCGGGCGTCGTCCGCGAGTACCAGAAGAGGCGCGACACTCTCTACGAGGGGCTCTCGAGGATCCCCGGGGTCTTCCTCCGGAAGCCCGAGGGCGCGTTCTACCTCGTGGCGCGGCTCCCGATCAAAGACAGCGACGACTTCGCGGCGTGGCTCCTCACGGATTTCCAGAAGGACGGAAAGACCGTCATGGTCGCGCCCGCGAGCGGGTTCTACGTGACGCCGGGTCTCGGCAAGGACGAGGTCCGGATCGCCTACGTACTCAAGGACGAGGACCTGAAGGCGGCCGTCGAGATCCTCGCGGAGGCGATCCCGGCGTACCGAAAGGCCAGAGGCCTCGCCTGAGCGAGGCCTCTTCCCTCTTCACCTTCTAAGAAACTCTTCTCTTATCTCTTCTTCTTCGCGGTCGCCTCGCCGGCCGGCACGTCGATCTGCGCCTTCTGGATCCTCCCGGAGTAGTCGACGTAGATCGACTTCCACTCGCTGAAGACGTCCAGCGCGGCGAGACCCGCCTCGCGGTGCCCGTTGCCGGTCTGCTTGACGCCCCCGAACGGCAGGTGCGTCTCGGCTCCGATCGTCGGAAGGTTGACGTAGAAGATGCCGGCCTCGAGGTCGCGCATGGCGACGAAGGCCTTGTTGAGGTCCTGCGTGAAGATGGCCGAGGAGAGGCCATATTCCGAGTCGTTCGCGACGTCGATGGCCTCCTCGAGGGACGCGACCGGCACGACGACCGTCACGGCCCCGAAGATCTCCTCGCGTGCGATCCGCATCCTGCGGTGCCCGTCCGCGAAGACCGTCGGCGAGACGAACCAGCCCTTGTCGTGCCCCTTCCCCGCGAGCCGTCGGCCGCCCGCGAC
Organism: Thermoanaerobaculia bacterium; assembly: GCA_049581965.1. Taxonomy (GTDB): domain Bacteria; phylum Acidobacteriota; class Thermoanaerobaculia; order UBA5066; family UBA5066; genus Fen-183. Next base: position 1,813 of record JBAUSZ010000255.1, on the reverse strand, counting down.
GATCTTCGCGCCCTCGGCTTTTCCGATCGAGATGTAGTCGAGGACCGTGTCGAGCTGGCTCTCGTTGATCGCGGGCCCCATCTCGTTCCTCTCGTCGAGTCCGTTTCCGACCCTCAGGGCTGCGGCGCGCGCAGCGAGCATCGCCGTGAACTTCCTCGCGACCTTCCGGTGGACGAGGAGCCGCGAGGAGGCCGTGCAGCGCTGGCCGCTCGTCCCGAAGGCACCCCAGATCGCGCCGTCGACGGCGAGCTCGAGGTTCGCGTCGTCCATCACGATGATCGGGTTTTTCCCTCCCATCTCCAGGTGGACGTGCTTGAACGTGGGTGCGCAAGCCTCGTTGATGGCCCGGCCCACCGATGTCGAGCCCGTGAAGGAAACGACCTTGACGCGCGGGTCCCTGAGGAGGGGGTTCCCGACCTTCGACCCGGACCCCGTCACGACGTTGAAGACGCCGGGCGGAAGACCCGCGTCCTCGAGCGCCTTCGCGAAGTTCACGACGGAGAGCGGCGTGTCCGTGGCGGGCTTGATGACGACGGTGTTGCCGCAGACGAGCGCGGCGGTCGTTTTCCAGGCCGGGATCGCCATCGGAAAGTTCCAGGGCGTGATGAACGCGCAGACGCCGATCGGCGAGCGCACGGACATCGCGAACTTGTTCGGCAGCTCGGAGGGAGTCGTCTGGCCGTGGAGGCGCCGCCCCTCGCCGCCCATCAGAAAGGCCATGTCGATGGCCTCCTGGACGTCGCCGCGGGCCTCCTTGAGGACCTTGCCCATCTCGCGCGTCATGTCGCGGGCGTACTGCTCCTTGCGATCGCGGAGGATCTCGCCGAGCCGGTAGAGGATCTCGCCCCGCTGGGGGCCGGGTACGAGTCGCCACTTGAGGTAGGCGTCGGCCGCCGTGTCGACGGCGTCCCTCACGTCGCGCTCGTCGGAATCGGCGAAGCGCCCGATGAGATCGGTCATTTCTGCAGGATTGCGATTCTCGAAGGTGCGGCCGGAGCGGGCGGGAACGTGCCTGCCGGCAATCCAGTTGCCGTGGACCGGAACGGACGGAGCCATGTGCGGAGCTTCCTTTCCTTCAGCGGGGCGCTTCGTCGCCGGGCCCAGGTCCGGCGCTCATGTCGACGCTCCCCTTGAATCGCGCCCCTTCGCCGACGGCGACTTTCGGGGCGCGGATGTTTCCTTCGACGGAACCCGAGGGCAGGATCTCGACGCGCCCGGTCGCGATCACGTCGCCCGTGATCTGCCCGCCGACGACGACGGTTCCGGCTTTCACGTCGGCAAGGACGACGCCCGAAGGGGCGACGCGGAATTCGCCCGCGAGGCGGACGCGACCCTCGACGCGGCCTTCCACGACGACGTCTTCGTCACCGGAGAGCTCGCCCTTGACGCAAACGTGGGGTCCGATGACGGACGGTCCCCGCGCCGACTCGCCGCGGCCCGCCGGAACCGGGCCCTGCGAGCTTTTTCCGAAAATGGCCATCCTCGACGAAGGAGTCTAACCGGCGTTTTTCTCTCCCGCCACCGCCTTCGGCACGCCCGCAAGAACGGCAGCGCCGGCGAGACCGGATATCAGCGAGCCCGCGAGAATCGCCGTCTTCGCGACGTCCATCATCGCGTCGTCGCGGAACGCGAGGCCGCCCACGAAGAGGGACATCGTGAACCCGATTCCCCCGAGGAGCGCGACGCCCCACAGCGACCGCCGCCCCCCGTGCCGGACCGGGAGGGACCCGATCCCCCTCCGCACGAGAAGCCACGCGGTTCCGAAGATCCCGATCTGCTTTCCGAACACGAGGCCGAGGACGATCCCGAGGGC
>JBAUSZ010000254.1:0-9358 GCA_049581965.1 Thermoanaerobaculia bacterium | reverse complement strand
CGCAGCGCAACCTACCGGTCCAGGCCCACGCGACGCCTGAGCACTGATGACCATGCCTCATCTCCCTGGCCTGGGCCACCTTCGCCGTCAAGTGTAGGGGCGCAATGGGAATTGCCGGGGCCTGTGGGGGCGCAATGGGAATTGCCGGGTCCGTTGGCGCGCACAGACCAGGGTCTTGCCCCTGAGTTCGATGCCGTAGTCGGGCATCCTGGCCGGACGGCAGTTTAGGTTCGAGAAACCGACCCTTTCCCTGAAGGATCCCCGGAGTAATGGCTCAGCGCGCGAGTCTTCGGGACCACACCTCGCTGGCCGTCGAGAAAAGGCGCTCGAACCGCACCGTCTACATCCTCCGAGGCCGCTTCCGAGCGGCATAGGCCCCCCGGATGGATGGCTCAGAGCGCGGTGGCCCGGGACTACCGGGCGCTGGAGGTCGCTAAGAGGCGGGCGAACAGGTCGGAGCTGCTACTCCTATCCCCTTCCCTCGGGACCGCGGTGCCAGCAGTGCCACCGGTGACGGAGAGCCAGTGTGGAGGTCCGGCGGCGGGACAGGCTGAGCGACTGGCAATCAGTCTGTCGCAGCCCTTACCTCACCCGCGAGCACTACAGCGCGTTGTCGGGCGGCACTGCGTCTAGATGCCGCTGCGCTTCCGCCGTTTTCGCTTTGGAACTTGCCCTCGGAGGAGTTCACCAAGTCTGCCCCATGTAACTCGGTACCCTTTTTGTTTCGAACCCGGGTACCAGATTAGGGAGCCTTCGCGAATGACGGCTCTACCGAGTTTTCCGCGACCATTCTCTCGTGCGATGTGGAGAACGAGAGGGCTTTGATGCAGAGGAAGCCATCTGGTCTCGATGTGTGTTCTCATGTCTGACCTCCCGTTAAATACTGAATACTGTGACGCCCAACGATATCAAGCTCAGGGGCAAGCGAAGCGAGTCCGCCGCAGCGGTTTTTTCATGGGTGGTGGACATTACTAGGAATGACCCCATGTCAACCCAGGCCTCTTCTGCGTGAGCGGCGCCCCTTAACGACCTTTAGCGTAACCAGGTAGCTCTTTCCAGCTTCCACGATTCGGCGCTTCAAGCCGAGTCTCTCAAGCGCACCCTCGTCCTGTTCTGCTTCCCAGTGCTTCCAGTCCTGAGCGAACCAGATGACGTCGCCTCCAGCGAGCTCTGCCTCAGCATCGTCGATCACATTCTGCTGACCAGAGCTGTAGGCGATCTCGAGCGCCTTGACGACCCGCCTAAGTGCCGCCGCGCTCTTGTCAACGAAGACGCGGTAGGCGTCCGATCCCTCGAAGGTCGGATCTTCTCGGGTGTGGAACCCGAAGTGACGTGCGGCACGGCGGTACCCACTTATGGCGGAGGAGCCCCAAGGATACCGTACGAGAAACTCGAAGATCTCGGACGTCCGCACAAGACGGGTGCTCCTGATGCGACGGGTGTCCACTGCTACCCTTTTCCTGGCGGCTTTCGCTAGTTTCGGCTTCGAACGCCGCGCAGTCGTGTTTCTAAAACACTCCATTTATTCCGGTGCTTTGCAAGCCTCTCGGGGCGGATAGCCCCATGGTAGGAGTCATACTTCTTCGGTCGTACTCCACCGTGTCGGGCAAGGTACCCGCGGTGGCCTTTGATCATCATCCTCTGGAGATCCTTCCACGTCAGGATGTAGAACTCGTCCTCACCACGCTCTCGTAGCCGGACGAAGACGCAGACCAGGTCAGGATACGGTGCAGGGACCCGTGCCCCCACAACCTGGCGCTTGCCGTCCAGGCTGATCTCGGCGAAGGCGCGGACGTCGAACTGCCACCCGCCACCGTTTATCGTCTTGACCTGAATCGCCTGGTGCCTACCCGTCGCGTTGGAAGCGATGATGTCGTAGTGCGGTACGTTTCCCGTGAAGGTCGTCGCAATGAGGCCGCGCCGACAGAGCTCCGCCGCGACGAGATACTCCCCCACCTGTTTTGTCAGCTGCATCGCTCGGCCGGTTGCCATAGTTCGCTCCTGAGCATCCTAACGATATCGCGCTTGACCTGTTTCCCGATGCAAGGCCCCCCGGCCGTCGGTTTAGGTTCGAGACACCGGCCCTTTTCCTCTCTGATCTTCGGGTGGATGGCTCAGAGCGCGGTGGTCCGGGGGTCCACTACGATGAGTCGATCCGCCTCGAGCCGCGCCATTGGCAGATAATCGCGGAAAACAATGGCATTAAGTTCATGCCCATCCTGTGCCCGGCCTCTGCCGTTTGGCGTCGATTCGTGCCCAGGCTGTGACGCGCCGACACTCGATGCAGTGGCGGACCTGCCGCAGATTCCAGGCTATCGAGTACTTCGAGCGCTTGGAGAGGGCGGAATGGGATCGGTCTTCCTCGCCGACGAAGAAGCTCTCGGCCGGAATGTCGCCATCAAGCTAATCAAACCTCCGCAGGAAGGATCCGGTATGAGCGCCGCTGAGGCGCGAACCCGCTTTCAGCGAGAAGCGCGCGCGATGGCGAACGTGGAGCACCCGAACGTCGTTCGCGTTTATGCCTTCGGCGAGACGAACGGCCAGAGCTTCCTCGTCATGGAACACGTGAACGGCGAGACATTAGCGCAGAGGATCCGCAGAGCAGGGCCGTTGCCAGTCTCCGAGGCCGTCGAGCTTATCGGCCAGGTCGTTAACGGGCTTGAGGCGGCCTCCGAGAGAGGCATCGTCCATCGGGACGTCAAGCCGTCCAACATTCTCCTGGACAAGAAGGGCCGTCCTCACGTGGCCGATTTCGGCCTGGCGCGCTCGAGTATTTCCGCCGCTGACTCGAGCCTGACGCAGTCGGGCCATCTCGTCGGAACACCGCAGTACGTCTCTCCGGAGCAAGCACGAGGCCGAAAGGTGGATTTTCGAGGGGATATCTACTCGCTAGGTCTCGTCTTCTACGAGACGTTGACGGGGAAGCGGGCCTTCGGTGGTTCGACCCCAATCGAGGTCATCGACCAGCACCTCCACCAACCGCTGCCCCCACTTCGTGCGGAACGGCCGGATGCGCCCGCGGCACTCGCAGCCCTGATCGAGTGGATGACTCGCAAGGACCCCGACCAACGCCCGGAATCCTATTCTGCTTTGCGCGACGCGCTGGGCGCTATCGAGACGTCCCCCTCCGTCGCCGAGACCCCCGTCCGGAGCGGTGAGGATGACACGCTGAGACAGAGTCGATTATCGCCCTCAGATTGGGGTCGCAAACTCCTCGTCACCGCTGCAGGAATTGTGGCGCTCGTTGCTGCCTACTACTTCGCGCTTCGTCAGACACCCCAGAGGCCGAAGAAGGAAAAGAATCTGGTTGTCGCACTGGCGCATTTCCAGACTGTGGACGCAGACGCAAGCCGGGAAGCACGGGTCATGGAGGCGATGGCCGAAACCGCAATTCTCGAAAAGCTCAGGGACCAGAACGTGAGGGTCGTGCGTCCGTCAGATAGCGACCAAATAAAGTCGCATGAAGACGCTCGTCTCGTCGGCGGGCGACTTGGGGCCTCCATCGTCATTTGGGGCATTGTCTACTCGGTTCGAGGCGAGGCCGAGATTCAGCCCACATTCACACTCGTCCCTCCCCCGACAAATGGCGACGACGACGCATGGGCGAGGTTCGATCGGCCAACAGCGCAACTTCGTCGCCTTGGGCTGGCAGAGAGACAAGCTGTGCAAACTCTGATCCCAGCAGCCGCACCGAACCAGTTTGAGCTACGTAGGGGGACCGCTTCGAGCATCGGAGATGCTGTCGTCGCTCTCGCCGCCCTCAATGCACTATTTCTTCAGGAAAATCCGGCTGCGGCCTTGTCCCTGCTAGATAGCTTTCCGAGGACGAAAGACCTTCATCAGGTTAGAGCTCTCGCACTAGTCGCCTTGAAGAGAACTCGCGAGGCCGAAGCGGTGCTTCGAGACCTCATCAGCCTCGATTCCTCGGATCCTCAGTCGTGGGCAGCGCTAGCCGACCTCTATGTTAGTGAGGCCAGATGGGCGGAGGCTACCGATGCGTTCAAGCATTTGGCGGCCCTGGGCCGATCTTACACCTCGCGAACGGGCTTCTACTGGCGCGGGGCGCTATACCACGTGGAATACGGTCCTAAGCACTGGAACGATGGGAACTTCGTCTCGAGGTACCTCCTCCTCAGAACTCGGACTGGCCAAGCGATCGAGCGTCGCTTTCGGTTGCCGGGTTCCCCGGTCGGATTTCATTACGCCAATGGGGTAGTAGACATCTCTTGCAATACCTCGCGGCGAGAGGCCCTAGAACTCGTCAGATTCACGGATGGCGAACTCAGTCTTGTTCCGTATACCGACTCGAACGACCTGCAACTGCGTACCCGCGGTTTCAGGCTTCCGGCGTTTGTTGCCGAGTTATTCGCGCCCGCGCCGCGTGATAGTTACCACGCAGATCAGTTCCGCCCTGATCTTCGGAGACTAGTCGTCGAATCTGATCTGGCATCTGCAAAGGCCAGCCTTGCTACGACTGCGAGTGACCTCGCGACGCGCCTCGATGAACTGGCCCGGGCCGATCCCACGCAGCCGGTGTATCTCTTCCTGAAGGCTCTTCTGGCCCGCAGCCAGCAGAATACTTCGGCCGCCGACTCCATGTTTGCGGCTCTTGTCACTGGACCGTTTGATCCTATAGCCTGGTATGAATGGCATTGGATGGCGGCCTGGGCTGAGCGCTTCCGGGTATATGAATGGGCGGATCGACTTGCCACGAGGGGTGGCGCCGCTCTTTCAGCACAAGTACCCGGCGGGATCGGCTCTATGGGGACAGCCTCTGGCGCTCAATGGCCGGACATCGAGTTCCTACTCAACTGGCCGCATCTTCGCGCCACGAGTCTCGCCTCCGGTCGCGGAATCCGCACTGCTCGCACGGATCGCCTAGCATCGAAATACCTCGTCAACGGAGTCCCAGACTCTCTTGCGTATTTTCCCTTATCGGCTTGGATCGCGTACCTTCCGGAGCACCCGCTCGATCCCCTCTTCCCGCGCCTCTCCGAGATGCGGGCGCGGCAGGAGGCAATCCGGACCGGTCCGCGCCTTGGTTACCTCGAGGCGTCTGCCGCGTCAGAGCTCTTGCGTGCCTCTACTAGGGCTAGCCTTTTCGCGGGTGTGATATCGGCGGCATGGTGGATCGCGTCGTCTCTTCTCGCTAGGGGCGCGGCAAAGGGCCTCCACCTTGTTCCCGCGGCCCTTCGGGGCGTCCCGGCTGCAATCGACAAAGGAGCCCACGCTTTCCTCACATGTTCACTCGTGTGGGTACCATTAGGGGCCTTTCTCTGCTGCGCCGAGCATTGGTTGCCCTCATGGCAGATGTGGATGCTCAACGGCTGTTGCTTGGCTATTGTCGCGTTGGCGGTTACACGTGGGGTTCTAGATCCCGCAAAGCGGCCGAGAAGACGATCTCTTCTTGCGATGACCGCAATCGTGATGGCGACCTTCTGCCTCGGGCTCTACTTTGCCGCTCTCAGCGAGGCCAGAATGGACCTACCGATTGGACTAGTGGACGCGCCTGCAAGTGGATCGGTAATCGCGTCGCTCGAAGAACTTCTTAAGCGCGCGCCCTCGGATGACGCACGATTGCTGGCTGGGCTCTGTAATCAGCAGGCGGGACGCGTGGCGAGAGCAAAGCAGCTTTTCGAAGAGCTCGCGCCGAGCGGCCGAAGGGACGAGGCTCTGTCGACGCTCAAGTTCGGGCGCCCGCCCAGACTCGACTGGATTAACGATGAGCTGATCAGTCGAGCAAGTTCACAAGCATGGCCTCGAGTCTTCTGTTCTATTTCGAGGGGCACCGAACAATTCACTCTAGACTGGGATTTCGAGCGGAACTGGGCCTGCGTGCTTTTGGTCTTGCTCGTGGGCACTTGGGGGCTGCCATCGGGGAGCGACCCGAGGGGGTCTCGCTTCGAAGCGGCTGACGGGCGAATCAACTGGGCTACTTTCTTGGTGCCGGGTCTTCCGTCCTTCTTGCAGGGCAGAATAGCCGGGACGGTCGCGATCCTATTTGGAACTGCCGCTGCGGGAATAGCGTTGGTCGCTGCCACGTCTGGGTTCTGGCCCAGACTTCTCGGCAATAATTCTGCGCTGGGTGTGTTCTGGCCCCCTAGTCCGGCTCTGGGTGCGAGTGCCGAGGCGTACTGGCTCGGCAACGGCCTGGCTGCGTTGCCCTCCGTTAGGGCGGCTGCTATAGCGCTGCTCAGTGCAGTGGCTCTGGCCATAACGCTTCAGGTTCGCGATTCGCGTGCTTTGCTGCGCGAACGCAAGACGCGTTCAGGCGTGGGTGAGAGCAACAAGACGGACTTTCTAAAGCCATAACCGTCGCCCCAGAGGGGCTGTGCCTCGCTGACGTTGCCCCCAAAGACTAGCCTCTCTGGGTGAAGGCCGAGTGGACTCACCGTTTCGCATCATGTACCTCGACGCGGAGCGGATGCTGGCGGTTCTGGTTCGAAAAGCAGCCCGAAGCAGGGGCAACCGCGGGGAAGCGATGGTCGACGTGTGCGCGCATGGAGGGATCGAAGTGAGCGAAGCGCAGGTCTGTGGGCGCCAGGACCCGCCGCAATTCCCATTGCGTCCCCTACCGGCGATGAGAGCTGATCGTCCCATCCGTTCGGAGCGACGCTCTCATGGCTTCACAGCGAACCCGGCCTCGAGCGCCTCTACGCGAAGCTCCCGCCGTATCAGCGGAGGGAGTTGATCGGGCTGGTGCTCCTGAAGGCCGAGGTGACCGAGAACCAGCTGCGCCTCTCGTTCCACGGAAGGCCCGCGGCACCGGAGGTTTTCGAGAAAATCAGCGCGCCGGGAGCGAGGGCCTCCAGACGCGCTGAGCCATTCGAGTGGCTCCGCAGGTAGGACTCGAACCTACAACCCTTCGGTTAACAGCCGAATGCTCTACCATTGAGCTACTGCGGAATGTGAAAGAGCCGGAAGCCTCCGCGCGCACGGGGCGCGCGAAGGCGGCGCATCGTACGGTCCGCGAATCTCCGCGTCAAGCCTCCGGGATTCAGCGAGTTAACCTCGTCACGTGATTTCCGCGCCCGCCTCGCTGCCCACGGGGCGTTTCGCGCCCTCCCCCACCGGCCCGCTCCACCTCGGAAGCCTCGTCGCGGCGCTCGGGTCGTGGCTCTTCGCGCGCGCGAAAGGCGGGCGCTGGCTCGTGCGGGTCGAGGACCTCGACACGCCGCGCGTCGTCCCCGGCGCCGCCGACGACACCCTGCGCACGCTCGAGCTGTTCGGCCTGACGTGGGACGGGGAGGTCGTCTCTCAATCCACGCGTCTCGCGCTTTATGAAGCGGCGCTTGAAGATCTTCTTGGAAAGAAAATGTGTTTCGCCTGCGCGTGTTCACGCGCCGACCTCGCGAGAGCTGCTTCGGCGCCGATGCCGGAAGAGGAAGACAGAGAACACGATTCTTCGAATGCGCGACGAGCCGCTGCAGATGGGGCAGCCGGCGGCGCCGCGCCCCACGGCACGATCTATCCCGGCACGTGCCGCGAGGGGCTGCCGACCGGCAAGGCCCGCCGCGCCCATCGTTTCCGCGTCCCCTCCGGACTCTTCACCTTCGAAGATCTTCTCTTCGGTCCCATCTCCGAAAATCTCCAGGTCTCCGTCGGCGACTTCGTCGTCAAGCGCGCGGACGGCCCGTACGCGTACCAGCTCGCTGTCGTCGTGGACGACGCCGCCCAGGGCGTCACCGAGGTCGTGCGCGGCGCGGACCTCCTCGACTCGACGGCGCGGCAGATCGCGCTCCAGCGCGCGCTCGATCTCCCGACGCCGTCGTACGCGCATCTCCCTCTCGTCCTCGGCCCAGAGGGGAAAAAGCTCGGCAAGAGGGACGGCGCGCTGCCGCTCGAGACGCTCGACGAGGCGCGGGTCCGCAGCGCCCTCTCGTTCGCGCTCAGCGCACTCGGTCAGGAGCCGGCGGAGGGATCGGCGCGGGAGATGCTGGAGACGGCTCGGCGCCGCTTCGACCCGTCGCGCATTCCTCGAGAGCCTCGGCGAGCGCCGGGATGAGAACCGCGAGCGGCACAACGAGGAGTCGGTCCCACGACCAGCGCACGTGCCACGCGGCGTCGAAACGGCTGAACGCGAACGACACGAAGAGGACGACGGAATAGACCGCCGCCCACGCGACGAGGGCCCGCCGGCGCCGGAACGTATCGGGCGCGAGGACGAAAAGACCCGCTCCCGCGAGAACGAGTCCCGCCGCGGGAGCAGCCTCGCCGGCGAGCGCCCCGAGGGCATCGAGCGCCTTCTCGACGGAGAACGCCGAAAGCGCGAACGCCGTCGGCACCGGTTCCGGCGCGAGCCGCCGCACGGCCAGCGCCCACGGCAGCGCGGCGAGGAGCAGCACCGACAGACAGACGATTAGTGCAGCCCGCGCGCGCCGCGCCCACGCGAGGACGGCCGCCGCCGTGAGAGCGGCGACGAGGCCCTCGGGTTTCGTCCACGCCGCGAGAGTCAGAAAGATCGACAGGCGGGCCGCGGCCCCGGCGTCCTCGCCCGCACGCCCGGCCTCGCCGGCGGCGGCCAGGACGAACACGAGGAGCAGTCCCTCCGCGTAGCCCGGGTAGCGCCGCCAGTACGGGAGGAGCGAGACGACGGCGCCCGCGAGGAGGGCAAAGGGCCATGCGACACGCTGCGCCCGCGCCGCCCGAGCCGCGAGAAGCGACGCCGCGAGGGCGAGCACCGGCCAGAGCGGCGTCACGAGGAGGTCGTCGTAGCGGCCGGCCGCGCCCGACGCCGCCGCGAGAAGAAGAGGCCAGAGAGGCGGGTACTCGGGGTGCGAGAAGGTTCCGCCCGGATCCACGCGGAAGAGCGACCCGAGAGAGGCCGACCGCGAGAGCGCGCGCGCCTTCAGACCCCAGATGGCCGCGTAGTCGTTCAGGGCGAAGGGCTCGCGCATCGCGACGACGGCCGCCGTCCACACGCCGAAGGCGAGGAGGAGCGCCGCGACGCCAAGAACCAGACGCGACGCGCCGCCTCTCACGGCCTCACCGCGGCGCCGCCGGAGCGGTCGCGATCCTAAATCCGCTTTCGCCCGTTTCCCCGCGTGCGATCGTGACGCGCCGCGGCGCGAGGACGAACGCAGCCTTGCGCCGCATCTCCTCGGCCGCGCCGTCCGGCAGCCCCGGCGGCACCGTCAGGACGACGTCCGCGCCGAGCGGCAGGAAACGGTCGCGCGAGATGAGTGCCGCGCCGAGCTCCGCGTCGCGGCGGAAGAGTCGCGAGTTGAGGAGGCGCGTCGGGCCGCCGGCTCGCCAGAACTTCCGCATCACGGAGAGGGAGACGGGAAGTGGCGCGACCGATTCCCACGCGCGCCACCCGAGGACGAGGAGCCCGACGGCGGCGAGGAGCGCCGCCGCC
>JBAUSZ010000253.1:0-1841 GCA_049581965.1 Thermoanaerobaculia bacterium | reverse complement strand
GCCCCGCTCCGGGCCAGCACACCGGAGCGCCGACGACCGACCGCGTGCCCGTCCCGCCAGGCCCGCGAAACACGGCGCGCCCGCTGCGCCTCCCCGAGGGCGTCCGCCTCTCGCTCGCGTGCATCTCGGGACCGGATTCAGGCCGCATCTTCGAGATCGACAAGCCGCGCGTCGTGATCGGCCGAGCGAACGCCGACATCGTCATCTCCGACATCCAGTGCTCGCGCCAGCACGCCGCTCTCGAGATCCAGGACGAACACGTGTTCCTCGTGGACCTCGGCTCGACCAACGGAACGTACGTCTACGAGCAGCGTGTCGGCCGGCTGGAGCTCGAGAACAGGGCCGAGTTCGAGATCGGAACGACGACGCTCATGCTCATCCGGAGCGGCGGCCCGAGCAGTCCCGGTCCGGCCTGATCTCGCCGAGGGCGGCTCGGACCGCGTCGAGCGTCGCGGGGAGGCGGCGCGGCGGGTTCGCAAGGCTGCCCGTGCCGCGATGGTAGGCGGCCATCGTCCTCGAGAACTTGAGGGCGTGCGCTGTCGCGACGACGACGACGAGGTCGTCCCTCCGGATCGTGCCCTCCCGGCGGAGCTTCGCGGCGCCCGCGAGCGCGACGGCCGAGTTCGGGCAGATCGCGAGGCCGTGACGGCCCGCGAGGGCGAAGACGTCGAGGAGCTCGGCCTCGGTCACGCGCTCGACGACGCCGTCGAACGCCCCGATCTCGCGCTGCGCCTTCGCGTGCGAGACCGGGGCTCCGATCCGGATCGCGGAGGCCGCCGTCTCGCCCGCGACGCGCGTGACGCGTTCGGCGAACCCCGTCTTGTAGGACCGGTAGAAGGGGTCGGCCGCGTCCGCCTGGATTCCCGCAAGGCGCGGCTTCTTGTCGAGGATCCCGATCGAGAGCCACTCGCGCAGGCCCTTGCCGATCGCCGAGATGTTGCCCGCGTTCCCGACGGGCACGACGAACCAGTCGGGCGCGGTCCATCCGAGATCGTGGATCGCCTCGAACGCGATCGTCTTCTGGCCCTCGAGGCGGACGGCGTTCTTGGAGTTCAGAAGGTAGACGCGTCCCTCGTCCGCGAGCGCCGCGACGATCTTCATGCAGCCGTCGAAGTCCGTGTCGAGGCCGAACGTCGTCGCACCGTACGCGAGCGCCTGCGCGAGCTGTTCGTCGCTGATCTTGTCGTGCGGGAGGAGGACGACGGCGCGCATCCCGGGCACCTCGGCCGCATAGGCCGCGAGCGCCGCCGAGGTGTCCCCCGTCGACGCGCAGCCCACGAGGGGAAAACCGCAGGCCTTCGCCCAGGTGACGCCCGCCGTCATGCCGCGGTCCTTGAACGAGAGCGTCGGGTTCTCGCCCTCGTGCTTGACGAACAGGCGCGCGAGGCCCAGCTCCTCGCCGAGAGCGCCACCCGCGTAGAGGCGCGTCGCGCCCTCGGGCTTGCTCACGAGGAGGGAGGCATCGAGCCCGGGGAGAACGTGCTCGCGGTAGCGCCAGACGCCGCTGCGCTCGTGCGGAAGCGTCCCGGGCGAGAGAGGTGCGGCCCGTCGCCGCTCGAAGAGGTCCCGCCAGGCGTTGCCCGAGTGCCCGAACGCTTCGAGATCGGGCTCGACGTCGAGGAGCTCGCCGCAGGCGGCGCACGACGTACGAGGCTCGGCGAGCGGGTAGACGGTCCCGCAGCCGAGGCATCGGAAGCGGGCGGCAACGGCTGGGGCGACCATCGGCGCCGATTATGAGCGGACGCGCCTCGCGCCCCTGAGATCGAGGCGGTAAACGCCGGCGCGGGCGCCGATGCCCGCCCGACGCCACGCGGCCTCGGCGGCTCGCCCGATCCGCGCGG
>JBAUSZ010000252.1:0-4886 GCA_049581965.1 Thermoanaerobaculia bacterium | reverse complement strand
GGGCGGGCCCGCGTCACGGGGCTCACGGGCTCGCCCGGGGCGGGGAAGTCGACGCTGACGGCGGCGCTCGCACGGCGCGCACGCGCGCGGGGCCGGAAGGTCGGGATCGTGGCCGTCGACCCGTCGTCGCCGTTCTCGGGCGGCGCGATCCTCGGCGACCGCATCCGGATGCAGGACCTCTACACGGATCCGGGCGTGCTCATCCGCTCGATGGCGACGCGCGGCCACCTCGGAGGGCTCGCGCGCGCCTCTGCGGACGCGGTCGACGTGCTCGACGCGGCCGGATTCGACGACGTCCTCGTCGAGACGGTCGGTGTCGGTCAGGACGAGATCGACGTGTTCCGGCTGGCGGAATCGTGCGTCGTCGTCCTGACGCCGGGCATGGGCGACGACATCCAGGCGATCAAGGCCGGCCTCATGGAGGTCGCGGACCTCTTCGTCGTGAACAAGTGCGACCGCGACGGCGCCGACCGTGTCGTACAGGAGATCCTCCAGATGCTCGAGTTGGGCGAGCACGGCGCCTGGATTCCGCCGGTCGTCAAGACGGTGGCGACGACGGGTGCCGGCCTCGACGAGCTAGAGGCGAAGCTCGCGGAGCACCGGGCGTTCCTGGACGGCCCCGAAGGCGCCCGGAGAAAGCGCGAGCGGACGAGGATCCGTATCGAAGGGCTGATCAGAGAGGATTTTCTCAGAAGGGTGAAGAGCCTCGGGGGCGACCACGGGGCGCTCGACGAGGCGGCGAACCGCGTGGAGGCGCGCGTACAGGATCCGATCGCGGTCGCCAGGGGCCTGGTGAGCCGCATCGACAACGGCGCCGGCGGCGCCCCGCTCTCTTCACCTTCGAAGAAATCTCCCTCTTCGTCTCCTTCCCCGGTCCTCAGGATCTCCCATCTCGGCATTGGCGTGAAGTCGCTGGCGGAGGGCGGAAAGTTCTGGGATCTCCTCGGCCTCGTCGAGGAGCACCGCGAGGAGGTCGCGTCGCAGAGGGTCGTGACGTCGTTCCGCGCGGTGGGCGAGTCGCACCTCGAGCTCCTCGAGTCGACGTCGCCCGACGGCCCGATCGCCAAGGCGCTCGCGAAACGCGGGCCGGGAATCCACCACCTGTGTCTCGAGGTGACGGACGTCCACGCGGCGCTCCGACGCCTGAAGGCCGCGGGCGTGCGCCTCGTGAACGACGAGCCCTTCGACGGCGCGCACGGCTGCCTCGTCGCGTTCGTCCATCCGTCGGCGACGGGCGGGATCCTCCTCGAGCTGTCGGAGAAGAAGAGGGGCTAGCCTCAGTTCGGGCTGCCGGACTCGGGAGCCGCGGCCGTGGGACCCACGGGACCCAGCACCTCGCGCACGTCGCGGCCGACGATCTCGAAGAAGCGCTCGGCGTAGCTCGCGACGCTGCCGATGCGCGTGTCCTCGAAGATCTTTTCGACGCGGTGGAGCGGGACGAAGAGCGTCGCGACGCCCAGCTCCGGGTCGGAACCCGGACGCTGCTGGCGGGCCCACTCCTCGAACATCTCGAGCTCGAGGCCGCGGAGCGTCATCCCCGCCGGAGACAGCGCGACGAGGATGCCCCAGTACTTCTCGCGCGGCGCGACGAGGTGCACGAGGACGAGCGTCCCGGCTTCCATCGGAACCACCTCAGAAGATGACGTTCGAGACGAAGAAGCGGGCCGGGGTCACGCGGCCGTTCAGGAGGGTCTCGGCGTCGTTCGGGCTGAGCTCGAAGCGGGCCGCGGACTCGCCCGAGGACGTCGCAAAGACGATCTCGGCCCTGTCGAGCGGTTTTCCCGCCGCGCGCGACTCCTTGAGGCCTCGCGCGCAGGCGACGAGCCCGAGGAGGACCTGCTGTTCCGACTCCGTCGTCGCCTGGACCCGGACGCCCGACGGGATCTGGATGAGCCGGACGCCCTTGATGCTGCTGCCGTCGAGGGCGCGCATGAACGCCTGGGTGATCTGCGGGTCCATCACGATGGTCGTGGGCTCGGAGGCCGCCTCGCGGCCGGCCGGCCGCGATTCGCCCTCGGGCGGGCGCACTTTCACGAGCTCGCCGTCGGGGACCTCGGGGCGCGACGCGTCCATCTTGCGGCCGTGTTGGCGGATGTAATCGGAAAGCGAGGGCTTCTTCGCCGCCGGCTCCGGGAGGGAGGAGCGCGAACTGCTCGGGTCGTCGAGGAGGTACGCGTTCCCGAGGCCTTCCTTGTTTGCTTTCTCGCTCCGCTCCTGGTCCCACTCGTCGAATGCGATCGACTGGGGCGTTCCGAGCGGGTTCAGATAAACGAGGCGCTTGCCCTGCACGACCGGCTTGTCGCGGGCCTCGATCCGCTTGCCGTCCTTCGTGATGATGACGTAGGTCGCGGAGGCGGTGTCGGCGAGGCCGAGGGCCAGCCCGAGAAGGGCGGCGGCGACGGTGCGGGTCGTCGCGTGTCGTGACATCGGAACACCTCCAAAGGCCGCGCTCGAGTCGGGAAACGCGGCGGAATGAAGTATAAACGCGGGTCCGGACCCCGCCAGGGGCGGCCGACAGGAGAGGAACGCCGCCGTGCTCGTCGTTATGGACCGCACCGCCACGGGCGAGGACGTCGGACGCGTCGTCGCCGCGGCCGAGAGGCTCGGGCTGAAGGCGCATCCCATCCCGGGCGCCCAGCGCACGGCCGTCGGCATCACCGGCAACAAGGGCACCGTGGGGCCGGCCGCGTTCGAGAATCTCCCGGGCGTCCTCGAGGTCATCCGGGTCTCCCATCCCTACAAGCTCGTCTCGAGGGAGTTCCACCCCGAGGACACGGTCGTGTCGATCGGCAGCGTCCCCGTGGGGGGCAATCGCATCGTCGTGATGGCGGGACCCTGCGCCGTCGAGAGCCTCGAACAGACCGTCACGATCGCGAAGGCGGTCCGCGACCTCGGCGCCCGGCTCCTGCGCGGCGGCGCCTACAAGCCGCGCACGTCGCCCTACTCTTTCCAGGGGCTCGGTGGGGAGGGCCTGAAGATCCTCGCGAAGGCGCGCGAAGCCACGGGCCTCCCCGTCGTGACGGAGGTCCTCGACACGTCGAGCCTCGACCTCGTCGCCGAGTACGCCGACTGCCTGCAGATCGGCGCGCGCAACATGCAGAACTTCGAGCTCCTCAAGAAGGCGGGGCGCTCCGGAAAGCCGGTCCTCCTGAAGCGCGGGATGTCCGCCACCCTCGAGGAATTCCTGCTCGCAGCCGAGTACGTCCTCGCCGAGGGCAATCCGAACGTCGTTCTCTGCGAGCGCGGCGTGCGGACGTTCAACGACTTCACGCGCAACACGCTCGACCTCGCGGTCGTCCCCGCGGTCGAGCGCCTCTCGCACCTGCCGATCCTCGTGGACCCCTCGCACGGCACGGGGCGACGGGACAAGGTGCTCCCGATGTCGCTCGCCTCCGTGGCGGCCGGCGCCGACGGCCTCGCGATCGAGGTCCACCACCGGCCCGCCGAGGCTCTTTCGGACGGGCCGCAGGCGCTCACGCCGGAGCTCTTCGGCCAGCTGATGGCGAAGGTGCGGCCGGTGGCGGCGGCGGTCGGGAGGTCGCTCTGAAGACGCGCGCGATCCTCCTGCTCGAAGACGGGCGCCGCTGGGACGGACGCGCCGTGGGCGCGAACGGAACGGCGTTCGGCGAGGTCGTCTTCAACACGGGGATGGCGGGCTACCAGGAGACGCTGACGGACCCCTCCTACAACGGACAGATCGTCGTCATGACGGCGTCGCACATCGGCAACTACGGCCTGAACGACGAGGACGTCGAATCCGGAAGGATCCAGGTCGCGGGCTTTGCGGCCCGGCACTTTTCCGACCGCTTCTCGAGCGCCCGCGGCAGGGAATCCATCGCCGAGGCACTCTCGAAGGCGGGCGTGCCGGGAATCGACGAGCTCGACACGCGCGCCCTCGTGCGGCACATCCGGAGCGCCGGCGCCATGCGCGGGGCGCTCTCCTCCGAGGTCGCCTCCGACGCCGACGCCGCGTCGCTTCTCGAGAAGGTCAAGGCGCAGCCTCCCATGGCGGGCGCGGCCCTCGCCCTCGCCGTGTCGACGCGCGCGCCGTACGCGTTCCCGATGCCCCCGGGAATCGCGACGAAGGGGCGCGTCGCGGCGATCGACTACGGGATCAAGACGAACATCCTGCGGATGCTCGCGGCCCGCGGCCTCGAGGCGACGGTGTTCCCGGCGACGACGGGAGCGAACGAGATCCTCGCGCAGGGCTTCGACGGCGTCTTCCTCTCGAACGGGCCGGGCGATCCCGATGCCCTTCCCGGCCCCGTGGCGAACGTGAAGGCGTTCGTGGCCTCGGGCGTACCGGTCTTCGGCATCTGCCTCGGGCAGCAGCTCCTCGGCCTCGCCGTGGGTGGCACGACGTACAAACTCAAGTTCGGGCACCGCGGGGCGAACCACCCCGTGAAGAACCTCCTGACGGGCCAGGTCGCGATCACGTCCCAGAACCACGGGTTCTCGGTCGAGGCCGGCTCTCTTCCGAGGAACGCCGAGCTCACGCACGTGAACCTCAACGACGGCACGTGCGAGGGCTTCCGGCTCACGGACAAGCCCGTCTTCGCGGTCCAGTACCACCCGGAATCCGCCCCCGGGCCGCACGACTCCGACGCGCTTTTTGACGATTACGTCGGCCTCGTGATGCACGCCGCTCGATGAACGTCCCCGCCTTCCTCGCGAAGCGCTTTCTCGCCGGCTCGAGGCGGGGGCTCCCGAAGACGGTCTCTCTTCTCGCGCTCTTCGGCGTCGCGCTCGGGGCCGCGTCCCTCGTCGTCGCGATGGGGCTCATGTCGGGCTACCGGCACGACCTCGCCGAGCATCTCGCGGGCACGAGCGCCGAGGTCATCGCGATGCCCGGGCCCGGCACCGCGCCCGAGGAAACCCGCAAGGCC
>JBAUSZ010000251.1:0-4141 GCA_049581965.1 Thermoanaerobaculia bacterium | reverse complement strand
GCCGAGCTCGTCCGTGCCGAGAGGCGGCGCCGAGGCCGGCGGCACGAGGCGCCTCGACAGGTCGATCCGCGTCGCGGGCGCGGACGGCAGGAGCGGCGAGAGAGCCGCCGCCGCAGCGGCGATTCCCAGCACGGCGGCGGCCAGCACCGCGGACCGCCTCACGCGCCCTCCCCCTCTCCTCCCGCCCGGGCCCGGGCCCGCGGGTCGAGGGCGGACGCGAGGGCGTCCACCCCCGCGTTCACGAGGATGAACGTCGCCGCGATGAAGAGGACGCAACCCTGGACGAGCGGGTAGTCGCGACGCTGGATGGACTGAACGAGGAGCCGTCCGACGCCCGGCCACGAGAAGATCGTCTCGGTCACGACGGCGCCCGTCAGAAGGGAGCCGAACTGCAGGCCCGCGACGATGAGAACCGGCGGCAGCGCGTTGCGTCCCGCGTGGCGCAGGATCGCGCGCAGCGGGCGCTCCCCGCGGGCGAGCGCCGCTGCGACGTACGGCCGGCCCATTTCCTCCGAGAGACAGGCCCGCACCATGCGCGAGAGGAGCGCCGCGAGGGCGAGGGCGAGCGTGACGGCGGGAAGGACGATCGCGCCGCGCCCGTCCCGGCCCGAGACCGGAAGGAGCCCTAGCCCGACCGAGAAGACAAGGACGAGGACCGGACCCGAGACGTAGTTGGGCGTCGAGACACCGACGAGCGAGGCGGCGCGGAGGAGCCCGTCCAGCGGCCTGCCGCGCGCGAGCGCGGCGGCGATCCCCGTGGGTACCGCGACGAGGAGAGCGCCGAGAAAGGCCACGCCGGCGAGCTCCGCCGTCGCCGGGAGCGCCGTGAGGATCTCTCCGGAGACCTTCCTCTTCGTGAGGATCGAGGCCCCGAGGTCACCGCGGAGGGCGCCCGAAAGCCACGCGGCGTACTGCGCGAGGACCGGGCGGTCGAGGCCGAGGTCGCGCCTGAGGCCCGCGACGTCGGCCGGCGCCGCGCCCTCGCCGAGCATCGCGGCGGCCGGGTCTCCCGGAATCAGATGAATGAGAAAAAAGACGACCGTCGCCGCGCCGAGAAGGAGGAGCGGAACCTCGAGCAGGCGGCGGAGCGGCGGCACGCGCGGAGTCTAGCGTCCGCGCGGCCACCGCTCAGTCTTCAGAAGCTCACGCGGGCGCCGAGCCGTGCCGTGATGGGCGGCGTGCGCAGAACGGGCTGGAGGTAGCCCGGGTTCGCGGGCGTCGGGGCGAAGTTGTCCGCCTCCTGGAAACCGTAACGCTGGTCGAGGAGGACGGGCTTCTGCGTGTTCAGGAGGTTGAAGACGTCGACGAGGAGGTTCACCTTCACGGGCCCGAGCGCCAGCGGGTACCCGAGATGGAGGTCGAGGTCGTAGTTCGCAGGCGTCCGGCCCTCGCCTCCGCGCGGCGTCAGGAAGAACTCGTAGCGCCCGTAGGCATCCGAATAGCCGTAGCGCGTGATCGGCGTCCCGGAACGGTAATAACCCGTCGCGCCGACCGAGAGGCCGAACGGAAACACGTAGTAGCCCGAGAGCTTGAACTGGTGGCGCCGGTCGTTCGAGAGCGGGCCGTCGTTCGTGATGCGGTTCAGGTTCTTCCCGTCCGTGAAGAAGTCGTAGTAGTCGAACGCGGCCGAAATGTTGGGGTCGGCTCCCACGTTCGTGAAGGGCGAGTAGAGGCCGTCGAAGTTCCCCTCGAGCTTCGAGTAGATGTACGAGGCCTGGCCCCACCAGTTGTCGGCGAAGCCCTTCGTGACGTCGAGCTGGATGCCCTTGTACGTCCGCTTCGCCTCGGGCGACGGGAACGTCTGCGAGTAGTCGAGCGTGTAGAGCTTGCTCATGATCCCCTTGCCGGGGTTCCCGATGCAGTACGTCCCGTCGTCGACGCAGAGGAAGTCCTCGACGACCTCGCCGTAATACCGGTAGATGCCCTTGAGCCCGACGACGACGTTCCTCGCGACCTCTCGCTCTCCCCCGAGGATGAACTCGTGGATGTACTGGTTCCTCAGGTTCGGGTCGGAGGGCTCGGTGAACCCGCCGAGGATGTTCGACACCTGGTCGAGGTCCGATTCCGCCGCCGGGTCCGGCGTCGTGGACGTCGGGCTGTAATTGACGATCTTGGGCTGTCGCTCGTACGAGAACGAGCGGATCACGAGGTCCATCGAGAGCTGCTCGTAGTAGCGCCCATAGGATCCGTAGACCTTGGTCTTGGAGTCTTTCGTCGGGTCCCACACGAATCCGAACCGGGGCGCGAGGTCGTGCTTGAGGTCGATCTGCGTGACGCCGGACGCGTCGATGATCTGCTGGCGGTCCCAGCGCAGGCCGAGGTTCACCGTGAGGTTCGGGAGGACCGTCCACCTGTCCTGGAGATAAAGGGTCGTGACCTTGTGCTCCGGGCTCGCGTTGAGCGCCGAGACGGGGGCGTTCGCGACCGTCGCGTTGGGAGTCGTCCAGTAGAAGTGGCTGTAGATCGGCTTGCCCGGGTTCACGTCGTTCGCGAAGACGGTCACCTGCTGCCCGCCCGAGTACCGTTTGAGAACGTCGGCGGACTCGTGCTCGTACTCGACACCGAACTTGGCCTGGTGCGATCCGAAGTAGGCGGTCGTCGAGAACGTGAGCATGTCGCGCGTGAAGTCCTTGTTCTGGATGAGGCCGAAGCCGCCCGTCTGGTAGAAGTTGTTCTGGGCGTCGAGGAACTGGACGACGTCGCCGGCGGCGGAGGCCGGGCCGACGTCGTTTTTCTCCTTGTGCCGCGCGCCCTGAAGAGTGACGAGCCACTGGGCCCCGAAGAGGCCTTCGTAACGGAGCGCGAAGTCCGTGCCGCCGAAACTCTTCTTGCCGTCGTACGTCAGCGGGTCGCCATTCAACGAGTGAGTCGAGTCGTTGATCGCGCCGGTGTCGTCCCGTGGATCGAGAAACAGCGTCCCGGTGAAGGTCTGGCTCTGGGTGAGCTTGAACGTGAGCTTTCCGGAAGCGAGGTCTCGCGCGCTCTTCGAGCGGGCCACCGCGCCGGCTCGCGGCCCCTCCGGCAGTGTGTTGTCCTGGGTGTTGTCGACCCGGTCGTAGGCGCCGAAGAACCAGAGACGGTCCTTGAGGATGTAACCGCCGAGCCCGAGGCCGTAGTCCTTCCGCGTGTAGCCGGCGGACGTCGTGCTCGAGACGACGGGATCGGCCTTCGCCTGGAGCCTGTCGCTGTCGTAGTAGCCGAAGACGTCACCGTGAAACTCGTTGCCGCCCGACTTCGTGATCACGTTCACGATGCCGCCCGTCGACCGCCCGAACTCGGCCTCGTAGCCGCCCGTCTTGACGTCCACGGCCTGGATGAACTCGAAGTTGAGCTCCTTGCCCTGGAAGCCGTACTCGGCGCCCGTCGTGTTGACGCCATCGATGTAGAAGGAGTTCTCCGAGCCGCTCGACCCGTAGACGGTGATCGTGGACTGGTCCGTGTTGAGGGGATTCGCGTCGGACGAGACGCCCGGGACGACCTGCGCCACCGAGGAGTAGTTTCTGCCGCTGGGCAACGTCGTGACGGCGCGCTGGTCGAGGCTCGTGCCGACGCCGGAGGACGTCAGATCGACCGCGGAGGCCTCGCTCGTCACGGAGGTCTCGACCTTCGTCGAGAGGTGGAGATCGGCATTGAGGGTCGTGTCGCGCCCGAGGGCCACGATGACGCTGGACTGCCGCTCCTTCGCGAAGCCCTGAAGCGTAATCGTCACGGCGTAGGAGCCGGGCGGCAGGAGCGTGAGCCGATAGCGGCCCGCGGCGTCCGTCACGGCCCTGGCCGTGCCCTGGAGCGCCGTCGACGAGGCCTCGACCGTTGCACCCGGGAGGGGTGCGCCAGCCTCGTCCGCGACGCGGCCGATGATGTTGCTCGTCGTCTGCGACGAGGCGGGCAGGGAGACGGCGAGGAGGAACGGGCAGAGGACGAGTAGCGCGGAACGCGATGCTCTGGGCATTGGCTCCTCCCTGATCCGGATGACAGAGACTGTTCGCCGATCGATCGGCGAACTCTAGCACGCACGTGGCGGTCCCTTTCAGCCCCGTGACAGCTTCTTGATCTCGTAGAGGAGCGACTGACGCGAGATGCCGAGGAGGCGTGCCGCCTCGGCGCGCCGGCCGTTGCTCGCCTCGAGGGCCGAGTCGATCGC
>JBAUSZ010000250.1:0-1617 GCA_049581965.1 Thermoanaerobaculia bacterium | reverse complement strand
GGCGGCCTTCCGTGCCCTGGAGGATGGCGCCGGCGCCGTCTTCGCCCCGGCGCCGGACGGCGGGTTCTCGCTCGTCGGCTTGAACGGCGGCTGCGACCCAAGGGGATTCTTCGAAGGGGTCCGTTGGTCCACGGGGCACGCCCTCGAGGACGCACGCCGCGCCGCGGGGGCGAGGGCGGCGCGTGTGGCCCTCCTCGCGGCCGTTCCGGACGTCGATCGACTCGAGGATCTCGGGGCGCTCTTGCCGATCCTCTCGGCGGACCCGGCTCTCGCGCCGGCCACCCGCCGCGCGATCGAATCCCTCCTGGAGCGGAGTCGAGCGTGAGAGTCGTCTCGGCGGACGAGTCGCGGGCGCTCGACGTCAGGACGATCGCGGCCGGCACGCCCGGGCTCGTCCTCATGAAACGCGCCGCGAACGCCGTCGTCCGCGAGATTACGGGGGCTGTCGGTCGGCGGCCTGGCCGCGCCGCGCGGATCGTCGTCGTCGCGGGTCCCGGCAACAACGGCGGCGACGGCTTCGAGATCGCGCGCCTGCTCATCGGGGGGCGACTCGGCGGCAACGTCGAGGTCCTGCTACTCGGGAACCCCCAACACCTCACGACGGACGCGCGAAGGACGTACCACCGGCTCGAACAGGTGGGCGGCGCGATCCGCGAGGTGGACGACGCGCGCGAGCTCGAGCCGCTCGGCGTCGCGACGCTCGTCGTCGATGCACTTTTCGGGACGGGCCTCAAGCGGCGCGTCGCCCCCGACGGCCTCGCCGCCCGGGCGATCGGCCTCGCATCGTCCGGGCATGCGTTCGTCGTATCGGTCGACCTGCCCTCCGGCCTCTCGGCGGACGAGCCGGTGCCGTGGGCGCCGTCCGTGAGAGCCGACCTCACGGTGACGTTCGGCTGGCCGAAGCCCTGCCACGTGGAGCGGGAACCGGCGGCGCGGTGCGGCCGGATCGCCGTCGCCGACCTCGGCTTCGTCCACCCGACCGAACCCGCGACGCGCGAGGCGGTGGCCGTCCACGACGTCGCGGCCCTCCTTCCGCGGCGGGCGGCCGAGTCCCACAAGGGCACCTACGGTCGCCTCCTCGTCGTCGGAGGCTCACGCGCGATGGCGGGGGCGCCCTCCCTCGCGTGCCGGGCGGCCCACCGAGCGGGCGCGGGCCTCGTCTCGGCGGCGGTTCCGGACGACGTGCGCGCGATTCTCCACACGCTGTCGCCCGAAACCACGTCGATCGGCGGCGAGCCCGACTTCCTGCGCTACTCCGCGCTCGCCGTCGGTCCCGGATGGGGCGACAGTCCAGCCGCGCGCGAGACGCTCGCGCTGGCCGCGGCCACGCGAGTGCCGGCCGTCTTCGACGCGGACGCGCTGAACCTGGCCGGTCGCGCTTCCTACTTCGCCGGGCGAGAGGCCCCCACGGTGCTCACGCCGCATCCCGGTGAGGCGGGCCGTCTCCTCGGGATCTCCGCGGAAGAGGTCAATGCCGATCGCGAGGCCGCGGCGCTCCGGATTGCCCGCGCCGCGAACGCCGTCGTCATCCTGAAGGGGTTCCGTCCGGTCGTGGCGGGCGCTTCCGGACGCGCGGTGCCCGTCCTCGCCGGGAACCCCGCGCTCGCTTCGGGAGGC
>JBAUSZ010000249.1:0-5497 GCA_049581965.1 Thermoanaerobaculia bacterium | reverse complement strand
GCGGGGGGCTGACGACAGCAGAGCTCAGGACGAGCGACACGCGACTCCGCATCGACACCAGCCCGGGATTTTCCACCCTGAATCTCGCGCAATCGGTCGGGATCGCACTGGCCCTTCTTTATCCATTCGAAGAATCTCCGCGCCGAAGGCGCGGAACCGGATTGTCCGAAGAACCGCCGGCGCCGTCGAGAGACGTTCGCCGCCTTCTTTCTGCACTCAAAGAGACTCTTTCTTCGGCCGGTTACCCGGGCCGCGGCCATTCGAAAGAAGTGATCGCGGAGATCGAGTCGTTCGTCAGGCGTGGCAGACCCACGGCGCGCGAGGTCACGCTCCTCCTCGGGGCGCTCGCCTCGGTCCGCCGGGGCCTGGGCGTCAGCTCTTCGAAGTCTCGAGCGTGAACTGCAGCGCGCCCGACGGGCAGCGCTTCACCTGCTCGACGACCTGTTCGGCGGAGGCCCCGTCCAGGTTCACCCACGGCCGCTTGCTCACGTCGAAGACGTCGTAGAGGCCGCGCACGCAGTGGCCCGAGTGCGTGCACACCCGGGGATCGAACGTCACGGTGAGGCCGCCCTTCTCGTACCGCTGAACCGGATCCTTCACGGGGCGATTCTCTCTCAAGACCCCGCGCCGGGGAGGCGATCCGTGACCGGCGTCAAGATTTCCGGCCCTGGAACGGCCGCTGGCGCTCCGGGACCGAAGTTCGGCGCGCCCGGACCAGGAGAAGCCCTTGCCTCCGACGCGCTCCGGGGCCATGTTGCCTGGCGAAAGGAGTCCCAAATGCGAATTCGGTCGTCCGCCCTCACCTGCGCCGCACTCCTTACGGCTCTTGCGCTCGCGGCCCCGCGCGCCGAGGCCCTCTCCGTCACGGCCGTCTCCCTCTCGGTCTCGCCCGTCCACAGCAAGGGGCCCTGCCCCGCCGTGTTCACGTTCACGGGCAAGGTCGAGCTCAATGGCAGGGGCCGGTTCACGTACAAGTGGGAGCGCAGCGACGGCGCCATCGACTCCACGGCGCCGCACGGAGCCACCTACAACGGCTCGACCCCGACGATCGTCTCCGAAACGTGGACGCTCGGCGCGCCCGGACCGCTCTTCCACCCGTTCCACGGATGGGTCAAGCTCCACGTGCTGACGCCCAACGACAAGGTCTCGAACGAGGCGAAGTTCACGCTCGACTGCGGAGGCGGCACGACTCCGGTCGGCGGTCCCGTCACCGGAGGCGGAACGACGCATCCGGGAAACCCGACTCCCGTGGGCGGACCGACGAATCCCCGCTGCGACGGAAAGCCCGATCTCGTCCCGATGCTCCACACGCCGATGGACGGCTGGGTGGCCGTGAAGAACATCGGCGCCGGCAACGCCGGCCCGAGCCGCCTTTTCATCAAGTGCGTCAAGGACGGTTACGCCGGCCCGGGCGGCGGCTGCGTGGACGCGCCCGCTTCCGGGATCTCGGCGCCCTTCTTCCCGACGCCCGACGCTCTCGGCCTGAACGTTCCGGCGCTCGCGTGCGGGGCGGAGTTCTCCGCCGTGATGCCCTGGTGGTCGAACACGAGCTGGCCCAAGGGCACGTACCGCTTCACCGCCACCGCGGACGCGACGGGCGCCGTCGCCGAGAGCAACGAAGCCAACAACCAGACGACGTCGACGCTCGTCAAGTGAGGAACCTCGCATGACACGCCTCGCGCGTCTCGCCATCATCCTCGCCGCCGGCCTCGTGGCCGGCGGCGAGGCCCGCGCCCAGCTCACCTGCACGCCCGCGCACCTTCGGGCGGGCGCCGAGCTCCGGATCCAGAGCCCCGGCGCTTTCGGCGGTTCGCCCTCGGCCGAAGTCTCCCTCGCGTACCGCTTGACACCTTCCGGGGCCGCGGTGCGCTTCGGCTCTCCGCGGTCCTGGAGCGTGCGCGAGGTCGCGTTTCTCCTGCCGGCGGACCTCGGGACGGGCGTCTACGAGGTCGTCCTCTCGTCGCCGGCCGGCGCTCTCCGCAACCCCTCCTGCTTCACCGTCGACCCGCCGATCGTGGCGGTCACGGTCGCCCGCGCCTCTGCAGGCGTTGCGCCGAGCGCCTCGGTCTTCTCCGTGACTTCACCCGACAAGCCCTGCCTCGGCAACGCGACCCTGAACATCACCGGAATGGGCTTTCAGCCCGGCACCGAGGTCGCGTCCTACGCCGTGAGTCATCCGCCCGCCGGCACTCTCCGGGAAGTTCCGTCACCGGGGGACAGCCCGCTGACCCCGGTGTGGCGACGCGGGATCACGATGCTCGAGGCAACCGCCGACGGTCCCTACGCGAACGACTACTGGACGAACCTTATCTACACGCTGCGGATAACCGGCCCGACTTCGATGCAGGCCACGATGCCGAAGTGTTTCGTCCTGGAGCACGGCGCGAAGCTGCGTGCCTGGTTTCCCGACGGCACGAAGAGCGCCTGGGTTCCCTTTGGTCCCTGAGGAACCGCGCGGGACCGGCTCTCAGACGTCGAGGTCGTCCGCGTCCCGCGCCCGCTCCATGATGAACTTGTAGCGCAGGGACGCGTCCTTGCCCATCAGCTCGCCGAGCGTCTTCTCGGCCTCGAGGACGCTCGGCACGGTCACCTTGAGCGCGCGGCGGTGCGCCGGGTCGAGCGTTGTCGCCTTGAGCTGCGCGGGCATCATCTCGCCGAGGCCCTTGAAGCGCATGATCTCGGGCTTCACGTTCTTTGGGAGCTTCGCGAGGATCGCGTCGCGCTCCTTCTCGTCGAGCGCCCAGTGCGTCTCCTTCGCCGCGTCGATTCGGTAGAGCGGCGGCTGCGCGAGGTAGACGTGCCCGCGCTCGACGAGCTTGGGCAGGTGCCGCCAGAAGAATGTCAGGAGGAGCGTCGAGATGTGATGGCCGTCCGCGTCGGCGTCCATGAGGAGGAAGATCTTCCCGTAGCGCAGTTTCTCGATGTCGAAGTCGGCGCCGACGCCGCAGCCGAGCGCCGAGACGATGTCCGACAGCTCGCGGTTCCCCGTGACTTTCGCGGCGTTCGCCTGCTCGGCGTTCAGGACCTTGCCGCGCAGCGGGAGGATCGCCTGCGTCCGCCGGTCGCGGCCCTGCTTGGCGGAGCCACCCGCCGAGTCGCCCTCGACGATGAAGAGTTCGGACGAGCCGGGGTCCGTCGAGGAGCAGTCCGCGAGCTTGCCGGGCAGGTTGAGGCGGTGCGAGACGGCGGTCTTCCGCGCGACCTGCTGGGCCGCGCGGCTCGCCTCGCGCGCCCGGGACGCGAGAACGATGCGTCCAACGATCTGCTCGGCGAGCGTCGGGTTCTCGTTCAGCCACTTCTCGAGGGCGGGCCTCACGGCGCCGTCCACGGCCGCGGCCATCTCGGGGTTGTTGAGGCGGTCCTTCGTCTGGCCCTGGAACTGGGGCTCGAGGACGTAGACGGAGAGCAGCACGACGATGCCTTCGCGAATGTCCTCCGCCGTCACGCTCACGCCCTTCGGCAGGAGCTCGTGCGTCTCGAGATAGTTGCGGACCGCCTTCGTGATGCCGGACCTGAGCCCGTTCTCGTGCGTACCGCCCGACGGCGTCGAAACACCGTTCACGAACGAGCGCAGGTGCTCGTCGGTCGCCTCGGTCCAGACGAGCGCGAGCTCGAGGCGCGGGTCCTCCGGCCGTTCGAGGACGAACGAGCCAGCGTGCGTGGCGGCCTTGCCGCGCTGCGCCACGACGTGCGTCAGCCAGTCCGCGAGGCCGCCCTCGTGCGCCAGCTCGACGCGCGAAGCAGGCTTCTGCGTTTCGTCGACGAAGACGACGCGCAACCCGCGGTGCAGGTACGTCTTGGCCTCGAGGCGCTCGCGGATCTCGGCAGCGTCGAACGTGAGCTTCCCGAAGATCTCCGGGTCGGGCCGGAAGCGGACGGTCGTCCCCGAGCCGCGCACCTTCTCGCCGCCCGAGATCTTCCGGACCCGGGACGTGGCCTTGCCCTTCGAGTACGTCTGCTCCCACGTCGCGCCGTCGCGCTTGACGGTGACCGTCATCTCGGACGAGAGCGCGCAGACGACGGACGAGCCGACGCCGTGCAGGCCGCCGGAGTGAAGGTAGTTCCCGTGCTCGAACTTGCCGCCGGAGTGGAGCGTCGTGAGGATGAGCTCGAGCGCGCTCTTCTTGTACTTCGGGTGGACGTCCACCGGAATGCCGCGCCCGTTGTCCGTGACCTCGATCTCGCGGCCGTCCCCGAAGAGCGTCAGCTCGAGGCGCGTCGCGTAGCCGTTGATGACCTCGTCGATCGCGTTGTCGACGATCTCGTTCACGAGGTGGTGGAGTCCGCGCGCGTCCACGCCCCCGATGTACATGCCGGGGCGCTTGCGGACGGGCTCGAGGCCCTCGAGAACGGTGATGTCGCGGGCGGTGTAGGCGGTGGCCATCAGGCGAAGGGACTCAGCCCGCCTTCTTCAGGACGGAAACTTCTCGCTTCAATCGATTCCCCAGGTGGTCGCGCTCCACCTCGAGGTCGTAGCGCACCTGCAGGTTCAGCCAGAATCGTTCCGACGTTCCAAAGAAGCGGGCAAGACGGAGGGCCGTGTCCGCCGTGATACCCCTCTTCCCAAGGACGATTTCGTTGATCCGCCGGGGCGGCACCCGTGTCTCCTTCGCGAGTCGGTATTGAGACAAACCGAAGGGCTCTAGAAACTCCGCCCGCAGGACTTCTCCGGGATGAACGGCGGACAATCTGGATGAAGGCATGAGCTCTCCCCTAGTGATAGTCAACGATCTCGACGTCGAAGCAATCTCCGGTACGCCAGAAAAAGCAGATTCGCCACTGATCATTGATGCGGATGCAGTGCTGCCCGGCGCGTTCTCCTTTCAGTGACTCGAGACGGTTCCCGGGAGGAACCCTGAGGTCTTGAAGCGACTCGGCGGCGTCCAGCACGATGAGCTTTCGAAGAGCGGTTCTTTGGAGCTCCGGAGGAAGCCGCCGGGACCGGGTTCTCTTGAATAGGCGTTCCGTCTCCCGGTCACGGAAACTCCGGATCACCGGGCGATAATAACGGAACCCGTTAAGGCCGTCAACACGAAGCCGCGCCGGGGATCCCGGCCCTCAACGAAAACGGATCACCGTCACGTCGCCGCCGCTCATGTTGCCGGGCCCGCCTCCCGCGCCGCAAGCGAGGGCCAGCGCGAGGGCCGCGAAAGCCGCGAGGCCAAAGCGTATCTTCACGACCGGCGGATCTTATGGCTTCCCTGCCCTCGCTCCTCGCCCGCGCCTTCGACTTCGTCCTCCTCGTCCTCGACCGGACGGGCGCATCGGCGCGCCTCTCGGCCTTCCCGCTCTTCCCCGCCGCGATGCCGCTCGCGCCGCGCGCCGCTTGGGCGATCGCATCCGTCGCGACCGCCGTGCTCCTTCTCTATTCGGCTCTCGCGGCCGGAGGGGACCGGAACGTGCGCGCGTTCCGCGTCGCGACGCTCCTCGCGGCATGTCTCCTTCCGCTCGTCGCCGCGCGCCTCGTGCCTGCGGGCTTCGCGCGCCCGTTCGGCGG
>JBAUSZ010000248.1:0-2774 GCA_049581965.1 Thermoanaerobaculia bacterium | reverse complement strand
CGAGGGCGGAAAGCGCGCTGCCCGTGTTGCTCGCGCACGAAACGACGTCTGGCCCCGTCGCGAGGTCTGTGCACGCTCCGGCGCCGCCCCACTGGACGGGCCCGCTCGAGAGCGAATAGACCATCCCGACCGAGGCAACGCTCGTGAGGCAGGCGGGCCAGGGAAGACCGTTCGTGCGGCCCTCGTTCCCGGCGGCGGCCACGACGGAAAGGCCCGCGGCGCGCGCGGCCTCGAAGACCGCGGCACCGGCCGGGTCTTCGCCGTCGCAAAAGCCCGTGTGCGGGCTGTCGTCGGCGAGACTGAGATTGATGGCCTCGAGGTCCGAACGGGGCGCGAAGGCCACTGCCCAGTCGACGGCCGCGAGGACGTCGGAGGCGCTCGCCGTCCGGCAACCGTCCTTCGCGCTGAAGACCTTGAGGACGACGAGGCCGGCCGCCGGCGCGATCCCCTGCGGGCCGGCGAGGACTCCGGCGACCTCGGTCCCGTGGCCGCTGCAGTCCGCGAGGTCCTCGTTCCCGTCCGCGACGTTGAAACCGGGCCACGGGAGGCCGCCCGCGCGCCGGAGGTCCGGGTGCTGGAGGTCGATGCCGCTGTCGACGACCGCGACGCTGCGTCCACGGCCGTTCACGCCGATTCCGAGAAGGCGGTCCGCGCCGATTTGCGCGCTGCCGACTTGGCCTGCCGGCCGTACGAGGCGGTCGAGGCCTATGTGAAGAACCTCGGGCCGCGCCGCGAGCCCGGCGATTCCGGCGGCCGTAACGAACCCGGAAACGACGGGCGCGTTCACGAGGCGGCGGCGAATCTCGAAGGAAGGCGCGGTGAAGTCCGCGTGCGCGGCCATGGCCTGGCGCGTCGCCGCGCGCAGCGTGACGAGGACGGGGACAGGCGCGTCGCCGCGCGCGAGAGCGCCTCGGACCTCGGGCGAAACGTCTCCCGCGCGCGCCGCGAGGGGAGCGACGATCATCGCGGCGGTCACCGCGAGGCGGGAGAGCCTTGATGCGAGCATGTGGAAACCAGGCGCCGCGGCCAGTATGTGCAACCCGTGTGCCCGTAGTGCCAGCAACCGCTAAGATCTCACCGTGACGCGATTTCCCCCTCCGTCGCCGGCGCCCGGCGGCGCGGCCGTGTTCGCGGACGCGCATCTCGGCCAGGTGGAAGGAGATGCCGACGATTTGCTGGCTGCCCTCGACGCCGTGAGGAGTCGCGGTTTCACGACGGCCGTTCTCCTGGGGGACATCTTCCACTACTTCATCGGTCACCCGAAGCTCGAGACGCCGCTGCTCAGGCGCACGCTGGACGGCTTCGCGGCGCTCGCCGAACGCGGCCTCGAGCTGCGCTATGTCGAAGGCAACCGCGATTTTTTTGTCGCGGGGACGCCGTACGCCGCACCGTTTGCGTCGTACGCGCTCGCCGACGGCCTGCTCGTGGGAGGGCGACGTTATGCCTTCGTCCACGGCGACCGCGTGAACACGGCCGACTTCCCGTACCGCTTCTGGCGCCGCGTCTCGAAGAACTCCGTGGCGCGGGCTGCACTGGACGTCATCCCCGGCTCGATCGCCCGTGCGATCGTCGCGAGGACCGAAGCCCGGCTCTATCGCTCCAACTTTCGCCACAAGAAGAGACTCCCCGACGAAGCGCTGCGCGCCGAGGGGCGGCAGGCCCGCGCGCAAGGCTACGACGCGCTCCTCATCGGGCACTTCCACGTCGG
The DNA here is from genome assembly GCA_049581965.1 of Thermoanaerobaculia bacterium. GTDB lineage: Bacteria > Acidobacteriota > Thermoanaerobaculia > UBA5066 > UBA5066 > Fen-183. Next base: position 1,066 of record JBAUSZ010000248.1, on the reverse strand, counting down.
GCGCACGTACGCGGGTCCCGACGGCGTGACCCACGTCCTTCCGGCCTGGCTGGAGGAGCGCAAGCACGCCGAGATCTCGGCCGGGGGCGAACTCTCGATCGTCGAGGAGCCGAGCGTCGAGCGCGCGCGCCGCCGCGGATTCGGGGCTCTGGAGGCCGAACCCGCCGGCGCACCGCCGTGAGCGGCGCGCCTCTCCTCCACGGCCGTCTCTCGGGCGCGCTACGCGTGCCGGCGAGCAAGAGCGTCACGAACCGTGCGCTCGTCGCGGCAGCCTGCGCGGAGGGCGAGAGCGTGCTGCTGAATCCGCTCGAGAGTTCGGACACCCGTGCGTTTGCTGCTGCGCTGAGGTTGTTGGGAGCGGAGATCCTCTTGGATGGTGTTGGTTGGCGGATCGTCGGGCCGATCGGCCGCCGCGGTCACTCGGACTCCGTGGTGCACATTGATGTCGGAGACGCCGGGACTCCCGCGCGCTTCCTCGCGGCGCTCCTCGCCGCGGTGCCGGGCCGCTCTTTTCTCGACGGCAGCCCGCGGATGCGGGAGCGGCCCATGTCCGCGCTATTCGAAGCGCTTCGGACGTTGGGTGCCGAGATCCGTTGTGTCGGGCGGGAGGGATTCCTGCCCGTTGCGATCCGCGGCGGCACGTTGCGCGGCGGGCGCGTGTCGATCCGCGGCGACGTTTCGTCGCAGTTCCTCTCGGCTCTCCTTCTCGTCTCGCCGCTCGTGCCCGGGGGCGTTGCGCTCGACGTCGCCGGACCGGTCTCGTCGGCGGCGTACGTCGCGCTCACGCGGCGTGTCCTCGAGGACTTCGGCGCCGCACCGGGCGCGGGCTACCGGCCCACGCGCTTCCGCGTGCCGGGGGACGACTCGGCCGCGTGCTTCCCGATCGCGGGCGCGCTCGTGTCGGGCGGGCGGGTGACCGTGCACGGTCTCGAGAAGGACTCCGGGCAACCCGACGCCGCGTTTCGCTCCTGGGCCGAGGCCGCGGGCGGAACCCTCGCGTGGCAGAGGAGCGGGGACGGCGAGGAGGTGCTCGCCGCGGCGGGCCCCGAGGCCGGCGCCCGCGCGC
>JBAUSZ010000247.1:0-6366 GCA_049581965.1 Thermoanaerobaculia bacterium | reverse complement strand
GGATCCCGGTGCTTCTTCTTTCGCGGCATTCAGGGCCTCCCTCGCGCGTACGAAGCGCACGGTGAGTTTTCCGTTCTCCACCTTCGCGCCGGCGGGTGCGTAACCCGAGAGCGTCCGCGGGATCGGGACGTGGTGGCGGACGTTGCCGATCCTCACGACGAGGTCGCCCGAGGCGACCGCGAGGTCCACCTCGTCCTTCTCGACGAAGGGAAGGTCCAGCGTGAGGACGTAGAGCCCGTTCCTCTTCGCATACCGGTAGGGCGCGTCCGCCCGGAAGGACGCCGCCGCGTCCCGTCCGCTCCACAGCTCCCGCCCGAGGCTTTCGAGGTCGGACTTTCCGAGGACTTGGTCGTCGCGCAGCGGGAGCGTGAAGACCGGGACCGGATCGAAGTACCGGTGGGCCTCCTCGAGGTGCTGCTCCTGGGTCCGCCTCCACTTCGCGAAGAACGGGTCGCGGACGCCCTCCGGAAGGATCCGATTCACGATGACCGCGTCCACCGTGAAGCCGTAGAGGCCGAAGTACATGAACGCCCGCTGGGTCTCCTTGATCACGATCTTTTCGGCGTTCGTGACGAGGCGGACGGTCGTCGTTTTCGGGTCTTTCAGGAGCGCGTCGACGCCGTCGAGCTTTTCGGCGAGCGCCTGAACGTTGTCGAAGTAACGGTCCGGCGGCAGGGGAACGTCGGCCACCTTGCGGGCGACGGGGCGCGCGACCTTCAGGATGTTGCGCTGGATCCGGAACAGCTTGGCCATGTACCAGTCGAGCGTCGGCGGCAAGGACACGAACCGCAGTGACTCTCCGGTCGGCGCGCAGTCGAGGATGAGAACGTCGAACGCCTTTTCGCGCGCGTAACGGTTCACGTAGAGGAGCGCCGACACTTCCTCCATCCCCGGGAAGATCGCGAGCTCCTCCGCGAGGACCTCCTCGACTCCCGTCACGGCGAGGAGGCCCGTGATGTAGCCCGAGATGTCCTTCCAGTGGCGGCCGATCTCCTCCGTGACGTCGACTTCCTGGATCCAGAGATTCTCCGCGACGGCCAGCGCCTCGCCCTTGTGCTTGTCCGTCAGCCCGCCGGGCAGGTCGAACGCGTCCGCGAGGGAGTGGGCGGCGTCCACGGACATGACGAGCGTCTTGGCACCCCGCGCGGCGAGCGTCAGCCCCGTCGCCGCGGCGACCGTCGTCTTGCCGACGCCGCCCTTGCCCGTGAAGAGGAGAACCCGCATCGGCCGGATGTTACGCGGAAGGGACGCTGCGGTTCCCCGCTGCGACGCAGAACCATGCGAGGAGCAGCGCCGCGTAGCCGTCGATCGCGTAGTGCCACCCGCTCACGACCGCCGTGAAGAACGTGAGGGCCGTCAGGACCGCATAAGAGAGAAAGAGCGTGCGGGAGCGCCGGCGGGCGAAGAGCATCAGGAACGCCTGCGCCGCGACGTGGAGAGACGGCATCGCCGCGATGCCGAGGTAAGGGGAGATGTCCGTGCCTTCCGGCCGTCGGTAAAACGAGCGGACCCGGCCGTAGTGGGCGAAGAGGAGGTCCATCGTCGCCGACTGGCGTGGCATCGACGCCCTCACGTCGGCGTAGTCGCCCTTGAGCACGTAGCACGGGCCTAGGGACGGCGTGGCGAGGTAGAACCACGAGCCCAGGACCCAGAGAAGCGTGAAACCGGCTGCGAAGCGCGCGCGGTCGCGGCTCGACACGGTCGCGCCGAACCAGCCGACGCCCGCGATCACCGTCAGGAAAAAGGTGGCGTAGTAACCGTCGAGGACCTTCCAGAGAGCCCGGAACGGGAACAGGCCCTGCAGGAGACGCCCCGGGTTCACGCCGAAGTGCAGAGCGGTCTCGAGCCGGAAGAGACTCTCGTCGCTGAGAACGTCGGGCCGCAGCAGCGGAAGCGCGACTTTCAGCCAGCTGTACACATACGACGTGAGGGTCAGTGCGGCGAGAAAGCGCACGAGGTCCAGGAGGGACCTTGGCTTCAGGCTCGCGCGCAGGCGCGCGGCGCCGCGCCGTCGTCCCCGGCGCGCCGCGAGCAGGGCGCGCACGAGGATGCCGGCGAGGAGGACGGGCGCGGCGAACGCGACGAACTCCTTCATGTCGAGAAGCGTGCGCACGACGTCGAGGCCGAGCCGCGCGCGAACCCTGAGGAGCTCGACGACCGCCGCGAAGTCGGCGAGGAGGAGGATCTCGTAGAGTCGGGGGCGCGGGAGGCGCCTCACCACCCGCGCGCCCGCTCCCGCTGCCGCCGCTCCTTCTTCGTCGGACGAGAGCCGCCGCCGCGTGGCGCAAGGAGGCGTTCGAGCCTCCGCGCCTCGAGGACCTCCGGCGACGGTGGAGGCGTCGTCTCCTCGTAAAGCGTTTGGGCCTCCGACTTTTTCACGTGCTTTTCGAGAAGACCCCTCACGCGAAACGTGCGTTTCACTCGGGAGAACGTGATCGCGAGGCGGTCTCCGACATGCACGCTCTTGTGCGCGGACGCCGCGCGGCCGTTCAGGTCCACCTTGCCGCCCGCGCATGCCGCGGCAGCCTGCGCGCGGGTCGGAAAGAGGCAGGAGACATCCAGCCAGACGTCCAGCCGGACCTCCGTGAGAGCTTCGGGTTCTTCGCGTCCGCTCTGTCGTCCCACAGTCCCTCACGGCGGGGCGCCGGGGGGGCGATGCGCTGCGTCGTTGCCCCCGGGTTCCGCCCGGCACGCTAAAAGACCGGTTTTTCCACTTTCTTGTCGAAGTTGTAGACGTACTTGTAGCCGAAGATGTCGGCCGTCTGCTTGTAACGCGCCGAGATCACGACGTACGTCCCGTTCCTCTCGACGCGGATGTCCTGCATCTGGAGCGGGACCTTCGCGTCCTGTGCCTTGAGATAGACGTCGAGCTGAAGCTTCTCGAGGGCCTTGAGCCCTCCGAAGTTCGCCGCCTCGTTCATCGCGTCGAGGACCTCGTTGCCGTGCACGTGGAGGGGCACGATGCGCGCGCACGCGACCGCGACGACGAAGAGCACCGCGAGCCCGACGATGAGACCGAAAGCACCCTCTCCCCGATTCCCTGGACGACGCATCTCGGCACTCCTCTCCCCGGCCCGGGCGTCGGGCCGCCCCGCTCTCATCGGATCACCCGAAGCGTCCGATCCCAGCGGGTCCTGGCCAAAAAGTGTAGCGCGCCGTCGAGCATCCGGCGCAATCCGGCTCCCCGGCCCAAAAACGACCGCCCCGCCGGCACCCACGACCACAGGACGCACACCGCCCGCCCCTCGAGCCCCGCCACCGGCGCGGTCCCCCAGTATCGCGAGTCCTGCGAGTCGTCGCGGTTGTCCCCCATCGCGAAGAACCGTTCCGCCGGCACCGCGACAGGACCGAAGGAGTCGCGCCTCGCGAGCGCGGGCGGCGCGTCCGAACCGTAGGTCGTCGCGTCCCGGTGGACGGCGAGCGGCTCCTCGCGGACGAACCCGTTCACGCGCAGCACTTTCGCACGCTGCTCGACGGTGTCGCCTCCCGTCGCGACGACGCGCTTGAGGAGGTCCCGCGAGGCGTCGCGAGGGTCGCGGAAGACTACGACGTCGCCGCGCCGGGCCTCGCGGTACGGGAGGAGCCGTGCCCAGGGCCCCGCATGCGGGGCATACGCGACTTTGTCCACGACGATCCGGTCGCCCGCGAGGACCGTGCCTTCCATCGAGGACGTCGGGACGTGGAAGATCTGGAAGACGAAAGCCTTGACGTAGAGCGCGAGCGCCGCGGCGACGAGGATGGCCTCGGCCGTTTCCGCGATGCGCCCGGCGCGGGTCACGAGTCGACCTTGAGGACGGCGAGGAAGGCCTCCTGCGGCAGGTCCACGCGCCCGACCTTCTTCATCCGGCGCTTGCCCTCTTTCTGCTTCTCCAGGAGCTTCTTCTTGCGTGTGATGTCGCCGCCATAGCACTTCGCGAGAACGTTCTTCCGGAGAGCCTTCACCGTCGAGCGGGCGAGGATCTTCGAGCCGATCGCGGCCTGGATGACGACCTCGAACATCTGCTGGGGAATCATCTCCTTCATCTTTTCGACGAGCGCCCGGCCCTTCGCCTGCGCCTTGTCGCGGTGGACGATGAACGCGAGGGCGTCCACCGGCTCACCGTTGATGAGGGTGTCGAGCTTCACGAGGTCGCCGGGGCGGTAGTCGATGAGCTGGTAATCGAACGACGCGTAGCCGCGCGAGAGAGACTTGAGCCTGTCGTAGAAGTCGAGGATGACCTCGTTCAAGGGGAGTTCGTACTTCAGGACCGCCCGCTGCGTGCCCGCGTACTCCAGCGACACCTGGCTGCCCCGCCGCTCCTCCGCCAGCGCGAGGATCCCGCCGAGAAACTCGTCCTTCGTGATGATCGTCGCGAGGATGTACGGCTCTTTGATCTCGTCGATGAGCTGGACCTCGGGGAGCTTCACGGGATTGGAAATCTCGAGTTCCTGCCCGCGTGTCGTCTTCACGAGATAGGGAACGGAGGGCGCCGTCGTGATGAGGGACAGGTTGAACTCGCGCTCGAGCCGCTCCTGGATGATCTCCATGTGGAGGAGGCCGAGATAGCCGCACCGGAAGCCGAACCCGAGCGCCGTCGACGATTCCGGCTCGAAGGTGAAGGACGCATCGTTGAGCCGCAGCTTCTCCATCGCATCCCGGAGGTCCTCGTAGGCGTCCGTCTCGGTCGGGAAGATCGACGCGAAGACCATCGGCTTGACGTCCAGGAAACCGGGCAACGCCGCGGCGGTGGGGCGCTCGACCTCGGTGATGGTGTCCCCGATCTTCGCCGCGTGAAGGTCCTTGATGCCGGCGATGACGTAGCCGACCTCGCCCACGGAAAGCTCGGACACGATCAGGGGCTTCGGGTTGAAGATCCCGACCTCCTGCACCTCGCCCCCGAGGCCGGTGCCCATCATCCGGATCCTCGTGCCGGGCCGGATCGTGCCCTCGTGGACGCGGACGAGGCACGTGACGCCGCGGTAGAGGTCGAACCATGAATCGAAGAGAAGGGCCTTGAGCGGAGCACCGGCGTCGCCCTTCGGGGCCGGGACGTCGTGCACGATCTGCTCGAGCAGGTCGCGCACGCCCGTCCCGACCTTGCCCGACGTGAGGACGGCGTGCCGCGCGGGGATCCCGATGACCTCCTCGATCTGCTCGCGCGCCATCTCGGGCACGGCGGACGGGAGGTCGACCTTGTTGATGCACGGGACGATCGTCAGGTTGTTGTGGATCGCGAGGTACGCGTTCGCGAGCGTCTGCGCCTCGACACCCTGCGTCGCGTCCACGACGAGGACCGCGCCCTCGCAGGCCGCGAGCGAGCGCGAGACCTCGTAGGTGAAGTCGACGTGCCCGGGCGTGTCGATGAGGTTCAGGACGTAATCCTGGCCGTCCTCGGCCCGGTACTTCAGCGTGACGGAGCGCGCCTTGATCGTGATCCCGCGCTCCTTCTCGATCGGGTTGTCGTCCAGGACCTGCTCGGTCATCTCGCGGGCCGTCAGCGCGCCCGTGATCTCGAGGATCCGGTCGGAGAGGGTCGTCTTCCCGTGGTCGATGTGGGCGACGATCGAGAAATTGCGGATGCGCGAGGGATCGGTCATGGGGGCGCGGCGCGGGAAAGGCGCGGCGGAGCGCGGATTCTAGCGGACCGGGGCCGGCTCGGCACCGGCCGAGCGAGCTCGTGTCGTCACGCGAGGTTTTCGAGCGGCCAGCGCGACCGCGCGATCGCCGCGAGGCCCTCGCCGAGGCGCCCTTCTTTGAGACGCCGGAGCCCCGCGAAGGCGATCATGATCGCGTTGTCCCCCGTGAGGGCGAGGGGAGCGACGCGGACCTCGACACCGCGCGAGCGGCCCCAGGCGGGGAGACGTTCGCGGAGGAGCGTGTTCGCCGCGACGCCACCCGAGACGGTCAGGATGCCGATGCGCTCCTTGCCGACGACCCGCTCGAGGCGGTCGACGAGCTGGGCCACGATCGACGCCTCGACGTCCGCCATCAAGTCGCACAGCCCGGGCGTCGCGTCGTCGGCCGCGAGGGCCGGTCCGGCAGGCAGGCCCGAAACCGGCAGGCGGCCGATCTCGGAGAGACGCTCTTTGACCGACGTCTTGAGGCCCGAGAAGCTGAAATCGTCGGATCCGTCCTTGAAGTGCGGGATCGGAAAAGGCCGGACGGCGCGCCCGCGGCGCGCGAGCCGGTCGACGGCGGGGCCGCCCGGATAGCCGAGGCCCGCCAGCTTCGCGACCTTGTCGAACGCCTCGCCGGCCGCGTCGTCACGGGTGCGCGCGAGCCGGTCGATGCGCGGGCCCTCGAACCGGAAGAGATGCGTGTGCCCGCCCGATACGACAAGCGCTCCGAAGCGCGCGGGGACGGGCGCCGCGGGCGCGCCCGAGGGA
>JBAUSZ010000246.1:0-6283 GCA_049581965.1 Thermoanaerobaculia bacterium | reverse complement strand
CTTCTGGGCGGCACCCTCGCCCGAGCGCGGCCGGCCCGGGGCGCGTGCGCGGATCGCGGGCGGCAGATCGGCCACGTCGATGCGCCCTCCCGCGGCGAAGAGGACGGCGCTCTCGAGGACGTTCTTGAGCTCGCGCACGTTGCCCGGCCACTCGTAGGCAACGAGTGCCGCGAGAGCGGCGGGTGTCGCACCCGCCACGGTCTTGCCGTGCTCCTCGGAAAAGAGCGTGCGGAAGCGTTCGACGAGAAGGGGGATGTCGTCCTTGCGCTCGCGCAGCGGCGGGATCAGCAGCGTGACGACCGAGAGCCGGTAGAAGAGATCCTGCCGGAAGCGGCCGATCTCGATCTCCTTCACGAGGTCGCGGTTCGTCGCGGCCACGAGCCGGAAGTCGACCTCCTTCGACTCGTTGCCCCCGACCGGTGTCACGCGCTTTTCCTCGAGGACGCGCAGGAACTTCACCTGCAGGTCGGGCGGCATCTCGGAAACCTCGTCGAGAAAGAGCGTCCCGCCCTGCGCCTGCTCGATGCGGCCGACGCGCTTCACGAGCGCGCCCGTGAAGGCGCCCCGCTCGTGGCCGAAGAGCTCGGACTCGATGATCTCGCGCGGGATCGCCCCGCAGTTGAGCGCGACGAAGCTCCGCCCGCGGCGCGGCGAGTTGTGGTGGAGCGCGTTCGCCACGAGCTCCTTGCCGGTGCCCGACTCGCCCACGAGGAGAACCGTCGTCCGCGCGGGGGCGACGATGCGCAGCTTCTCGAAGAGGGACTCCATCGGCTTGCTGATCCCGAGGATCGCCTCGAAGCCGAAACGCTTGTCGAGGCGCTCGCGCAGGTCGCGGATCTCGCCGGCCTGCCGTGCGCGTTTCAGGGCGGCCTCGGCCCGCAGGCGCAGGTCGTCCTTCGCGAGAGGCTTCGCGACGTAGTCCACCGTGCCGAGCGCCCGCGCCGAGAGGAGCGTCTCGACGTCGCCGTGCGCCGTCACGAGGAGGACCGCCACGTCCGGCCGGGCCGCCGCGAGATCGACCGCGAGCTCGAGGCCCGTCTTTCCCGGCATCTTGAGGTCCGTCACGACGAGGGCCACGGTGGGATCCTCGACGGCGCGCTCGAGCGCGGACGCGGCGTCGCCGAATTCCTCGACCCGGCGCCCGTCCGTCTCGAGAGTGAGCGCCATGGCCTTCCGGCTCGCCGCGTCGTCGTCGACGACGAGGACGAGAGGCGGCGCGCTCATCGTTTTGCTCCCTCGAGCGCGCGGTCGAGGTCCTCCTCCGACCAGACGGCGACCCCGAGCGCGCGTGCCTTGTCCCGCTTGCTCCCGGGCTCCTCGCCGGCGATGACCGCCGTGGTCTTTCTCGACACGCTCGAACTCACTTTGCCACCCGCCGTTTCGATCGCCTCGGTGGCTTCCTCACGCGTCCGATTCCGGAGCGTGCCCGTCAGGACGTAGATGCCCCCGGACAGGGCTCCGCCCCCTCGTTCGGGCTCGGCGCCCTCGATCATACGGACTCCCGCCTCCCGGAGTTTTCCGAGGAGCCGCCGGTTCGCCGGGCGCGCGAACCATTCGAGAATGCCGCGGGCCGTCTCGGGGCCGATCTCGGGGACGGCCGTCAGGGCCTCCTCGTCCGCCTCCAGGAGCGCGTCGACCGTCCGGAACCGCCGCGCGAGGACCTTGGCCGTCTTCTCGCCCACCTGCCGGATTCCGAGCCCGAAGAGGAGACGGGCGAGGCCGGCCTCCTTCGAGCGGGCGATTTCCGCGATCACGTTCGCGGCCGACTTGCCGCCCCAGCGCTCGAGGGGGGCGAGCTCTCCGGCGGTCAGGTCGTAGAGCGAGGCGACGTCCTTCAGGAGACCCGCCTCGCGGAGCTGCTCGATCCGCTCGTCGCCGAGGCCCTCGACGTCCATCGCGCGGCGCGTGACGAAATGGCGGAGCGCCTCGGCGACCTGTGCCGGGCAGCCGGGATTCACGCAGCGGATCGCGACCTCGCCCGGGAGCTGAACGACCTTCTCGCCACACGCCGGGCAGCGTTTCGGCATCGCGAAGGGTTTCGCGCTCTTCGGGCGCTTCGCGAGGAGGACCCGCGTGATCTTCGGGATCACGTCGCCGCCCTTCTCGACGGCCACGGTGTCGCCGACGCGGACGTCCTTGCGCGAGAGATCCTCCAGGTTGTGAAGCGTCGCGCGGCGGACGGTCGTCCCCGCGAGGAGAACGGGCGCGAACTCCGCGACCGGCGTCAGGACGCCCGTGCGCCCCACCTGCACGGCGATGTCCATCACGACCGTCGTCGCGTCCTCGGGCGGATACTTGAAGGCGATCGCCCAGCGCGGAGATTTTGCGGTCTGGCCGAGACGTTTCTGGTCGGGGATGGAATCCACCTTCACGACGACTCCGTCCGTCTCGAAGGGCAGGTCGTGGCGCTTCGCCTTCCACTCCTCGAGAAACCCGAAGACCCCCTCCAGGTTCGCGACGACGGCGCGATGCGGGTTGACCGGAAGAGAGATCTCTTCGAGGGCAGAGAGGGCGGCTTCCTGAGTCCGCGGCTCGTCGTCTCCGGCCCAGCGCGCAATGGAGTAGAGGAACGCCGAGAGGCGTCGGCTCGCCGTGATCTTCGCGTCCAGGAGGCGCAGCGAGCCTGCGGCCGAGTTGCGCGGGTTCGCGAACAGCGGCTCTCCCGCCTCTTCGCGTTTCTCGTTGAGCGCGGCGAAGGACTTCTTCGACATGTAGACCTCGCCGCGCACCTCGAGCACCGCCGGAATCTTCACCTTCGAAGGAATCTCGTTCTTCAATTCAAGTGGAATCGAGTGAATGGTCCTGACGTTCGGCGTGACGTCCTCTCCCGTCGTGCCGTCGCCGCGCGTCGCGGCGCGCACGAGCCGGCCCTCCTCGTAGACGAGCGACACCGAGAGGCCGTCGATCTTCAGCTCGCAGACGAAGGCAGGCGTCCGGCCGAGGCGGTCGGCGACGCGCACGACCCACGCCTTCAGCTCGTCCGGCGAGTAGGCGTTCTCGAGCGAGAGAAGCGGGATCTCGTGGCGGACGTTCGGCAGGCTCGAGACGGGCGTCCCGCCCACGCGCTGCGTCGGGGAGTCCGGCGTCGCGAGCTCCGGATGCGCCCTTTCCAGATCGATGAGTTCGCGCAGGAGGGCGTCGTATTCGGCGTCGGTGATCTGAGGACGGTCCTCGACGTAATAGAGGCGCGCATGCCTCTCGATCTCCTTCCTCAGCTCGGCCGCTCGCGCCGCCGGGGCGATCGTCTTCGTCACGGGGCCGATTCTAGGCGGGGCGCCCCGCGGGGGCCCCTGTTAGCATCGCCCGTCGTGATTCGCCCACGCGCCGCGCGGCTGGCCCTCCTCGCCGCCCTCCTCGCCGCCGCGCGCCTCGACGGCGGGTCCCGCGTCCCGCCCGTCGCCTCGTACACGATCGAGGCGGCCGTGAATCCGGGGCACGTCCTGACGGGAAAGGAGACGGTGCGGTTCACGAACCGGACGAAAGCCGCGCTGCCCAACCTCGCGCTTCACCTCTACCTGAACGCGTGGCGAAACGACCGTTCGACGTGGCTGATCGAGCAGTCGCGAGGCGGCGGCCGGAGGGACCGTGGCCTGGCGGCGGGGGACGCCGGTCGATGGGGCTTTTCGGAGATTCACCGGATCGCCCTCGACGACGGGACCGACCTCACGCCCGGCCTGAAGTACGTCTCGCCCGACGACGGAAACCCGGGCGACCGCACCCTCGTCGTCGTCCCGCTCCCCCACGCCGTCCTGCCCGGCGAGACGGTCGTCTTCCGCGTCGACTGGGAGGCGAAGTTCCCGCGCGCGGTCGCGCGCACGGGGTGGAAGGACGACTACCTCCTCGGCGCGCAGTGGTTTCCAAAACTCTGCGCGGCGACGGACGCCGGCTGGAACGCCCACCAGTTCCACGCGGGCACGGAGTTCTTCGCCGACTTCGGCGACTACGACGTCTCGCTCACGCTCCCAAGGGCGAACAAGGGTCACCTCGGCGGCACGGGCGTCCTCAAGGAGGAGACGGAACTCGCGGGAGACCTCGTCCGCGCGCGCTTCCTTGCCGAGGACGTCCACGACTTCGCATTCGCGGCTTGCCCGCGCTTCGACGTCGTGCGCGACACGTTCAGCGCGAACGGACTCCCGAACGTCGACATCGTCCTCCTCCTGCAGCCCGACCACCGGCCGCTCCGCGACCGGTACCTCAAGGCCACGAAAGTCGGCCTCCAGGACTTCGGGACCCGCTACCTCCCGTACCCCTACCCGGTCGTCACGGTCGTCGACCCGCCGTGGGGCAGCCACACCGAAGGGATGGAATACCCGACGCTCTTCGTCGGAGGCGGCCGCGAGATCGCGCCGAGGAAGGCGCAGTCTCCGGAGAGCGTCACGATCCACGAGTACGGCCACCAGGTCTTCTACGGGATCCTGGCTTCGAACGAGATCGAAGAGGCGCACCTCGACGAAGGCTTCGACACGTGGGCGACGCTCAAGGCCCTCGAGGCAGCCTACGGCGACCCGTCCCTGGTCGTCCGTTTCTACGGAATCCCCGTCACGTTCGCGGGCGTGACCGTCCCGTACCCCTTCGGCGTGACGGACCGCTTCCACCGCTGGGCTCTCGTCTCCGGCTCGGACGCGATGACGGTCCCTTCGTACCGCCAGCTCGACGGAAGCGCGATCCGGAGCAACGCGTACCTCAGGACCGCCCTCCTTCTCGGCTCGTGCGAGCGGACGTTCGGCGAGGCCGTGTGGGCGAAGGTCATGAAGACATACGCGACGCGCTTCGCCTTCCGGCACCCGACGACGGCCGACTTCCTCGGCGTCGTGCGCGCCGTCGCCGGCGAAGGCGCCGCGGCGTCGGTCGCGGGCATCCTCGCGACGGCGGGCTCGGTCGACTACGCGGTGACCTTCGTGGACACGCGCGAGATCGCGGGGCCGGCGGGATTCACCGGCGAGGGCTCCGAGCGGAGGTTCGCCGCCGGAAAGAAGGAGGGTTCCGGGACCTTCGAATCCACGGTCGTCGTCCAGCGCTTCGGTGAGGCCGTCTGGCCCGTGGACGTCCTCTTCACCTTCAAGGACGGCTCGACCCTCACGCGACCGTGGTCCGGCGCCGAGCGCTGGGTCCGCTGGACGCTGCGCGGGCCGAGGCTCCTCTCGGCAGAGGTGGATCCGGCGCGCAAGTGCCTCCTCGACGGAAACACGCTGAACAACGGCCGCCGGACGGAGCCGGATCCGCGCGCGTCGCGGGCGTGGACCGCCCGTTTCATGTTCTGGGCCCAGAACCTCCTCGAGACCTTCTCCCTCCTCGGGTTCGCGGCGGCCGAGTGACGCGCGATTCCGTTCCCGTCCTCGCGGCTCGCGGCGTCGTCTCGGCGCTGACGGCCTGGAAGGCGCTCCTTCTCGCCCTCGTCTGCAACCTCCTCCTCGCCTACGCGTTCGCCCACCCGGTGAACGTCGCCCTCAGGGAGGCGCTCGACCGAAGCCCGTGGGCCGCGCGGATCGCAGGGGCGGCGCCGCCGATCTTCGCGTTCTATGGCGAGATCTCCCGCGCGCGGCCCGACGTCTTCGGCGACCTCTCGAGGTGGGAGGAGGTCGCGACGGGCGAACGCGACGAGCGCGGTCCCGAGCGCCGGACGCCGCTCTCGGGCTTCCTCGGAATGGCGGGCGCCTCGGGCTCGGCCGTGGGCTTCGCCGTCCTGGCGGCGGCACTCGCGGCGGTTTTCGCGGGCGGATTCGCCGGGCGATTCGGCGCCGGGAAGGACCGCGGAAACCTCGCCGCCTTCGGGGCCGACGCCGCGCGCTTCGCGGCCCCCTCTCTTCTGCTCGGCGCCGTCTCACTGACCGGAACCCTCGCGGCCTACCGCTGGTTCTGCGCCGAGACGGGCCGCCTCTACGAGCCCGAGGACCTGCGCTACGAGTGGGAGGCGATCCTCCTTCTGCTCCTCAGGCTCGTCGCCTTTCTCGTCGCCGCCGCGTTCATTCGCCTCGTCGTTCTCTACACGCGCGCCGCGATGGGACGCGCCGGACGCGCGAACCTCATCGGCGCCCTCGGGGCGGGTCTGGGGTTCGTCCTCAGGCACCCCGTTCGGACGCTTGCCCTCGAGATCACCTTCGGCGCCCTCGGGATCCTGCCGCTCCTTTTCTGGGCCCTCCTCGGCCCGGTGTGGGACGGACGGGAGCCGGCCGCGCTCGCCCTCGTCGTCCTCGGGCAGCAGGGCGTCGTCCTCTGCCGCCTCCTCGCGCGGGCCGCGCACCTCGGCGCGGCGTCGTCGTTCCTCGCGCGCGCCGCCGAGACC
>JBAUSZ010000245.1:0-8484 GCA_049581965.1 Thermoanaerobaculia bacterium | reverse complement strand
GGCCGGGCCCGCGTGCGCCGACTGCCACGACGAGGCCAAGATCTTCGCGAGTAATCCTCACACCCGTGGCTACCGCGCCGCCCACGGCGGCGTGGCCGGCAACGCGGTCTGTGAAACGTGCCACGGGGACGGGACGAAGCACATGGAGGCCGGCGGCGACAAGTCGCTCATCAAGGGCCTCCATGGTCGGACCGGCGCCGACACGTGCCAGACCTGCCACAAGCAGTCCGCGGAGCGCGCGTCCTTCTGGAACGGCGTGCACGCGTCGTCCGAGGCGGTGAATTGCCTCTCCTGCCACTCCATCCACAAATCGGGCAAGGGGCAGAAAGCCCTGCTCCAGTCCGACCCCAACACGCTCTGCGCGAGCTGCCACGGGGACGTCAAGGCCTCGTTCACGGCCGAACCCTTTGCGCACCGTCTGAAAGACGGCGTGATGTCGTGCGTGAACTGCCACGATCCCCACGGCCGCCCGGCGAACCACGCCGTGCGCCAGACCCGCGCGGGCGAGCCGGGCTGCGTCTCCTGCCATTCGGAGAAACGCGGCCCCTTCGTCTTTCCCCACGTGACCGGCGTCGCCGGCAGCTGCACGTCGTGCCACCGTCCGCACGGGTCTCCGTACCCGCACCAGCTGACGAGGGCCACGGTGTACACCCAGTGTCTCGAGTGCCACTCGACGCTCTCGACGGGCACGCTGGGCTCGCAGCCGCCTTCCTTCCACAGCCTCTCGCTGCCGCGCTACCAGAACTGCACGACGTGTCACACGGCCGTCCACGGTTCCCAGCGCAACCCGCAGCTCCTGAAGTAAGGACAGGCCGATGCGAATTCTCCGCTCCGCCTTCCTCACGGCCGCACTCGTTGTGACACTCGCCCCCGGCGTTGCCCGCGCCCAGGCGATCCCGTTCGACATCGAGGTCGGCTACCGTTTCCTGACGCTCTCCGGAAGCGAGGAGACCTACCGCTCGCAGGTCAACGACCGCGAGGGATTCCTCATCCGGTCCGTGCATCTTGCGACCGACGAGAAGTATTCGGGCTTCCCGATCGTCGACAAGCTTCGCATCGACGGCGCCGACCTGGGCGTCGGCGGCGCGGGCTTCCTGCGCCTCGACGCCGGCCTCACCGGCGCCTACCGGCTCCGGTTCTCGTACCGCAACACGCAGTTTTTCAGCGCCCTCCAGGGCTTCGCGAACCCGCTCGGCGTCACGGTCGGTCAGCAGACCTGGGACCGGACCCGCGAGCAGTTCAACGTCGACCTCGAGGTGCTCCCGGGCAACGTGATCACGCCGCTCGTCGGCTACACCTCCAACACGCTGTCGGGCCCGGGCTTCACGACCTACCAACTC
Source organism: Thermoanaerobaculia bacterium (assembly GCA_049581965.1). GTDB lineage: Bacteria > Acidobacteriota > Thermoanaerobaculia > UBA5066 > UBA5066 > Fen-183. Next base: position 7,144 of record JBAUSZ010000245.1, on the reverse strand, counting down.
GGCCAGGACGAGTTCCGCCTTTCCCAGAACCTCCGCAGCAGCGACCAGGAGTTCCGGGCGGGCCTCGCGTTCAACGCGGGCGTCGTCTCCGGCGAGGTCGTCCAGGGCTGGCGCAAGTACCACGAGACCGAGAACCTCGCGCTCGTCTCGGGCGCAGGCTCCGGCAACAACACCTCCCCGGTGCTCGACAAGAACATCGCGGCGAGCAGCCTGACGCGTTCGAGCGTCACGGACATCAACACTCCGGTGACGTCGGCGTTCGTCCGCGGCTTCGCGATGCCGAATCTCCAGCTGTCGGGCTTCTACGTGCGGTCGAACGCCTCGGGCGACGACTCCACGGCAGAAACCGCCGCGGGCAGCTTCGCGTCCTTTAACCGTTTCTCCGCGCCGTCCCTGCAGAGCCAGAACTTCTCGGGATTCTTCACGGGTCTCCTCGGCGCGTCGTATGCCACGCCCAAGAGCCTGTCGTGGCGCGCCGGCGGCCGCGCCGAGTGGCACGTCATGAGCGGACTCGATCTGACGGCGGGGTACACGCAGCGCGACCAGACGTGGGACAACCAGGCGCTGCTCAGCGACCTCTTCACCGGCACGTCGACGTTCACGGGCTTCTCGCAGGCCGACTTCCTGTCCCTCATCGCGACGCAGACCTCGATCGAGCGCAAGGAGAAGCAGTTCGACGTCCAGGCGTCGGCACGATTCTTCGGGCCGTTCGGCATCCGCCTCGGCTACTCCCGCATCAACCAGGACCTGACCGTGACCGAGGATTCGGCGGAGATCGTCGTCCCCGGCGGCCAGGGCGGCAGTTTCAGCCGCAACATCAACCGCTTCGAGGGCGCCCTCACGGTCTCGATGTACGGGTTCAACCTCATGGGCGAGGCCTCGTACGACGACGCGAACACCGCGATCACGCGCGTGGATTACCTCAAGAGAAACCGCGAGCGCGTTCGCCTCACGTGGAAGGGCTTCGGAATCGTCACCGTGGGCGGCAGCGCCTTCTTCCTCGACGACAAGAACGAGGACGCCGGCCCGCTCAACGTCTACTCGGCGAAGTCGCGGCAGTACACGGCCGACATCACGCTCAACCCCGTGAAGTGGGTGAGGCTGCACGGCGCCTACGCAAAGCTCAAGGCGGACAGCACGATCCCGGTCCGGAGGCCGCAGGACTTCACGACCTTCGTCTCCTCGAACTCGGAAGAGGGCGACCTCTATGAGGCCGGCGCCGGCTTCACCCACGGCTCGTTCGCCGTGGACGGGTTCTGGAGCTATTTCAACAACATCAGGACCTACTTTTTCCGCATGTACCGGGGCGGCGCCCGCGTCGACTGGAACGCCACGGCGAACGCCGGCCTCGCGGTGGAGTGGAACGTCGATCGCTATCTGGACTATCAGCTGGCGAACCAGAGGTACCGCGCCGACCGCATCGGTGTCTATCTGAAGTGGCGGCCTTGATGAAACGGGCGGCCCGGGAGAAGGGCCGCCCTTTCTTTTTTCGAAGAGGAATGCGATGAACAAATCCAGGCTCGGTGTGATCTCACTCGCGTCCGCGGTCGCGCTCGTCGCGGGGACCGCGATGGCGACCATGGAGCTCCAGAAGGAGTTCCTCAAGAAGTACCCCGACTCGAAGATGAAGTGCGGGTCGTGCCACACGAAGGCGATGCCCAAGAAGGGCGAGGCCGACCTCAACAAGTTCGGCGCCGACATGGGCAAGGTGAAGGGCAAGGACGGCAAGTACGACTTCGCCGCGCTGGACAAGATGGACAGCGACGGAGACGGCGTGTCCAACGGCGACGAGCTCAAGAAGGGGACGAACCCGGGCGATCCTGCGTCCAAGTAACATCATGCGGATGAGGCTCGGGGGCGTACTCGCCGCGTTTCTGCTCACGGCCTCCCCGCTGCGAGCCGCGGCCCCGTCCCCGAAGCCCCCGTCCAACGACGACTGTCTCGGATGCCACGAGGACCCGACCGCCAAGAGGGCTGACGGGTCCTCGCTCTTCGTCGACAAGAACGTGTTCGCCCAGTCCGTCCACGGCGCCGCGGGCGCCGCCTGCGTGGACTGCCACACGGACCTCGCGAAGACGGCCGATTTTCCCCACCCGGAGAAGCTCGCCAGGCCCGACTGCTCGGCATGCCACGCCCAGCAGGTCGAGGACTACGGCAAGAGCTGGCACGCCGCCGCCCGGGCGAAGAATCCCCGCAGCAAGGCCGCGTGGTGCTCGGACTGCCACGGCGCCCACGACATCAAGCCCTCGAACGACTCGGCCTCCCGGACGAACCACTTCAACCTTCCCGCGACGTGCATGCGCTGCCACGGCGACCCGAAGATCTTCCCGCGCGCGGGCGGGACCGACGGCAGCGAGCCGGTGAGCTTCCACGACTCGATCCACGGGAAGGCCCTCGAGAAATCGGGCCTGAAGATCGCCCCGAACTGCGCGACTTGCCACGGCTACCACGAGATCCGGAGCCCGAAGCGGGATCCGAAGAGCACCGTGGCGCGGCTGCACGTCCCCGGCACCTGTGGCTCGTGCCACTCGAAGATCCAGGAGGAGTACGCGACCTCGATCCACGGCGAGCAGCTCGCCAAGGGCAACGAGAGCGTTCCCGTCTGCTCCGACTGCCACTCCGCGCACGCGATCACCGCGGTGCCCGAGGTGCGGCGGCTCCAGATCCTCCGGCAATGCGGGGGTTGCCACGATTCCTCGCTCAAGAGCTACCGCGACACCTACCACGGCCAGGTCTCGGAGCTCGGCTTCTCGGCCGTCGCGACCTGCGCGGACTGCCACACGGCCCACGAGATCCATCCGGCGGGCGACGCGCGCTCGTCGGTCGGGCCCGCCAAGCGGCTCGCGACCTGCCAGAAGTGCCACATCGGTGCGAGCGCGAAGTTCGCGAAGTACGATCCGCACGCGAACCCGCACGACCGGGGCCGCAGCGGCATCCTCTGGTTCACGGCTCTCTTCATGAAGTACCTCCTGATCGGCGTCTTCGCCTTCTTCGGGGTCCACACGGCGCTGTGGTTCCCGCGGTCGGTCAAGGCGCGGGCGGAGGCCAACCGGGCCAGGAACGGCGACGGCAAGGGAGGCGCACGATGAGGGACGACGCGACCGCGGTTCCGGTCGGCCCCGCCTTCGTCCGGCGCTTCGACGACCTGGACAGGCGGCTCCACGTCTTCCTCATGACGAGCTTTCTCGGTCTCGCGATCACCGGACTTCCTCTTCTGTTCTCGGAGCGCAAGTGGGCGAGAGTGCTCTCGCACCTCTTCGGCGGCTTCCGGGCCGCGGGCGCGCTGCACCGGATGTTCGCCATCGTCATGGTCTGTGTCTTCCTCGTTCACCTCGCGCGGATCCTGAAGAGGCTGTTCGTGGACAGGGACACGACGATCCTCTGGGGACCCGGCTCGATGGTCCCGCAGCCCCGCGACCTGTCCGAGATGATGGGCCACGTCCGCTGGTTCGTCGGCCTCGGTCCGCGGCCGAACTTCGACCGCTTCACGTACTGGGAGAAGTTCGACTACTGGGCGGTCTTCTGGGGCATGGGGATCATCGGCGGCTCGGGCTTCGTCCTCTGGTTCCCGAAGTTCTGGGCCCGAGTGCTTCCCGGAGACTGGTTCAACGTCGCCCTCCTCGTCCACGGGGAAGAAGCTCTTCTCGCGACCGTCTTCATCTTCACGATCCACTTCTTCAACGGGCACCTCAGGCCCGAGAAGTTCCCGATGGACACCGTGATCTTCACGGGCGTTCTCCCGCTCGACGAGGTGAAACACGAGCGCCCCGCCGAGTACGAGCGGCTCGTCTCGGAAGGCAGAATCGCGGAGATCGCGGCGCCGGCTCCCGCCCCGCAGGAAGTCCGCCGCGGCCGGACGATCGGAACGATCGCCGTTTGCGTCGGCCTGCTTCTCGTATCATTGACGATCTACGCGCTCCTGAGCTGAACCCCGTCCTGAGGAGGAGTCCATGACCCCAGAGCCCGCCGGCCTCGCGGCCCGGTGGATCCGGCCGATTCTGTTTCTCGGCCGCAACCGCCTTTCCGTCTTCGGCGCCGTCCTGACGACGAGCGCCGCGCTCGCCCTGATCGGGTTCTGGGTGATCGAGGCGACCGCCTCGAGGCCGGTGCATCCCTACGCGGGCATCATCTTCATCCTCGGCCTGCCGTTCTTGTTCCTGATCGGCCTCGTCCTGATTCCTGTCGGGATCCTGCTCGAGCGCCGGCGCCTGAAGAGGGCGGGAGCACTGCCCTCGGTGTACCCGAAGCTCGATCTCGCGGATCCGAACCTCAAACGCTTCGGCTTTCTCGTCGCCCTCCTGACGACACTCAACGTGATCATCCTGACGTTCTCGGCGTACATGGGTGCCGATTACATGGAGTCCTCCCGTTTCTGCGGCCTCACGTGCCACAAGGTCATGGCGCCCGAGTACGGGGCCTATCTCGACTCGCCTCACTCGCGTGTCGCGTGCACGAGCTGCCACATCGGCCCCGGCGCCTCGTGGGCCGTCAAGGCGAAGATCGACGGTGTCCGCCAGGTCGTCGCCGTCGTCTTCGGCACGTACTCGCGCCCGATCCCCTCGCCCGTCCACACGCTGCGCCCCGCGCGCGCGACCTGCGAGCAGTGCCACTGGCCCCAGAAGTTCGCGGGAGACAAACTGCGCATCATCACGAAGTTCGGCGAGGACGAGAAGAACAGCGTCACGAAGACGGTACTCCTCCTCAAGCTCGGGGGTCGGACGGGCTCGAACGCCGTCGGGATCCACGGCCGGCACCTGGACGACAAGGAGCGCATCTCGTATGCCACGACGGACGGGCGCCGCGAGGTCATTCCCACGGTGAACTACGTGGACGACGACGGCAAGACGGTCGTCTTCGCTTCGACCGAGATCAAGCCGACGGACGCCCAGAAAGCGAAGGTCGAGACCCGGACGATGGACTGCATCGACTGCCACAATCGCCCGACGCACGCCTACGAGCTGCCGGAGCGGGCCGTCAACGAGGCGATGGCCGCGGGGTCGATCAGCGCGGACCTGCCGTTCGTCCGAAAGAAGGCCGTCGAGGTCCTGAAGGCGGACTACCCGTCGCGCGAGGCCGCGTTCGACCGGATCGAGAAGGACCTCACGGAGTACTACAAGGCGAAGTACGCCGACGTCTACCGGACGCGCCGCGCGACCGTCGAGACGGCCGTGCGCGAGGTCCAGCGGATCTACGGACGGAACGTCTTCCCCGAGATGCGGCTCACGTGGGGCACGCACCCGAACCACATCGGGCACGAGGATTTCCTCGGCTGCTTCCGCTGCCACGACGGGAACCACAAGGCCGCAAGCGGACGCGCGATCTCGCAGGAGTGCGACGCGTGCCACCAGATCCTCGCTCAGGACGAGACCAACCCGAAGATCCTCGCGGAGCTCGGCGTCAACTGACGGCCGAGGCCCGGGCGCTCAGCCCTCGGCGGCGCCCGTCTCCGTCACGGTGAGGGTCTCGCGGAGAACTTCCGCGCAGAAGCGCTCGAGGTCCGCGTTCGAAAACGCGTCCCAGCCGCGGCAGGTTCCGTGCTCTCTCGTCTGGACGTCGCAGGCCAGAGGCGAGCCGTGCACGATCTGCCGGCCGAGCTGCCACTTGTTTGCGAGCTCCTCGAACGCGGCGCGGGGGAGGCCGGGGCGGCGCGCCTCGAGCGTCGCGAAGCGCTTGCGCAGCTCCTGGTCCGACCAGGCCCTAAAGCCGCCGCAGAAGATCCCGTCGCGCGAGGCGACGTCGCACATCGAGTGCTCCTGGTCGGTGCGCGCGAGAAAGGCGTCGCGCAGCATCCGGATCGCGGCAGCCCTCGAGACGGTGCGGCTCACGGCTCCCCCGGGCCCCGTCAGATCCACCCGCGGCGGAACGAGAGCGCGACCGCCTCGACCTGGCTGTGCACGTCGAGTTTCCGGAGGACGTTCTGGATGTGATTCCGCACGGTGGCGTGCGAGAGGTTCAGCTTCGCGGCGATGTTGAGCGCCGCGAAGCCGTTCGAGAGGAGGAGGACGATCTCGCGCTCGCGCGCCGTGAGCGGCGAAACCGAGATCGGCGAGGCGGGTGCCGGCACGGGGCCGGGCCGCGCGTCGCCCCCCCGAGGGTCGTTGACGGAGTCCCGGAGCGCCTTGAGGATCGGTTCGACGGACTCGCCCTCGGCCTCGATGAAGTGCATGAGGCACGAGAACCTCGGGCCCGTCTCGGGGAGGGCGACCGTCCGCACGACGATCTTCACGGTGCCGGTTCCCTTCTTTCGGACGTCGAGCAGGAACGGGCGGGGGTCTTCGCCTTCGGTGGCCGTCTTGACGGCGCCGCAGTCCTGCGCGCAATAGACGTTGCCGAACACGTCGCGGCCGGCGAGGACGTCGTAGCAGGCCTTGCCGAGCACCTCCTCGGGCTTCCACCCGAGGATCCTCTCGGCGCCTTCGTTCCAGTAGACGATCCGGTCGTTTCGGTCCATCCCGTACGCCGGAAGCTTCGACTCGGCGATCACTTCGAGCGGGTCTTCGGCAGGCACGGCGGCGATTCTCATGAGCAAGACCCCGATTCTGGCAATAATCTCGAGGCGAGCCGGACCCGAGCTGGTGTCGAGCCTGAGTCTCGGGAAAGGCCCCTTGGAGAGGGAGTCTACACCGCGAGACCGGCCTTCACCCGCTAGACTCGACCCGATGGCGCGCCTGTCCCTCGTGACCGCCGGGGAGTCCCACGGCCCCCTCCTGACCGGCATTCTGTCCGGCCTCCCGGCGGGTCTCCGCGTCGACGCGGCGGCCGTGAACGCCGACCTCGCCCGGCGCCAGCACGGTTACGGGCGGGGCGCCCGCATGAAGATCGAAAGGGACGAGGCCCGGTTCACCGGGGGCCTGAGGGGCGGCGAGACCCTGGGGGGGCCCGTCGCCTTCACGATCGAGAATCGGGATCATGGCGTCTGGGAGAGGGTCATGGGACCCCTCGACGTGGATCCCGACGCGGCCGCGAAGAGGCGCCTCTCTTCCCCCCGGCCCGGCCATGCCGACCTCGCGGGCGGGCTCAAGTACTCCCGCCGCGACCTGCGCGACGTCCTCGAGCGCGCGAGCGCCCGGGAAACGGCCGCCCGGGTCGCCGCGGGTGCCCTCTGCCGGCAGCTTCTCGCGGCCTTCGGCGCGCGGGTGAGGAG
>JBAUSZ010000244.1:0-5807 GCA_049581965.1 Thermoanaerobaculia bacterium | reverse complement strand
CCTGCGCGTCGAGCGGTTCGGCGCGCGCGAGTTCGCGACGGACGGCGCGACACTCTACGGCGCGTTCTGCTCGGGCTGTCACGGAGCGCAGGGCGAAGGGATGCGGTACGCGGGGATGGCCGCCTTCCCGGCGATCGGAAACCCGGACTTTCTCGCCCTCTCGTCGGACGAGTTCCTCGCCGCGACGATCGACAAAGGGCGCCCGGGCCGGCGGATGCCGGGCTGGGCCGATGCGGCCTCTGGCCTCAGGCCTGACGAGCGCCGGGCCGTCGTCGCGTACGTGAGGTCCCTCGGCGGCGGCGCGACTCCCGCCGCCTCCGCCGGCCCCCGGCGATTCGTGCGGCCGGGGCTGAAGGGCGGGGACGCCGTCTATGCCCATGCCTGCGCCGGCTGCCACGGCGCGAAGGGCCAGGGCGCCGAGGGACCCGCGCTGAACAACGCCGTGCTCCTCGAAACCGCTTCCGACCGCTACCTCGTCGAGACGATCCGCCGCGGGCGCCGCGGCACGTCGATGGAGGGGTTCGCCACGCCCTCAACGACGCGGCCCGTCCTCACGGACGCCGAGATCGAATCGGTCGTGGCCCTGCTTCGAACGTGGGAGAAGACGCGATGAGAAACGACATCACCCGCCGGCGCTTCCTCGAGGCGGCCGCCGCTTCCGGATTCGGCGCCCTCGTCGCCTCGGCCGGGAAGGCATGGGGGCTCGAGGCAATCTCGAACCCGCTCGCGGCGTATCCCGACCGCGGCTGGGAGCGCGTCTACCGGGACCTCTTCCGGCCGGACTCCTCCTTCACGTTCCTGTGCGCGCCAAACGACACGCACAACTGCCTCCTGCGCGGCTTCGTGCGGTCGGGTGTCCTGACGCGGATCGGGCCCACGATGCGCTACGGCGAGGCGACGGACATCGACGGGAACAAAGCGAGCCACCGCTGGGACCCGCGCGTCTGCCAGAAGGGCCTCGCTCTGACGCGGCGGTTCTACGGAGACCGGCGGCTCAGCCACTGCAAGGTCCGCACCGGTTTCAAGGCGTGGGTGGACAAGGGCTTTCCACGTGGGGCCGACGGCAAGCCGCCCGCCGAGTACTTCCAGCGCGGGCGAGACACGTGGGTTCGCGTCACGCACGAGCAGGCCGCAACGCTCGTCGCCAGGTCGCTCAAGAACATCGCCGAGACCTACGCGGGCGAGGAGGGCGCACGGCGGCTCAGGGAGCAGCACTACGACGAGAAGATGATCGAGGCGACGGGCGGCGCCGGGACGCAGGTCCTGAAGTTCCGCGGCGGGATGCCGCTCCTCGGCGTCACGCGCGTCTTCGGCCTCTACCGGATGGCGAACTCGATGGCGCTCCTCGACGCCGCGATTCGCAAGGTCGGGCCCGACAAGGCGCTCGGGGGCCGCGGCTTCGACAACTACTCGTGGCACACGGACCTGCCGCCCGGCCACCCGATGGTCACGGGCCAGCAGACCGTCGAGTTCGACCTCCACGCCGTCGAGCACGCCAAGACGCTCGTCGTCTGGGGGATGAACTGGATCACGACGAAGATGCCGGACGCCCACTGGCTCACGGAGGCGCGCGTGAAGGGCACGCGCGTCGTCGTGATCGCGTGCGAGTACTCGGCGACGTCGACGAAGGCCGACGACGTCCTCGTCGTGCGTCCCGGGACGATGCCGGCCCTCGGGATCGGGCTCGCGCACGTCATCATGAAGGAGAACCTCTACGACGCCGACTACGTCAGGCGCTTCACGGACCTGCCGTTCCTCGTGAGGATGGATACGCTGCAGTACCTGGGGGCGCAGGACGTCTTCGGTGGGTCCGCTGCGGCCCTCTCGAACCAGACGCACGTCATGGCCGAGGGCGAGAAGGAGCCGCCGCCCGGCCAGCACCGCGACCAGCTCATCCCCGGGAAGCTCCGCGCCGCCTGGGGCGATTACGTGTGGTGGGACCGCGCCGGGAACGCGCCGCGCGCGATCACGCGCGACGAGGTCGGCGCCAGGTCGAGGGTCGCCGATCCGCTCCTGACGGGTTCGATCGACGTCCCGCTGAAGGACGGAACGAAGGTCCGCTGCCGGCCGGTCTGGGATCTCGTCGCCGAGTACGCGGCTCACTGGGACCCGAAGACGGTCGAAGAGGCCACGTGGGCACCGGCGGCCGCCGTCGAGAGCCTCGCGCGCCAGCTCGCGAAGAGTCCGGGCACGACGCTCTTCGCGGTCGGGATGGGCCCGAACCAGTTCTTCAACAACGACAACAAGGACCGCGCGCTCTTCCTCCTCGCCTCCCTCACGGGCAATGTCGGGAAGCTCACGGGAAACGTCGGGTCGTACGCGGGCAACTACCGCGTCGCGATCTTCAACGGCGCGCCCCAGTACATCAACGAGAACCCGTTCGACCTCGAGCTCGACCCCGGCAAGCCCGCTCGCCCGAAGCAGTACTGGAAGGCGGAGTCCGCGCACTACTACAACCACGAGGACCACTACCTGAAGGTCGGCAAGAAGACGCTCACGGGGAAGACGCACATCCCCTGTCCGACGAAGTCTCTCTGGTTCGCGAACGCGAACTCGATCCTCGGAAACGTGAAGTGGCACTACAACACCGTCGTGAACGTCCTGCCGAAGATCGAGATGATCGCCGTGCAGGAGTGGTGGTGGTCCACGTCCTGCGAGTGGGCGGACGTCGTCTTCGCGGTCGACTCGTGGGCCGAGCTCAAGTATCCCGACATGACGGCATCCGTCACGAACCCGTTCCTGAACGTTTTCCCCCGGACGCCGCTCCCGCGGATCTTCGAGACGCGGGGCGACATCGAGGTCCTCGCCCTCGTCGGCGACGAGATGGCAAAGCTCACGGGCGACAAGCGCTTCTCGGACTGCTGGAAGTTCGTCAAGGAAAAGAAGGTCGACGTCTACCTCCAGCGGGTCCTCGACGCGTCCGCGAACACCAAGGGCTACCGGATCGACGCCCTCGAGGCGAAGGCGAAGGACGGGATCCCCGCGATCGTCATGAGCCGGACGAACCCGAAGTGCGTCGGGTACGAGCAGGTCGCGGACTCGCGCCCGTGGTACACGAAGTCCGGCCGCCTCGAGTTCTACCGCGAGGAGCCCGAGTTCATCGAGGCCGGCGAGAACCTGCCCGTCCACCGCGAACCGATCGACTCGACGTTCTACGAGCCGAACGTGATCGTCGCCCCGCAGCACGAGGCGATCCGGCCGGCGAGCCCGGAGTCCTACGGCGTCTCGCGGGACGACCTCTCGTGCGAGGTGCGCCAGGGCCGCAACGTCGTCAAGACGTGGCAGGAGACGAAGAGGACGCAGCACCCGCTCGCGAAGCAGGGGTACGCATTCATCTTCCACACGCCGAAGTACCGGCACGGCTCGCACACGCTCCCGATCGACACGGACATGGTCGCGATGCTCTTCGGTCCTTTCGGCGACGTCCACCGCCACGACAAGCGGATGCCGTTCGTCACGGAAGGCTACGTCGACATCCACCCGTCCGACGCGAAGGAGCTCGGCGTCGAGGACGGCGACTACGTCTGGGTGGACTCCGACCCCGAGGACCGGCCGTTCAAGGGCTGGCAGAAGAACCCGAAGGACTACGCCTTCGCGCGCCTCCTCTGCCGGGCGCGGTACTACCCCGGGACACCCCGGGGAGTCACGCGGATGTGGTTCAACATGTACGGCGCGACGCCAGGCTCGAAGGAGGGCACCGAGACGCGGCCTGACGGCCTCGCGAAAAACCCGCGCACGAACTACCAGGCGCTGTTCCGCTCGGGCTCGCATCAGTCCGCGACGCGCGGCTGGCTCAAGCCGACTCTCATGACGGACTCGCTCGTGAGGAAAGGCCTCTTCGGGCAGGGGATCGGCAAGGGCTTCCTGCCCGACGTCCATTGCCCGACGGGCGCGCCGCGCGAGGCAATCGTGAAAATCACGAAGGCCGAACCAGGCGGCCTCGAGGGCCACGGCCTCTGGCGTCCGGCCGCGAAGGGCCTGCGTCCGCGCTACGAGAACGCGTCCATGCAGAAATACCTCGGGGGCGGATTCGTCTCGAAGAACGACGGGAAGAGGGGGTAGGCCATGGCACGCGTGAAGAACTGGCAGATCCAGCGGGAGATGTCCTACTGGTACCCCGAGTCCCGCCCGAAGAAGCAGTTCGCGGCGATCTTCGACGTGAACAAGTGCATCGCGTGCCAGACGTGCACGCTCGCGTGCAAGACGACGTGGACCTCCGGCAAGGGCCAGGAGTACATGCTCTGGAACAACGTCGAGTCCAAGCCGTACGGCTTCTACCCGCTCGCGTGGGACGTCCAGATCCTCGAGCGCCTCGGCCCGCAGACGTGGGACGGTGGGCGGTACGAGGGGCAGACGATCTTCGAGGCCGCCCCCGCGGGCTCGCGCGTCCTCGGCTGGCGGCCCGAGGAGTTCGACTACGCGTACCCGAACGTCGGCGAGGACGACTGCACCGGCCGCATCGAGAAGGGCGCGGCCTTCTCGGGCCCGCACATGGCGTGGTTCTATTACCTCGCGCGCATCTGCAACCACTGCACCTACCCCGCCTGCCTCGCTTCGTGCCCGCGCGGCTCGATCTACAAGCGCCCGGAGGACGGGATCGTCCTCGTCGACCAGGGGCGCTGTCGCGGCTACCAGGAGTGCGTGAAGGCCTGCCCGTACAAGAAGGTCTTCTTCAACCCTCTCACGGGCACGTCGGAGAAGTGCATCGCCTGTTTCCCGAAGATCGAGCAGGGCCAGCAGCCCCAGTGCTTCGTGAACTGCATCGGGAAGATCCGGATGGCGGGGTTCATCAACACGCCCGAAAAGGCCGACCCGTCGAACCCGATCGATTACCTCGTCCACGTGCGGAAGGTCGCGCTCCCGCTCTTCCCGCAGCTCGGCCTCGAGCCGAACGTCTACTACATCCCCCCCGTGCACGGTGCCGAGCCATATCTCGACCAGATGTTCGGGCCGGGCGTACACAAGGCGATCGAGACGTACAAGACGGCGGACCAGGACCTCGCGGGCCTCCTCTCGCTCTTCGGCTGCAGCGAGGAGGTCATGCCGCGCTGGAAGCGCGTCGGCGACACGATCATCGGCCTCAAGGAGGACGGCAAGGAGATCGTCCGCGTCCCGTACAAGGAGCCCGCGCACGTCCGCGCGGCCGTCGACCTCCGCCACGGCGTCCAACGCACGAACTGCCCGTGAAGAAATAGGAAGAGAAGAGAGATCTCTATGAAAGTGAATAGGGCCTTCCGATCGGGCTCTCGTTTCGCGGCGACCGCAGTGGCTTTCGCTGCCGTCCTCGGAGCCGCGTGCACGAAGAAACCGAATCTTTCTCCCGGCGAGGTCCGTGCCGTCCGCGCGTCTTCGCTCGCCGCCTCGCCCTCCGACGCTGCGTGGTCGGCGCTCCCCGTCCACGTCGCCCCGCTCGTCCCGCAGGACATGGTCGAGCCGCGGCTCCTGAAGCCGACGACGCCCGAGGTCCGCGTCCGTGCGATGCACGACGGGACGGCCGTCGCGTTCCTTCTCGAGTGGGCGGACGCGACGAAGAACGACCTCCCCGGCCCCGCGCGCTTCACGGACGCGTGTGCCGTCCAGTTCCCGGCGGCTCCCCCTGCGCGGGACCTTCCGGCTCCGCAGATGGGCGAGAAGGGGCGCGGCGTCGAGATCACCTACTGGCGGGCGTCCTGGCAGGCCGTCGTGGACGGCCGCGGCGACACTCTGCGCGACCTGCAGCCGAACGCCACCGTCGACCACTACCCCTTCGAGGCCGCGAGCCTCGCGCCGGGCTCGCCCGAACAGCGCGAGGCCGCGCTGCGCTACGC
>JBAUSZ010000243.1:0-3187 GCA_049581965.1 Thermoanaerobaculia bacterium | reverse complement strand
GCCCGGGACCTCGATGCGGCGCGCCCCGCGCTCCTCGCCGTGGACGCGTCGCTCGACAGGGCGGTCGCGGCGACGCGGGAGAAACTGACGTTCGCCTTCGAGAAGCTCATCGAGAAGACCGAAGGATCGGCCGGCCGCGCCGACGCTCTCGTCGCGCGGCAGGTCCGCCGCCTCACGGACGAGCTCCTGCCCGACGGCCAGCTCGCCGAGCGCCTCTTTCCGGTTCTGCCGTACGTCCTCAAACTCGGGCGCGAAGCCGTCGTCGGCGCGCTCCGGCGCGATCTGACGTGGAACGAACCCGGAGTGCAGGAGGTCCGGCTGTGAGCCTCGCGACCATCGTCCCCGTGGACGTTCTCGCGTTCGGCGCGCACCCGGACGACGTCGAGCTCGGCTGCGGCGGGACGCTCGCCTCGCTCGCCGCCCGGAGCCTCTCGTTCGGGATCACCGACCTCACGCGCGGGGAGATGGCGACGCGCGGGACGCCGGAGATCCGCGCGCACGAGGCGGCCGAAGCCGCGCGCCTCCTCGGCGCACGCTTCCGCGTGAACCTCGACCTCGGGGACGGCGACCTGAGGACGGACCGCGCGGCGCAGCTCCGTGCGATCGAGGCCGTCCGTCGGGCGCGCCCGCGTCTCGTCCTCGCGCCGTGGACCGAGGACCGCCATCCCGACCATGAGCGCGGGGGCCGGCTCGTCCGGGAGGCGGCGTGGTACGCGGGTCTCGAACGCCTCGAGACGGGGCTCGCGGCACACCGCCCGGACCAGGTCGTCTTCTACGCCGCGTACGCGCTCCTCTCGCCGACGTTCCTCGTGGACGTGTCGGCTTTCTTCGACGCCAAGCTCGCGGCGCTCCGCGCCTACAAGAGCCAGTTTTTCGACCCCACCGAGCCGGACGCGGGGAAGCGGCGAACCTACGTCTCGTCGGAAGCGTTCTGGAGCGGCGTCGAGGCCCGGGCGCGAGCCTACGGGAGGATCGCGAACGTCACTCATGCCGAAGGCTTCCTTTCGAAGGCGCCGCCCACGCTCGCGGACGCCGTGGCGGCGTTCGCTGGCTACGAAGGGGGGAGGCCGTGAAGATCGGGATCACGTGCTATCCGACGTTCGGCGGCTCGGGAGTCGTCGCGACCGAGCTGGGCCACGAACTCGCGCGGCGCGGCCACGACGTCCACTTCATCACCTACGCGATGCCCTCGCGCCTGAACGTCTTTGCGGACCGCGTCACGTACCACGAGGTCACCGTTCCTTCCTACCCGCTCTTCCAGTACGCGCCGTACGACCTCGCGCTCGCGACCCGCATGGGCGACGTCGCGACGCACGAGCGGCTCGACCTCATCCACGTCCACTACGCGCTCCCGCACGCGATCTCGGCGCACCTCGCGCGCGAGATGCTCGCGCCGATGCGCCTCGGCCTCGTGACGACGCTCCACGGAACAGACGTCACGATCGTCGGGCAGGACCGTTCGTACCTGCCGATCACGCGCTTCGGGATCGAGAAGTCCGACGTCGTGACCGCCGTCTCCGAGCACCTGAGGCACGTCACGATCGACGTCTTCCAGCCGCGGAACGAGATCGTGGTCGTTCCGAACTTCATCGACCCCGACCGTTTTTCGCCCGAGTTGCCGCAGCTCTCCTGCCGGTTCGTTCCCGCGGGACGCAAGGTCCTCATGCACGTCTCGAACTTCCGGCCCGTCAAGCGCGTCCTCGACGTCGTCGAGATCTTCGACCGCGTCCAGCAGCGCATCCCCGCATCGCTCGTGATGGTCGGGGACGGACCCGACCGGCCCGCGGCCGAAGCGGCCTGCCGCCAGAAGGGAATCGCCGGGCACGTCTCCTTCCTCGGGAACATGCCCGCCGTCGAGGCGCTCATGCCGTCGGCAGACCTCTACCTCCTGCCGACCGACTCCGAGTCGTTCGGCCTCTCGGCGCTCGAGGCGCAGGCCTGCGGCGTCCCCGTCCTCGGCTACGCGGTCGGCGGCCTGCCGGAGGTCGTCACACACGAGGAAACCGGGTTCCTGCGCGCCGTCGGTGACGTGGAGGGCCTCGCCGAGGACGGCGCCGGCCTTCTCCTGGATGGCGCCCGCTACAAGGCGATGTCGACGGCGGCGCGCGCGCGCGCAATCAAGTTCTTCAACGCCGACGCGATCGTGTCGCGTTACGTCGCGCTGTACGAGCGCGTTCTCGCCGCGGCCTGACGGGCCGTCCGCGCGCAGGCGGCGAGCTCGGCGCCCGACGCGCCCCATTCCGCCACGCGCCGGTACTCGCGTCTCAGGGTCGTCCCGAAAAGACCGGGATCGTCGGTCGAGAGCGTGACGGGTACGCCGGCCGTAAGGAGCGCGCGCACGGGGTGCACCGCGCCCGCAGTCACCGCGCCCGTCGCGAGATTCGACGTCGGACAGACGTCGCAGACGACGCCCCGCCGCACGATTTCGCGAAGCAGGGCGGCATCTTCCGCGGCACGGATGCCGTGCGCGATTCTCACGGGGTGCAGGAACCGGAGAGTTTCGGCGACGGAGTCCGGACCCGCCCACTCGCCCGCGTGCGCGACGGGCATGAGTCCGAGCCGCCGGCCGCGCCGAAACGCGTCCGCGAAGTCGCGGGCGGGCAGCGCCGACTCCTCGCCGCCGAGACCGAGGCCGACGGCGCGCCGCCACGGGTTGCTTTCGTGCAGGGCGAGAACCCGGTCGGCCGAAGCGGGTCCCCAGTGCCGCACGACGTCGAGAAGGACGAGGATCCGGCCGCGCCCCGCCGCTTCGTGGGCCGCGAAGACTCTCTCGATCGCCGCACGCACCTCGAGCCAGTCGAGCCCGAGCTTCTCGGCGACGGCCGGCGACACGTAGACCTCGGCGTGCCGGATGCGCTCGCGCGCGAGGCGCGCCGTGAGCGCGCGCGCCACGAGCGCGTAGTCGGCGGCGGAGCGGATCTGCCGGCAGACGTCGCGATAGAGCGCGAAGAACGCGGCGGGAGAGCCGAGATGCCTGCGTCGGGAGCGCACGGACGCGAGATCCGGGAAAATGGGAGCGGGGGAGCGGGAGGAGAGGCGCACGAGCGCCGCCGCCGACACCGCGCCCTCGAGGTGCAGATGGAGCTCGACCGAGGGCGCCGCGGCGAAACGGCGGAGAAAGGCGGCGGCGGACGGGACGAGGCTCACGCCGGCGCATCGTACGGCGTCCTCACGCCCGGCCCTGCCG
>JBAUSZ010000242.1:0-2879 GCA_049581965.1 Thermoanaerobaculia bacterium | reverse complement strand
GGGGTGGCGCCGGGCCCGCGCTCGTGGGACGACCTCGAGCGGGTGGAAGAGACGTCGCCGTTCCGCGCCGTCGACCGGAGCCTCGAGGCCGCGATGACGGCCGCCGTGGACGCGGCCGCGAAGGCCGGCGACACGCTGGGCGGGACGATTCTCGTCGGCGCGCGCGGCGTGCCCGCAGGCCTCGGTTCGCACGTCTCGTGGGAAGAAAAGCTCGACGGACGGATCGCTCGCGCGCTCATGTCGATTCCGTCCGTGAAGGCGGTCTCGCTCGGAGAGGGCGTCGCGAACGCGGCCCTTCCCGGCTCGGAGTCGCACGACGCGATCGCGTGGGAAAAGGGCCGTGGCTTTTTCCGGGCCACGAACCGGGCCGGCGGGCTCGAGGGCGGGATCACGAACGGGGAAGACGTCCTCGTGACGCTCTACCAGAAGCCGATCGCGACCCTGCGCGAGGGCCTGCCGTCGGTCGACATCGACACGAAGGAATCGCATCGCGCCCAGTACGAGCGCTCCGACGTCACGGCCGTCCCGGCCTGCGGCGTCATCGGTGAGGCGATGCTCGCCTTCGTCCTCGCGGACGCGCTCCTCGAGAAGACGGGCGGAGACTCGATGGAGGAGGTGAAGAGGAACTACGACGGCTTCGTCCGGGCCCAGGGAGAGTATTGAGAGGTCCGAAGAGAAGATTCTCTTAGAAGGGTGAGTGAAGCCGTTGCGGCGGGATGGCGCCGCGCGGCGCCTCGAGCGGCTCGCACCCGTTCACCTTCGAAGAAAACCACCGGAAGGGGTTGCTCCTGCATGACCGGCGACGAACGCGCCCTGGATCTCGACCACGAGTTTCCTTCCAGGAAATCCTCGATCCAGTTCAACCACGCCGCCGTGTGCCCGCTGCCCGCGCGGGCGGGGGCGGCGCTCGCGGCGTATGCCGAGAGCCTGACGGCTCGCGGCGCGCTGGACTGGAAGGACTGGCCCCGCAAGGCGGACGAGGTCCGCGCGCTCGCGGCGCGGCTGATCGGCTGTGACGACCGCACGGGAGGCGCGGCCTCGATCTCGATCGTCCCGAACACGACGTGGGGCCTGATCCTCGTCGCGTCGGGCTTTCCGTTCCGGCCCGGCGATTCGGTCGTCACGACGGCCTCGGAGTTCCCCGCAAACCTCTCGCCCTGGGTCGCGCTCGCCGAGAAGGGCGTGGCCGTGCGGCGTGTCGCGACGCGTGACGGGGCGTTCACGGCGGACGAGATCGCGGCGGCGTGCGACGAAACGACGCGCCTCGTCTCGGTCTCGCTCGTCGCCTTCCACACGGGCTTTCGCGCGCCCGTCGACGAGCTCGCGACTTTCTGCCGCTCCCGCGGCATCGTCTTCGGCCTCGACGGCATCCAGGCCGTCGGGGCGCAGCGCGTGGACGTCTCGGGCTGGGGCGTCGACTTCCTCTCGGCCGACGGCCACAAGTGGATGCTCGGGCCCGAGGGCGCCGGGATCTTCTTCACGTCGCCCAGGCTGCGCGAGCGCCTTGCGCCGCCGCCGGGCTGGACGAACCTCGACCGCGCCTCGCCGACGGACTACCGCGTCCCGGAGACGCCGCGCTTTCGCGCCGATGGCGCGCGGTTCGAGCCGGGTGCCCTCCCGACGCCCGGCCTCTACGCGCTCGCGGCGTCCCTCGGCCTCCTCCTGGAGATCGGGATGCCGGAGATTGAAGCGCGCATCGCACGGACTCTCGCCGTCCTCCTCGAGGGCCTGCCGAAGATCGGCTTCGATCCGGTCCTTTTCGACGGGCCGCCCCGCTCGGGCATCCTCGCGGCGCGGCCTCCGGCGGGGAAGGACGCGCGCTACTTCCAGAAGCGGGCCGCCGAAGAAGGCGTCGTGATTTCGGCGCGAGAGGGGTTCGTCCGCTTCTCGCCGCACGTCGGGAACGACGAGGCGGAGGCGGGGCGGGTGCTGCAGTTGCTGAAGAGGCTCTAGCGTCGGACCCGTGCGCTTCGTGCACGCGGCCCCTCATCGCGTGAAGATCTGCAAAGTCTCCTAGAATGGCCATGAGGAGAAGCACATGTCGAGTCATCGCGCGCGATCGTTCGCCGTCTCTCTTGTTTTCGCAGGAATCTCTCTCTGTCTCTCCGTTCCCGCTCTCGCCTCCAAGAAAACCGAGGAGGAGTGGATCGCCCAGCTTGCGTCTGCGGACGAAGGCAAGGTCACGAGCGCGCTGCAGGGGCTCGAGAAGGAGTACCCCGAGTCCGCGGCGGCGCGCGCGAAGATCGCCTCGATGCTCAAGGACTCGCGCGAGAAGGTGCAGCGCAAGGCCGCGCGCGTCCTCGGGGCGATCCATGCGCCCGTCGACGCGAAGATCCTCGCGGACATCACGCCGCTCCTGAAGTCGCCGAACAAGGAGGCGGTCATCGACGGTCTCAAGGCCCTCCGGGGCCTCGAGTCGAAGTCCACGATCCCGGAGATCCTCCCGCTCCTTTCGAGCCCCGACGAGAACATCAAGCGCGACTCATGCCGGACGCTCGCCGAGATCGGCGACGCCTCGCTCGTCCCGAAGATCGAGCCGCTCCTCTCGGATTCGAACAAGAAAGTCGTGGAGGACGCGCGCGACGCGATCGCGCGGCTGAAGGCCCGCCACAACTAGCGCGTCAACGCTCGTCCATCTCGAGCTCGGTGGCCTCCGGAGGCGTCGGCGGCTTTCGGAGCTCGGCGGCGCCGATCCAGTCCACGTCGAGGATGAACAGGCGCGGATCGCGCGCGACCCAGCGCCCTTTCTCCAGGCGCTCGACCTCGTAGTGGACGCGCGGCGTCGGCGCGAAGCCGCTCGTGCCGACGCGCGCGAGGGGCTGGCCGCGCCCGACACGCTGGCCCCGCCGGACGACGAGGCCGGTGAGGTGGCCGTAAAC
>JBAUSZ010000241.1:0-1533 GCA_049581965.1 Thermoanaerobaculia bacterium | reverse complement strand
TCGCCGACCGGCACCGACCACGCCGCCGCGGGTGCCATTTCGCGGATGTGGCCGACGGCGGTCCCGACCGTCGGGACGCGGCAGGCGGCCGCCTCGAGGACGACGAGCGGTCCGGCTTCGTGTCGGGAGGAATGAACGAGGAGGTCCGCCCGCCGGTAAAACGGCAGAAGCGCGTCTGCCGGCAGAAAGCCATGAAAGGTCACGTGGCCGGAAAGGCCCAGCGCCGAGGCCGCGCGCGGAACCTCGCCGGCGAGAACGTCTTCTCCGACGACGTCGAGGTGCGCCGCGGGAAACTCGTCGACGATGCCGCGCAAGGCCTTGAGCGCCGTCGGAACGTCCTTGACGCGGTTGAGGCTTCCGACGAGGAGAAGCCGGGAGTTCGCGTCCCGCTCGAGTGGCTCCGCGAAACGCACGCGCGGGACGCCGAGCGGAACGAGGGCCGCGTTCACCCCACGCGCACGCGCGGCCTCGAGCATCGGTGCGCTCGCGGCCGTGACACGCGCGGCGCGCCGCAGCGTCCGGGCCGTCTTGAGACGCTCCCGAAAATGCAGCTGGCCGCCGTAGCCGATGTCGGGCAGAGCCGTCAGCTCGCCGCCGGCGAGGCTCACGACGACCGGAATCCCGAAGGCCCGCGCCGCCCACGTCGCGAGGAAGCCGGGATTGTTCGCCCAGAATGCGTGGACGACGTCGAACGGCCCGTGCACGGAAAGACCGCTCCGAAGACGCCGCCCGGCGGCGAGGAGCGCCTCGCCCGGCCAGCGCGATCGCGCCGCCAGGCCGAGGTTGTGGACAGCGGCGCCGCGCAGCGCCCAGTCGGCCGGTGCCTGCTCCTGCGCGAGCGCGAAGACGTGCGTTTCGTGGCGCGCGGCGAGGCGTTCGATCAGCCAGAGAATCGCGGGGATGACACGCTCCGTGCCGCTTCGGTCGACACCGCCCGGAACGACGATCGCGATGCGCACGCGCCATGCTAACCGCCCGACATAGCATCCCGCCGTGAGCGCGGTGCCGCCCGTCCCGCCCTTCACGCCCGACGGCGTTCTCGCCGTGCCCCTTCCACCCGGGTCGGCGCCTGGGAGACTCGTCGTCATCCGATTGCACGCCTTCGGGGACTCGGCGATCACGTTCCCGCTCCTCGCGGCGCTCAAGCGCCGCCTCCCGTCCCTGCGCCTCGACGTCGTGACGGACCACAGGTCGAAGGAGCTCTTCGAGGCGCACCGCGACGTCGACGGCGTTCACGCGTTCGAGACGCGCCAGCGGAGGCTTCCGAAGGCGCTCGCGGTCCTCCGGACGGCGGCATTGCTGCGAACCCGCCGGGTTCCCGCGGTCCTCGACCTCCAGCGCAACCGCTGGTCCCGGTTCCTCACGCGTCTCCTCGTGCCGGGGGCGTGGGCGGCCTTCGACCGCCATGCACCGAAATCCGCGCTCGCCCGTTACGTCGAGGCGGCCGATGCGCTCGGCCTCGCGCCGGGCGAGCCCGTGTTCCGGACCCACGCGCGCCCGGAGCTGGTCGCGGCGGCGAGGGCGCGCCTCGCC
>JBAUSZ010000240.1:0-11658 GCA_049581965.1 Thermoanaerobaculia bacterium | reverse complement strand
GCGCCGACGAGCACCGCGGCCACGAGGAGGCCCTCGCAGGTCCCCGAGCCGCGCGCGATCCAGATCGCGCGGCGGTTCCTCACGTAGAGCCGCGGCGTGAAGTTCGTCGAGGCGTCGTTCACGGGCCAGAGCTCTCCCTCGACGCGCCCGACGGCGATGCACGCGCCCTCGAGGGGGACGTGGATGCGGTGGTAATCCTTCGGAGCGAGATAGAGCGTCACGTAATGCGCGGCCGCGAGCTCCGTGGCGACGGCATCGCCGTCCAGCAGCTCGCCGAGGCGATAGGGCAGCCCCTTGGCCTGCACCAGCGTTCCCTCGGTCACCCGCCCGGAGGCGATGAGCGCGCCGTCCACCGGCGAGTTCACGGCGCCCGGCGCCGGCGCCGCCTGCGGCCTCGAGCCCACCTTCAGCCGCCTCGTGAAGAAATCGAGGAAGCTCGCGTACTCCTCCAGCGGGCGGCCGGCCTCCTCGAGGTTCGCGCCGGTGGCCGCCGCGAAGCGCCCGAGAAGGGGCCGCCGGAGCGCCTTCGGCAGGGGGAGACGG
This sequence comes from Thermoanaerobaculia bacterium, assembly GCA_049581965.1. Taxonomy (GTDB): domain Bacteria; phylum Acidobacteriota; class Thermoanaerobaculia; order UBA5066; family UBA5066; genus Fen-183. The sequence goes on along the minus strand of JBAUSZ010000240.1, from coordinate 11,115 downwards.
GCGAGGGCGCCGACGGCGCCAGAAGAGGATTTCTTCGGGTAGAGGGACAGGAGTCGCAGCGAAAGGGGCTGCGGGCGCTCGGACATCGCCCAACCGTACCAGAGGTGGATCCTGTGCTAGTTTTCGCGCACCTCGGAACCTTCGCCCCCGCGCGGCGCGCCGAAAGGAACTCTCATGAGCTCGCTTCTGACGCCAGCCTCGTTGGGCGCTCCCCTCTCGAAGAATCCGCACCTCCTCGCGTGGGTCGACGAGTGCGCCCGCCTCGCGACCCCGGACCGCGTCGTCTGGTGCTACGGCTCCGAGGAGGAGAAGGCCCGCCTCACGGCGCACGCGGTCTCGAGAGGAATTCTGATCCCACTCGACCAGGAGAAGCTCCCGGGCTGCTACCTCCACCGCTCCCACCCGGGCGACGTCGCGCGGGTCGAGCACCTGACCTTCATCTGCACGCCCACCCGCGAGGAGGCCGGCCCGAACAACAACTGGATGGCGCCCGCCGAGGCGTACGAGAAGCTCGGCGGCCTCCTCGAAGGCTCGATGAAGGGCCGCACGATGTACGTGATCCCCTACGTGATGGGGCCGCTCGGCTCACCTCTCGCGAAGGTCGGCGTCGAGATCACGGACAGCGTCTACGTCGTCCTGAACATGCGGATCATGACGCGCATGGGCAAGGCCGCCCTCGACACCCTCGGCGACTCGAACGACTTCAACCGCGGCCTCCATTGCACCCTCGACCTCGATCCCGAGCGCCGCTTCATCTGCCACTTCCCGCAGGACAACACCATCTGGTCCGTCGGGAGCGGCTACGGCGGCAACGCGCTCCTCGGCAAGAAGTGCCTCGCGCTGCGCATCGGCTCCTGGCTCGGCCGCCAGGAGGGCTGGATGGCCGAGCACATGCTCATCATGGGCGTCGAGGACCCGCACGGCGAGACGACGTACGTCGCGGCCGCCTTCCCGAGCGCCTGCGGCAAGACGAACTTCGCGATGCTCATCCCGCCGAAGCGTTTCGACGGCTGGCGCGTCTGGACCGTCGGCGACGACATCTGCTGGATGCGCCCCGGGACGGACGGACGGCTCTGGGCGATCAACCCCGAGAACGGGTACTTCGGCGTCGCGCCCGGCACGAACTGGGCCACGAATCCGACCGCGATGCGGACGATCGCGAAGGACACGCTCTACACGAACGTCGCGCTCACGCCCGACGGCGACGTCTGGTGGGAGGGCAAGGACGGCCCCGTGCCGGAAGAGCTCCTCGACTGGCAGGGGCGACCCTGGACGCCCGCGTCCAGGGAGAAGGCCGCCCACCCGAACAGCCGCTTCACGGCACCCATGGCGAACAACCCGTACCTCTCGCCCCGCGCCAGCGAGCCGCGGGGCGTCCCGATCTCCGCGATCGTCTTCGGCGGGCGGCGGAGCAGCACCGTGCCGCTCGTCCTGCAGTCCTTCAACTGGGCGCACGGCGTCTACCTCGGCGCGACGCTCGGCTCCGAGACGACCGCCGCCGCGACGGGCCAGGTCGGCGTCGTGCGGCGCGACCCGATGGCGATGCTCCCCTTCTGCGGCTACGACATGGGGATGTACTTCGACCACTGGCTGGACATGGCCGACCGCATCCCGGTGCTCCCGAAGATCTTCATGGTGAACTGGTTCCGCAGGGGCGACGACGGCCGCTTCCTGTGGCCGGGCTTCGGCGACAACATGCGCGTCCTCAAGTGGATCCTCGACCGCACGCACGGCCGCGCGGTCGGCCGCGAGACGGCGTTCGGCTGGGTGCCCAAGCAGAGCGACTTCGACCTCTCGGGCCTCAACGTCCCGCTCGAGGACGTGGACGAGGCCCAGTACATCGACCACGCCGCGTGGCGCGGCGAGCTCGCCGACCAGGAGGCCTTCTTCAGGAAGCACGCGGCCACGATGCCGAGGGAACTCATCCTCCAGCGCGACCTCCTCATCGCGCGCATGGAGCGCGACAAGAAGCTCAACCCCGAGATCTGAGGGCGCCCGCCGTCACGCCACCGGCGCGAGCCTCACCGGGCTCGAGTGCCACACCTCGCGCACGTAGTCGCGGATCGAGCGGTCCGAGCTGAACCGCCCCATCCGCGCGACGTTCAGGATCGAGGCGCTCGTCCACCTCACGACGTCGCTCCAGGCCTTCGCGGCCCGTCCCTGGCACTCCGCGTACGCGCGGAAGTCGGCGAGGACGAGATAGGGGTCCTCCTCCACGAGCGTCCTCACGAAGGGCCGGAAGAGATCCGGCTCCTCCGGCACGAAGTGTCCGGACTCGATGAGCCAGAGGACGTCGGCGAGCTCCTGGTCCGCCTCGAGGACGGCGCGCGGGCGATAGCCCCGGCGCACGACCTCCTCCACCTCGGGCGCGGTCAGCCCGAAGAGGAAGAAGTTCTCCGCACCCACCGCCTCGCGGATCTCCACGTTCGCGCCGTCGAGGGTGCCGATCGTGAGCGCGCCGTTCAGGGCGAACTTCATGTTCCCCGTGCCCGAGGCCTCCTTGCCCGCGGTGGAGATCTGCTCGGACAGGTCCACCGCAGGGTAGATCCGCTGGGCGTTCTTGACGTTGAAGTCGGGGACGAAGACGACGGCGAGGATGTCCTTCGCCACCGGGTGCCGCTCGACGGCCTCCCCGACGGCCGTCGCGAGGCGGACGATGACCTTCGCCGCCTGGTACCCGGGCGCGGCCTTCCCCGCGAAGAGGAACGTACGCGGCGCGATGCCGGCCACGTCGCCGCGGAGGATGCGCTGATAGAGCCAGACGACGTGCAGAAGGTTCAGCTGCTGCCGCTTGTACTCGTGGATGCGCTTGCACTGCGCGTCGAAGAGAGAATGCGGGTCGACCCGCCGGCCGAGCGTGCCCTCGATCCAGCCGGCGAGGCGTTCCTTGTTCGCCTGCTTCACGGCGCGCCAGCGCTCCCGGAACCCGGCGTCCGAAACGAGCCTCTCGAGCCCCGTCAGGCGGTCGAGGTCCGTGAGCCAGCCGTCGCCGATCGCCTCCGTGATGAGAGACGTCAGGCGCGGGTTCGCGAGCCCCACGAACCGCCGCGGCGTGACGCCGTTCGTGACGTTCGTGAAGCGCTCCGGCCAGAGCGCGGCGAAATCGGCGAGGACCGTCTCGCGCAGGAGGCGCGAGTGCAGGGCCGCGACGCCGTTCACCTTCCGGCTCGCGACCGTCGCGAGGTTCGCCATGCGCACGCTCTTCTCGCCCCGCTCGTCGACGAGGCTCAGGCGCGCGATCCGCCCGTCGTCGCCCGGAAAGCGCGCGCGCGCCTCGTTCAGGAAGCGGTGGTTGATCTCGTAGACGATCTCGAGGTGCCGGGGCAGGAGGCGGGCGAAGAGCGGGAGGGGCCACGCCTCGAGCGCCTCGGGCAGCAGCGTGTGGTTCGTGTAGTTGAACGAGCGCGACGCGATGCCCCACGCCTCGTCCCAGCCCAGGCCGTGCTCGTCCATCAGGAGCCTCATGAGCTCGGCGACCGCGAGGGCCGGGTGGGTGTCGTTCAGCTGGATCGCGAACTTCTCGGCGAACTTGTCGATCGTGGTCCGCTGGACGAGCAGGCGGATGCAGTCCTGCAGCGCGCAGGAGACGAAGAAGTACTCCTGCTGGAGGCGCAGCTCCTTGCCGGCGGTCGAGGCGTCGTTCGGATAGAGGACCTTCGTGATGTTCTCGCTCCGGATCTTCTCGTCCACCGCGCGCCAGTACTCGCCGACCTGGAATGCGTCGAGGTCGAACTCCTCCTCCGCGACGGCCGCCCACAGGCGGAGGAAGTTCGTCGTCACGGTGCCGTAGCCCACGACGGGCGTGTCGTACGGGACGCCGCGCACGACGCGGGCCGGCGTCCACTTCACGCGGGAGCGGCCGGCGGCGTCCAGGACGTTCTCGGTGTGTCCCCCGAAGCCGACGGGGTACTCGATCTCGAACCGGCGCACCTCCCACGGGTTGCCGGACCTCAGCCAGCGGTCCGTGCGCTCGCGCTGCCAGCCGCCCTCGATCTCCTGGTCGAAGATGCCGAACTCGTAGCGGATGCCGTGCCCGATGGCCGGGAACTCCAGCGTCGCCAGCGAGTCCATGAAGCAGGCCGCGAGGCGCCCGAGGCCACCGTTGCCGAGGCCGGGCTCCTCCTCGTGCTCGATCAGCTCGTCGAGGTTGAGGCCGAGCGACTCCATGGCCTCGCGCGCCGGGCCCTCGATCCCGAGGTTGAAGAGGTTGTTGCCCAGCTGCGGCCCCAGCAGGTACTCGGCCGAGAGGAAGATGACGGTGCGGTGCTGCTCCTCGAGGTACGTGCGCGCCGAGCGGATCCATCGGTGCAGGATGCGGTCGCGCACGGCGCGGGCGAGCGCGAGGTAGTGGTCGTTCCGGGTCGCGACACCGGGAAACTTCGCCACCTCGAAGAAGAGCTTCTCGACGAACGACCGGCGGATCGCGGCCGCGTCGAGGCCGAGAACGACGTCGTTCGCGTTGATGTCCTTCGCCTGCCGGGTGGGGATCATTGGCGAATGATAGGCCGGCGGAACCGCCGCCGTGGCCGTCAGAGATCTTCCGGCTTCAGCCCGGTCTCCTTGGCGATCCGCGAGAGGATCTTTGGGCCGATCTCCTCGCCGTCGTGGTAGGCGAAGCGCACATTCGGCCAGCCGGACCGTGAGAGGGTTCGATGAGAGCCTGTCGTTCTCATGACGGTCCAGCCGATGCGGAGCAGTGCCGCCAGGACCCGACGCGATTTTGCGGACTTGAAGCGCTCAGGCAGCGGCCGAAACGACGAAGTTCACACTCGCCGCCTCATCCGCGGTGATCTCGCCGTCCTCCAGGCGTTCGGCGACCACGTGAAGCGCCAGCGCTTCGACTTTCGCGAGCGCCTCTTCCCGGGTCGCGCCATAGACGTGACAGCCGGGAATCGACTCGATCACGCCGATCCAGCGTCCGTCCTCTTCGTGGTCGAATTCCACCGTCAGCGTCACGATCGAATGATAGCTCAGGCACCCGTGCGAATTCGCGAGGACGATCCTGTCTCACGCCCTCTTCTTGAACTCTTCCGTCGCCTCGACGAGAGCGGAGGAGATCCCGGTCTCGTCAGCCGCGTGGCCGGCGTCCGGGACGACGACGTACTTCGCCTCCGGCCACGCGAGGTGGAGGTCCCACGCGGACTGGATCGGGCACACGAGGTCGTACTTTCCCTGCACGATGACGCCGGGAATCCGGCGCAGGCGCTCGGCGTCGCGCAGGAGCTGGTCGTCCGACTTCAAGAAGCAGTTGTTCAGGAAGTAGTGGGCCTCGATCCGCGCGAGCGCGATCTCCTTCGGGACGTCCTCCTCGGCGATCGGCTCGTCGTCCGGCACGAGCTTCGACGCGTGCGTCTCGAACTTGTTCCACGCGAGCGCGGCCTCGCGCCTCGCGGCGGGGTCGTCGGACGTGAGCTTGCGGTGATAGGCGCGCACGACGGAACCCCTCTCGCGCGGCGAGAGGAGCGAGATGAACGCCTCCCAGCCTTCCGGCTCGAGCCGCCTCAGTCCGTCCACGAACGTCCAGTCGATCTCGAACTTCCGCCCGAGGAAGATCCCGCGCAGGACGAGGCCCGTCGCGCGCTCGGGGTGCGTCTCGGCGTAGGCGAGCCCCAGCGTCGAGCCCCACGAACCGCCGAAGACGAGCCACTTCGAGATCCCGAGGTGCATCCGGACCCGCTCGGCGTCCGCCACGAGGTCCCAGGTCGTGTTGTCCTTCAGCTCGCCCAGGGGCGAGGACTTGCCCGAGCCGCGCTGGTCGAAGAGGACGACGCGCCAGAACTTCGGGTCGAAGAAGCGCCGGTGGATCGGCGAGATCCCGGCCCCCGGCCCGCCGTGAAAGAAGACCACGGGCGGCCCGTCCGGGTTGCCCGACTCCTCGACGTGCAGCGTGTGCAGGTCCGAGACGGGCATGCGAAACGTCCGGTACGGCTCGATCTCCGGAAAGAGAGGCGGCATGGGGGGGAGTTTACCTAGGCGGGAGCGGCCGTCACGGAATCGCCTTTCCCGACATATCCTCCTTCGTGGCGGAAGACGTGAAGGCGCCCCCCGAGGCCGTGGACGACGCACTCCTCCTCGCGCGCGATCTCGAGGGGTTCTTCCGGCGCAGAGGCCATGGAGAGGGCGCCCGGGACCTCGTCCAGGACCTCTTCGTCGTCCTCCTGTCGAAAGGCGAGGGCCTCGCCCGGGAGGAGCCGGGGCGCTTCCGGTCCTTCCTCTTCGCCATCGCCTACCGCCTCGGCGCGAACGCCACCCGTCGCCGGCGCCGCGAGGCGCCCGGCCCGGAAGGCGCGGACGGCCGGCTCGTGGCGTCGTCCCCTTCGCCGGAGCGCGCCCTCCTCCTGAAGGAAAACGTCCGGAGGGCCGCCGCGGCGCTCGACGCGCTCCCTCCCGAGATACGGACGACTCTCCTCCTCGTCGCCGACGAGGGCCGTTCGACGAAGGACGTCGCGGAAAGGACCGGAGCCTCCGAGGACGTCGTTCGCTCACGGCTCTCGCGCGGCAGGAAGCGTCTCGCCGCGATCCTCGAAGGGAGGGAAGAACCATGAACCCGAGCGTGGAAGAAGCCCGGCTCGCCGATGCGCTCGTCGTCGCCGCGATGTCCGCGCGTCGCTTCGAGCGGCGGCGCCGCCTCGCCGTGCGGACGCTCCTCGCGGGCTCGCTGCTTCTCGCCGCCGCTCTCGGCCTGCGGTCCGCCGTGAGGCCCGCCACGGTCTACGTGATCCAGGGGGACTCGAGCGGCGTCGTCCTCACCGGGCCGGGCGTCGCGCGCCGCATCGAGAGGTCGTCGGTCCCGGTTCCCCCGCGAAAAGGAGATCGCACGTGATGTCGTCCCTCGCTCTCGCGCTGGCCCTCGCGCTCGCGCCGCCGGCGGCCGAGCCGGGCGCCTCCGGCTCACCCTCCGCGGCGTCCGGGACGCAGGCTGCCCTCGGCGAGAGGATCACGCTGAATCTGCGGAAAGCCGACCTCGGCCAGGTCCTCGAGCGCCTCGCGACCCTCCTCGGCAAGACGCTGATCCTCCAGCCCGGAATCGAAGGGACCGTCACGCTCGACGCCCGGGAAACGCCCGTGTCCGAGGTGATCGCCGGGCTCGAGGCGTCTCACGCCCTCTCCATTCGCCTGCAAGGGGACCGGATGTTCGTGACGAAGGCCGGCGAGAAGCTCCGCGTGGGCCCGGGCAAGCCCGACGAAAACGGGCTCGACGTCGCGTTCCTCGCGGACGCCTCGCTCCCCCGCCGGCTCGCATCCGACAAGCCGAAGCGCTCGGGCGGATTTTTCGAGTTCCGCGACGAGGGAACGGGCGGCTCGGCGACCTGGGAGGTCGGCGACACGCTCGGCACCGTCACGCTTCCCGGGTGCGCGGGACCCATCCCGGTCAGCCTTCTCCCCGGGGACTCCTTCGACGGAATCCCCCGCGTGGTCTTCGGGCCTGCCGGCGGCGCCCCCGCGCTCGCGAGAATCGTCGCTCCGGGTGCGAGTTTCCGGCTCTCCGAGTGCTCGGCGCCTCTGACGCTCGAGGCGCTGGGCCCCCGGGAAGGCGTCCCGAAGGCGGTCCCGCTCGCGCAGGCGGGCCAGGTCCGCCTGACCGCAGAGATCATCGAGGCGGGCGCCGACGGAGACACCGTTCTCGCCGCGCCTCGCATCGCGGTCTCCGTCGGAGAGGTCGGCACCATTCAGTCGGGGTCGCAGCGGGCCGCGCCGACGGGCGTTCTCCTGACGCAGGCCATCCGCATGAACGCGGTCGTCCTGAGTGCCGGAGACTCCGACGCTCTCGTCGCCTGCTCGGTCTCGGTCACGCGCGACGCCGAACCAGAGCCCGGCCAGCCTCCGCTCACGATCCGGGTCGCGCGGGCCGACGAGTCGCTGCGCCTCGACTACGGCAAGCCGGCCCGGATCACGTTGTCACCCACGTACGGCCGCGGCCGCTCCGCCCTCGTTCTCGAGCTGACCGTGGAGCGAGTGTCCAGAAAGCGCTGAGGCTACGCCGCCTCGCGGGCGAGGCTCACGACCGGCCGGCCCGACAGGTTGATGGCCGGGACGAGCGCGGCGCCGACCGCGACGAGGAACGACAGGCCCGCCACCGCGAGGACCATCGTGGCGTCGGGCGCGAGCATCGCGCCGATCGGGGCCCACTGCGTGTCGACGAGAGCCTGCTCGATCAGGAACGCGAAGAGCCGCATGAAGCCGAGCCCGAGGACCGCCCCCGCGGCCCCGAAGAACGCCCCTTCGAGGACGAGGAGGTTGAGCACGGTCTTTCGGGGGAAGCCCAGGATCCTGAGCAACGCCGCCTCGCCCCGCCTCTCGCGGGCCGCCATCGCGAGCGTGTTGCTCGTGATGAGGAAGAGCGTGAAGGCCGTCGCGAGGCCGATCCCGCCGAGGAGCGCCTGCACGTTGCCGAGCATGTCCATGAACATGAGCTGCCACTGCTTCTCGCTCATCGCGCGGATCGGGATGGGCGCGTTCTCGAGGCGGCGCTCGATCTCGGCCGTCACCCTCGCGACGTCCGACCGCGACTTCGCGAGGATCCAGAACATCCCGACCTGCCCCGTGTCGCCCGTGATGTTCTCGAAGTACTTGCGGTGGACGTAGAGGCCGTTGTCGAGCTTGTACGTCATGATCCCGCGGATCGTCGTCTCCACGACGCCGCCCGCCACGGGCGCCTTGAGAACGACGCGGTCGCCCACCTTCCAGCCGTGCTGCTTCGCGAGGATCGGGCCGATGATCGATCCCGTCGGGTCGGCCTTCCATGCGGCCACCTGGTCGGGCGGGATCATCGCCTCGCGGTAGACCTCGACGAACGCGTCGGCCGGGGCCGCCTGGAGCGGGACCTGGTTTTCGGGCCGGTCGTCCTTCCACTGCGCGATGAGGAAGTCGAACGGGCAGACGCGCTTGACGCCGGGCACGTCCTCGATCCTCGCGAGGTACGCCATCGGGAGCCTCTCGAACATCGAGGTCTTCGCCATCACCATCGCGCGGAATCCCATGTTCTCGGACCAGTCGTTCTTGAGCGCGCCGTTCACGAGGTACAGAAACCCGACGAGCCCGGCCGAGAGGCCGATCGCGACCACCGTGAGCGTGCTCCTGAGCTTTCGGCTCGTGACGTGGCGGACGGCGAGGCGGACGGGCGTCACGCAGGCACCGTCAGCTTCGAGCCGCCGATCGTCTCGATGAAGCGCGCGCCGAAGGCCTGCGAGGGCGTGTGGACGCCGGGCTCGACTTCCCCGGCGAGGACCTTCTTCGCGATCGCCACGGCCGTCTCCGACGTCAAAGCGTACCCCTCGAGCGTCTCGAGCGTGCCCGTCACGGCGCTCTCGCCCTTCGTGACGCGCCCCCAGAGGAACGAGCGCTCCCGTCCGCGCTCCTCGGCCGTCGGGCCCTTGACCCTCTTCTCCACGCGCGCCTTCAGAAAGGACTGTACGGGCGAGAAGCCGAGGAGTTTCGCGAACGGGCGCATGCGCCGCGCGCTCGCGATCGCCGACGGGGGCACCGCCATGTAGACCTCGATGTTCGGGATCCCCGTCGAGCGCCACGCGGTCGAAAGGTCGCCCCACGGAATCGTCATCGCGAGGCGCGCCTTGTCGGGGAACGGGATCTCCATCGTCTTCCACGCGGCCGGGACGCGCTCGAGCTTTCCGTCCCTGCGAACGAGGCCGCCCTTCGGGACGCTCTCGATCATCGTCTTCATCGTCCCCGCGCTCGACTTGAAGCCGCGGAAAGCGAGGGTGAGCGTCTCGGCCCCGGGCAGCGCCTCGGCGAGCGCCTTCGCGAGGCAGTCCGAGGGCACGACGTCGAACCCGGTGCCGGGCAGGACGGCGATGCCGGCCGCCTTCGCCTCGGCGTCGCGGGCGAAGACGGCCTCGAAGACGTCCGCCTCCCCCGTGATGTCGAGGTAGGCCGTCTTCGATTTCAGGCAGGCCTCGAGGGCGGGGGCGCTCGTTCTCGAGAACGGCCCCGCCGCGAGGATCACGGCCGCATAGGGCTCGAGGAGACGCGCGGCCGACTCCCCGTCCTCCAGCGAGAAGCACAGGCTGTTGAGGCCCCACGCCGCCGCGAGGGGCTCGACGGCCTCGTGCCGGCGGCCCGCGACGACGGGCCTGAGCCCCTCGCGGAGGGCGACGTCCACGATGAGCCTGCCCGTGTAGCCGTTCGCGCCGTAGACGAGGAGAGGGCTTCGCGTCGCCGCGCCACGCTTGCGGCGGCCGCCCTTCTTCGTCACGCGGCGCCCTCCGCGGGGGCCTCGGGCGTCCCCGGCGGGTCGGCCAGCTTCACGCCGCAGACGTTCGCGAGGTCCCGGCAGGCGTCCACCTCGTCCTCGGCCCCGCGCGCGGCCTCATCCGGCAGGACGAAGCGGAAGCCCTCGTCGCCCGGAAACACGATCCCGTTCTCGAGGACGTGGCGTGGGCCCCCGACGCCGAAGAGGCCCGAGTCCATCACGATCCACATCCAGTCGGCCTCGCGCGCGAGGCCGGCATGGGCCATCACGTCTGCGAGTCGGAAGGCCGGCGTTTCGGAAAGGCCCGAAGAGAGATTCTTCTTGGAAGGTAAGAGGGGGAGAGCGCCGAAGCCCCTTGGGTCGTATGCGCGCACCGCGCCCTTCCCGTCTTCGAGCGTCAGAAGCGGGGCGCTCTGAGGAATCAGCGCATCCGCCAACGCTCTTTCCCATTCAAAGAAATCTCCCTTCCCCTCCCCCGTCTCCGGGTCCTTCAGGATCACGTCCACGCGGCTGTCGCGCCGCCAGGAGGTCGGCGCCGTCGTGAGGCGGCCGCCCGCGATCTCGTGCAGGCGCCAGCCCGCCGTCGTGTGGAAAAGGCCCTTGACCCGCGCGACGCGGCCGCGAGTCACCCCGCCCGCGCGGAGCGCCTCGAGGGAGGCGAGGAGGAGGTCCGCGTCGAAGACCCTTTCCGGAGGGTACGCGATGCCCTTGCCGACATGTCCTTCAGAAGAATTCCTTTGAAGGTGGGTGCGAGCGGGCTCGGCCGCGAAGAGTGCCGTGCCTTTCGGCGGCTCGGGCCGCTCGAGGTCCCAGATTTCGTCCGGGAGCACCCCGTGCGCCGCGCGGACGATCCGGAGCTTCGGCGGCGCCAGCGCTCCTGCCCATTCTTCCACTCGAAGAATCTC
>JBAUSZ010000239.1:0-8758 GCA_049581965.1 Thermoanaerobaculia bacterium | reverse complement strand
GCCCGGAGCAGGCCGCCCGCCTCGGCCGCGCGGCCCGCGGCGAACTCGTGTCCGTCCGCGCCGAGATCCGCGCGGCCCTCTATTTCGGGGTTCTTCTCGTCGTCTCGGGCACCGGCCTTTTCCTGCGCGAGAACTACGAAAGGATCGGACCCCTCGCGGTCGCCTCTGCGGTCGGTCTCGTGGCCGGCGCGTGCCTCGCGTGGGCGTGGCGCCGCTCGGCGCCGTTCTCCTGGGGCGAGGCCGCGCCGGAGCACGCCGCCTTCGACTATGTTCTCCTGCTCGGGGCCCTCCTCGCGGCCGCCGATCTCGCGTACGTCGAGGCGCAGACGAAGCTCCTCGGCCCGGCGTGGCCGTGGCACCTCCTCGTCGCGGCCGTCTTCTATGGGGCGCTCGCGGTGAGGTTCGACTCGAAGATGCTCCTTTCTCTCTCGCTCGCGTCCTTCGCGGCGTGGCGTGGCCTCGCCCTGAGCCTCCCGCGCATGTCACTCGGTGCGGGCGACACCGCCCGGCTCCGCGGGGAGGCCCTCGCGACGGGCGTCCTTTTCGCCGCCGTCGGAATCGTCGCGGCGCGCAAGGGGCGCAAGGCGCACTTCGAGGACGTTTGGGTGAACGCGGGTGTCCTTCTTCTTCTCGGCGGGCTCCTGTCGGGCGTCTTCGGCTCGCCCCTCGATTGGGGCGTGTGGCTCGTCGCGCTTCTCGCGGCCGCGACCGCGATCGCGGTCGCGGCGTACAAGTGGAAGAGGACGCTGCCCTTCGCGCAGACCGTCCTCGCGGCGTATCTCGGCCTCATGAGGGCAGTCTTTTCCGGCGGAGGAGGCGGCATCGCGGGCCGCATGCTCCTCGCCGCCCTCCTCGGATGCGCCGCCCTCGCGACGATCTTCTTCGCCCACCGGCGCATGAGGGTTCCATGAAAGGGGAATGGATCGAGGCCGAGCGTGCCGAGGAGGTCCGCGCCGCGGCGGAAGGCTGGAAGAGGGCCGGTGCCGTGAGCAAGGGCACCTTCGAAGAGATTTCCAGGAGGTACCCCGAGCCGCGGACGCTGCCCGCACCGCTCTGGCGCGTCGTCACGTTCCTCCTCGTCTCGGCGATCCTGCTTCTCTTCGGGGGTGCGCTGATCGCGGCGGTGTCGCCGGCGATCAAGAGCGCGCCGTTCTGGTTGGCCTTCCTCGGCGCGGCCTGCATCATCGTCGCGGAGCTTCAGGCACGCTCTCGCTCGTTCGCTCGCCGAGGCGGAGTGGAGGCGGCGTCATTGTGGGGAATCGTCGCGCTCGTCGTCGGCCTCTCCCTTTTCCTCGAAGAAAATCTCCGCGTCGCCAAGCCTGACGGGCCGAATCTCGTGCTTGCCGGGGCTGCGGGCCTGCTCGCGCTCGCGGCCTGGCGGTGGGGAAACCCTGCGTTCGCCGGCCTCGCGGCGGCAGCGGCCTTCGTCCTCCTCGCGCGCGCGCCGCACGGGCGGCTGCTGTGGATCGCCACAGGCGTCGCCCTGAGCATCCTGGCCGAGCAGGCCATCGACCGTCCGTCCTGGGCGCCGTCCCATCGCGCCTCCGCGGCCGTCCTCGCCGTCTGCGGGATCGCGGCCGTCTACGCCGCCGTGAATCTGTGGTCGCTCGACCAGCGGTCGATCGAGGCCCTTCGGGACCGCGCCCGAACCCGGCCCGTGCCGTCCGACCTCGCGCGTGCCGCCGCGAGCCTCGGGACCGCCCTCGTCCCGCTCGCGGTGCTCGCCCGCGGCCTCCTCAGGCGACGGCTTCTCCTCCTCGATACGGGCCTTGCCCTCGTGGCGCTTTCCCTCGTGACGCTGCGCGCCTACGTCCACATCGCGGATCTCTGGATCGTGCTCGCGGCGGCAGGAGCCCTCGTCGTGGGGGTGGCGCTCGTCGTCCATCGCTGGCTGCGCCGCGGCCGGGACGGCGAGCGGAGCGGCTTCACGGCCGACCCGCTCTTCGGAGACGCGGAGCGCCTCGGCGCGCTCGAGCTCGTACCGGTCCTCGCGGCGCACGCACCAGAGGCGAAGCCGCCGGAAAAGCCGGGCTTTTCGGGCGGCGGCGGGAGTTTCGGCGGAGGTGGCGCAGGTTCTTCGTGGTGAACGCTTTGAGACCCTGATTCATCTGCTCTCTGGCGAAAAAGGCGCCGAGGCCGTCAAATTTCGTCCCGGAGGGTCCTCCATGGCCAGTCCGGCCCCGGTTCGCGAACGGCCCAAACCGCTGCTGCTCCCGGAGTTCTGCAAGGGCTGCGGGAGGTGCATCGAATCCTGTGCGAAGCACTGCATCGAGGCCGGACACGAGATCAACCCGGCGACGGGACTCGTTCCGGTCGTCCTGAATCTCGAGCACTGCAACGCGTGCGGCCTGTGCATCGACGCCTGCCCGGAGCCGTACGGCCTCAGGCCCGAACCCCGCAAGGGCGAGGACTTCGAGCTGCACGACCCGGCGAAGCTGTTCGGCGAGCGAGCGTCCGCACGGCCCCAGCCGGCCGCGATCCCGCCGGAGATCGTTCCGCTCCCGAAGACCGAGCCGCTCGTCCTCAAGGGAAACTACGCGGCGGCTGTCGGCGCTCTTCTCGCGGGCTGCCGGCACGTCTTCGGCTACCCGATCACGCCCTCGACGGAGGGCGCCGAGCTCATGGCGAAGCTGCTCCCGCAGCTCGACGGCGTTTTCCTGCAGGCGGTCAGCGAGGTCGCAACCGTCAACATGATGTACGGCTGCGGCGGGGCGGGCCTGCCCTGCATGACGTTCACGTCCTCGCCGGGCTTCAGCCTCATGCTCGAGGGGATCTCCTACATGATCGGCTCCGAGGTCCCCGGCGTCTTCATCGACGTCATGCGCGGCGGGCCTGGCCTCGGAAACATCGCCCCGGAGCAGTCCGACGTGAAGCTCGCCTGCCGCGGCCTCGGCCACGGCAACACGCACGGGATCGTCCTCGCGGCCTCGACGCCGCAAGAGATGCTCGACCTGACGCGGCTCGCCTTCGAGCTCGCGTTCCGCTACCGCAACCCCGTCGTCCTGCTCGCGGACGGCTACCTCGGGCAGATGACGGGAAAGGTCTCGCTCCCCGAGACGATGGTCAAGCCGGGTCTCCCCGCGTGGGCCGTCTGGGGCGACGCCGCGCACCGCGGCAACCTCATCTCGTCCATCTATCTCGACGAGAAGGACCTCGAGGCCTGGAACGCGCACCTGAACGAGAAGTACGCGCGGATGCGCGCGGCCGAGCAGCGGGCGGATCTCTTTCTCTGCGAGGACGCCGACGTGCTCGTCGTCGCGATCGGAACGCCCGCGCGCATGGCCAAGGGCGCCGTCGAGGCGCTCCGCACCCAGGGCGTCAAGGCCGGCCTCTTCCGGCCCGTCACCGTGTGGCCGTTCCCGATCGCGGCCCTCGCACCGCTTCTCCCGAAAGCCCGCCGCCTCGTCGTCGTCGAGGCCTCTCCCGGCCAGCTCGAGGACGAGCTGAGGCTCGCCCTGTCGCACGCGGCGATCGCGGCGCCCGCGATCGAGTCCGTTCGCCACATGGGCGGCGTCCTGCCTCAGGCCGCGGAGGTCGTGAAAGCGGTCCTGTCCCCGGAGGAGGTGACCGCGTGAGCGTCTTCTACGAGAACTTCGAGCGCCACTCCGGCGGCCAGGGCCTCAAGGCCCACGCGACGCACTACTGCCCCGGATGCGGGCACGGCCTCGTGCACAAGTACCTCGCCGAGGCCATCGAGGAGCTCGGCATCCAGGACCGCACGGTCGCGATCTCGCCGGTCGGGTGCTCCGTGTTCCTCTACTACTACTTCGACGTCGGCAACTCGCAGGCCGCCCACGGCCGCGCCCCCGCGGTCGCGATCGGCCACAAGCTCGCGAACCCGGACTCGATCGTCGTGAGCTACCAGGGCGACGGCGACCTCGCATCGATCGGGCTCGCGGAGATCGTCTCGACGGCGCAGCTCGGGATCCCGATCACCGTGATCTTCGTGAACAACGCGATCTACGGGATGACGGGCGGCCAGATGGCGCCGACGACTCTCATGGGCCAGAAGAGCGCGACGAGCCCTTACGGCCGCACGCCGTTCATGGGCCAGCCGATGAAGATGGCCGAGCTCATCGCGGGCCTCGACGGACCGGTGTACGTCGAGCGGGTCGCGCTCTACGATGCCAAGCAGCGGATCAAGGCGCAGAAGGCGATCACGAAGGCGATGAGGCTGCAGGTCGAAAACCGCGGCTTCGCCTTCGTCGAGGTCCTCGCCGAGTGCCCGACGCACCTCGGGCTCACGCCCGAGGAGACCGAGCGCTGGGTCAAGGAGAACATGCTCGCGGTCTTCCCGCTCGGCGTGAAGAAGGACGCCGTCGTCGAGCCGCAAGTGAAGGGCGCGCGGCCCGGGTTCGACGGCGCGCGCCTCGCGGGCCTCGTCGGCGCGACCGGCGAGAAGGCGGAGCGCTTCGCAAAGGCCTTTCCGGAGCGCCTCGGGGGGCGCGACATCGCGTTGAAGCTCGCGGGCGCGGGCGGCGACGGGGCACAGACGGCCGCGATGCTGATCGCAACCGCCGCGATCGCCGAAGGCTTCGACGCGACGCACATCCCGAGCTACGGCCCCGAGTCGCGCGGCGGGACGTCGTACGCGGACGTCCACGTCGCCGAGGACGAGGTCCTCTCCCCGGCGTCGCCCCACCCTCACGTCCTCGTCGCGTTCAACGCGCCGAGCCTCGCGAAGTTCGCGCCCCACGTCCTGCCCGGCGGGACGATCATCTACGACAGCTCGGTCATCCACGACGTCCCGAAGGTCGCGGCCGGCGTCAAGGTCGTCGGCGTCCCGTTCACGGAGATCGCGGTCGACCTCGGCAAGGCGATGGTCAAGAACGTCGTCGCCCTCGGCGCGCTCTGTGCCGCGACGGGTCTTTTCCCAGAGGAGACGTTCAAGACGGCGCTCAAGCGGGCCCTCAAGGACAAGTGCGCGCTCATTCCGCTCAACGAGGAAGCCTTCGCGTGGGGCGTCAAATCGGTCCAGACGAGAGGCAACTGACGGAGGGGACGATGGACACGAACACGACCCGGAGCCTGAGCCCCGCCGAGTGGCGTCTCGTGAACGCGCTGCGCGAGGTGCCGGAGTCCGCGCTGAGGACGCGGGTGAACGCGCTCGTCGAGGCCCTCATCGAGCTCGCCCGCGAGCCGAAGTGCCCGGAGCACCAGGCGGACGGGGTTCCGTGCCAGAGCGTCCACGCGAACTGCGACCAGTGCGTCCAGGTGACCCGCATGCTGGAGGGCCTCGAGGCGATGCAGCTCCAGATGCGGGGGTTCCCGGGCGCATGACGCCGGGCGCGCTCCTCGAGCACGAGGTCTACGCGCTCCTCGCCGCGGCCGGCTTCGACGTGCCGCGGCACGTCTTCTGGCAGGGAGCGCCGGAGCAGGTTCCAAGGCAGATTGAAGATTTCTTAGAAGGCTTAGGGGGAGGAGAGGCGGGGGGCGAGGTCATCCTCAAGATCGTTTCGCCCGATCTCGCCCACAAGTCTGACGTCGGCGGTTATTCACCTTCTAAGCAGAATCCAGCGTCCGTCCTCGCTGCGGCGAAGCGGATGTGGGACGAAGTCTCCCGTCGCGCGCCCGGTGCGGATCTCCGCGGCATCCTCGTCGTCGAGAAGCTCGTCCCCGCCCTGGGCACGCCCGCCGCCGAGGCGCTCCTCTCGTTCAAGCACGACCCGGCCTTCGGGCCGGTCCTTGTGTTCGGGCTCGGAGGCCTGCTCACCGAGTGGTACGGGAGTCTCGCGCCGGGCGCGACGACCTTGATCCTGCAGCCCGGAGAGGTGAAGCAGGGCCTGAAGGCCGGAGTGAACACCCACCCGGCGCTGAAGATTTTCTTCGAGGGTAGTAGAGCCAGCGCGCAGGCGCCGCTCGTGCTGGAAGACGCGGCGGCTCTTCTTGAATCACTTTCTAGGAATCTCTCTTCGTACGCCCCGGACAATGAGGCCGGCAACCCGACTCTGGAAGAGCTGGAAGTCAATCCTCTTCTGCTTTGCGCCGACGGGCGCTGGGTCGCCGCGGACGGCAAGGCGCGTCTCTCGGCGCGACGCGCGGTGCGCGCGTCGCGCCCCCTCTCGAAGATCTCCCGGCTCCTGGCTCCTCGGAGCGCCGCGGTGATCGGCGCGTCCGCGTCCGCGATGAACCCCGGCCGGATCATCCTCCGGAATCTCAAGCAATCCGACGGAATCGCGTACGGGCACCTGTGGGCCGTCCACGGGACCGTGACGGCGATCGACGGCGTGCCGTGCGTGCCCTCCGTCGCCGATCTTCACGAAACCGTGGACCTCGCGGTTGTCTCCGTGCCGGCGCCCGCCGCCGTGGAGGTCGTGGCCGCGCTCGCGGACGGGAAGGCCGAATCGATCATCCTGATCCCGGGCGGATTTGGCGAGGCCGGCCGCGCGGACCTCGAGTCGACGCTTCGTCAGACGCTCGCGGAGGCCCACGGGCGCCCGGGCGGCGGCCCCGTCCTCGTCGGCGGCAACTGCCTCGGGATCGTCTCGAAAAGGCAGTACAACACCTTCTTCCTCCCACAGTACAAGCTGCCGTTCCACGACGCTCCGGGGGACGCCCTCGTGGCCGTCTCGCAGAGCGGCGCGTACCTGGTCTCGCTCACGAGCAACCTCGACGGAATCGTATTTCCGCGCGCGTCCATCTCGTACGGCAACCAGATGGACCTCACGGCGGCCGACTTCCTGACGTATTTCGCGGACGACCCGACCGCGCGCCTCCTCGTCTTCTACGTCGAGGGCTTCGCCCCCGGCGACGGCGAGCGCTTCGCGCGCGCGGCGCGCCGCGTGACGGCCGAGGGCCGGCACGTGATCGTCTTCAAGGCGGGGAAGACGGCTCTCGGCGCGGAGGCCACGCGCAGCCACACGGCATCGCTCGCGGGCGACTACGCCGTCGCGAAATCGCTCCTCGAGAGCGCGGGGGTCCTCGTCGCGCAGTCCCTCGACATGTTCGAGGACTACACGAAGGTCTACACGATGCTCGGCGGCCGCCTCCCGGCGGGGCGGCGTCTCGGGGTTCTCTCGAACGCGGGGTTCGAGTGCTCGGCCGTCCTCGACAAGCTCTACGGCCTGACGCCGGCGGCCCTTGGTCCTGCGACGCTCGCGCGGCTGAAGGCATGCCTCCCCGGGATCGCGCACGCCGCGAACCCGATCGACGCGACGCCGATGGCCGAAACGCCCGCCTTCGTCGAGGCCGCGGCGGCGCTCCTCGACGACCCGGGCGTCGATTCCCTCCTCGTGTCTCCGATTCCGGTGACGCCCGCGCTCGACATCCTCGCGCCCGACCCCTTCGGCGCGCACGCGGAGAACCTGTTCTCGAAGGCCTCGCTCGCCCAGGAGCTTCTGCGCCTCTTCCGCGCGACGAAAAAGCCCGTCGTCGTGAACGTCGACTCGGGCCGGCTCTACGACGATTTCGTCATGGTCCTCCAGCGCGGCGGGATCCCCGTCTTCCGGAAGATCGACCGGGCCTCGCGCGCCCTCGCGGCGCTCGTCCGTGCAAGATAGACGGGCATGACATCTCGAGAGGCGGCCCTCGACGCCGTCGTCCGGGTCCCGCTCGCGAGTTTGCCCACTCCGCTCGAGGAAATGCCGCGCCTCGCGAGGCACCTGGGCCTCGAAAGGCTCCTCGTGAAAAGGGACGATCGCACGGGCCTCGCGCTGGGGGGCAACAAGGCGAGGAAGCTCGAGTACGACTTCGCGCCGATTCTCGCCGGGGGCCATGACGTCGTCGTCACGGTCGGCGGCGCGCAGTCGAACCACGCGGCGATGACGGCGGCCGCCGCGCGGCGGCTCGGTCTCGACGTGAAGCTCGTCCTCGGCGGACCGAAGGTGACACATCTCGGCGGGAACATGCTCCTCGACGCCCTCTACGGGGCCGAGGTCCGCTATCTCCTCGACGACGACGACAACGACTCGCTCGCCGCGGCGATGGACGCATGGGTGGGGGAGCTGCGCCGGGACGGGCGGCGCCCGTACGCGCTGCCGATCGGCGGCAGCACGGGCCTGGGCGCACTCGGCTACGTCCGCGCGATGCGGGAGCTCGCCGCCCAGGTCGGGCCCGGTCCTTTCCGGGTCGTCACCGCCGTCGGGTCGTGCGGGACGTTCGCCGGTCTGAGCCTCGGAGCCCGTCTCTTCGCCCCCGGCGCGCGGGTCGTCGGAATCAGCGTCTCGCGCACGGTCCGGCAAGTCGCTGGCCGGACGGCGGAACTCATGGCCGAGAGCGCGGCGCTCCTTGCGCTTGCCCCGCCGTCCACCGGCGCGCTCGAGTGCCACGACGAGTTTCACGAGCGGTACGGCGTTGCGACGGAGTCGGGCGCGAATGCGATCCGCGTCTCGGCGCGCCTCGAGGGACTCCTCCTCGATCCGGTTTACACGGGCAAGTCGATGGCGGGCCTTTTCGCGCTGGCCCGGTCGGGCAGGTTCGACCCGAACGTCCCCGTCGTCTTCCTGCATACGGGCGGCCTGCCGATCCTGTTCGCCGTCGACCTCCCCGAGGAACACGCGTGAGATCTCCAATTCGGCTGTCCGCCCTTTTCCTTTCCGCCGCCGTTCTCGCGGCTCCGGCCGCCTGCGCGGCCGACTCTCTTTCGAAGGAATCTCTTGCGGCCCTCTCGGACGCCGACCCGGCGGTCCGCGAGCGGGCCGCTGCCGCGCTCGGGAAGGCCGGGCCGGCCGCGATCGAGCCGCTCGCCTCTGCGCTCGCCGACGCCGATCCGTTCGTCGCGGGCGCCGCCGCCGCCGCTCTCGCGCGCATCGGGAAAGAG
>JBAUSZ010000238.1:0-2486 GCA_049581965.1 Thermoanaerobaculia bacterium | reverse complement strand
GGAACGGCGCGCGCGTCAACCCCGAGGCGCTCGTCGCACTCCCGGCCTGGCCCGCGCCGGCCGCGGCCGTTCCCGCTCCCGCGCCCGGTCTACACTGAGGACATGAGCGTCCTCATCACCGGAAAGCTCGTCTCGCCCACCGCCACCGAACTCGACCACGATCCTTCGCACGTGCGCCTCCTCACGCAGGCGCCGAAGGACAACGGCGGCGACGGCAGCAGCTTTTCGCCCACCGACCTCTGCGCCGCGTCGCTCGCGTGCTGCGCGACCACCACGCTGAGCCTCTTCGCCAAGCGCGCCGGCATCCCGCTCACGGGCGTGACGTTCTCGGTCGAGAAGCACATGACGGCTGAGCCCCCGCGCCGCATCGCGAGGCTCGTCACGCGCTACACCATCGACTCGCCCTGCTCGGACGAGGACTACGCCAAGCTCGTGAACGCAGCCAAGACCTGCCCCGTGCGCCGCTCGCTCCACCCCGACGTCGCCGTCGAGGAGACGTTTGCGAGGGCGTGAGGCCCGCCGTCAGGAAGTGGGCGGGAACGAACCCGTCGGGCTCAGCGGAATGCGCTCGGCCTCGATCTCGAAGCCGGCCGCCGCCCACCCATCGAGCCCGCCCTCCAGCGGGCGGACGAGCGTGAACCCTCGGTCCATCAGGAGGCGTGCCACACGGGCCGCCGAGGCTTCGTTGGGTCACGTGCAGTAGAGAACGATCTCTCGATCGGCCGGCAGGCGAGCGACGTGGGCGTCGAAGTGGTCGAGGTCGATCGTCACGGCGCCCGGGATGCGCCGCGGATCGCGCTGGCGCGCGCCGCCCGAGCGCACGTCGACGACGACCGGCGCCTGCCCCTCATCCATGAGCCTCCTCAGGTCGTGCGCGCCGATGCGCGCCATCCTCAGGAACCGGTAAAAGCGCCTCCGCTGTTGCCACTTCACGAGGATGTAGAGGAGGAGCCCACCCGCGAGAACGACGAAGGCCCAGCCGCCGAGGCTTGAAAGAGAAGCGAGAACGCGCTCGACCGCGCCGTGGAAAACCCAGCCGAGAACAAGGGCGGAACCCGCCCAGAGGAGCGTCCCGCCCGACGTGAAAAGGAGAAAGCGCGGCAGCGGCGCCCCGGCGGCTCCCGCAAGCGGCGGCGCGACCGTCGAGTAGCCCGGGATGAACTTGGCGAAGAGGAGCGACGCAAGACCGTACTTCTCGAAGACGCCCTCCGTCTGCCGCACGCACGTGTCCGGAGAGAGAGAGACGCGGCAGAGTGTCTTGAGAATCCTCTGCCCGTAGCGCCGCCCGAGGAGGAACCAGACCGTGTCCGCGAGGACCGTCGCGACGAAGGCCGCCGCGAGGAGGCTCCCGAAGGGGAGCCGCCCATCGGCCGCGAGGGCTCCCGCGACGACGAGTGTCGGGACCGCCGGGACCGGCAGCCCCAGCTGCTGGACGAGGATGTTCGCGAAGACGAAAGCCGTCCCGTGGCGGAGAACGAGCGAGGCGACGTCGGTCACGCGGGCGTCAGCTCACGCCCGTGGACGACGACGAGAAGGACGCGGGGTCCACGCCGAGGCGCGCGAGGCCGCGCTCCCAGAGCGACTCGATCTTGCGCGCGAAGGCGAGGTCGGGCTCCCAGGGAAGGACCAGCCACGCGCCTTCCTGCATCTCGCCCTCGAGTTGCTCAGCGTCCCAGCCCGCGTAGCCGAGAACGAGAAGCCCCTCCGGCGCTCCCGTACCCGGCGCCTTGCCGAAGAGCTTCGGGAGGATCTCCGCCGACGCCGACACCCATAGCCCCGGCGCCATCTCCGTGCACTCGACTCCGGCGATTTCCTCGCGGAAGAGCGCGACGAGGCCGTTCGTGATGACCGGCCCGCCGATGTGGAGCGGCGTCTCGGGGTGCAGCGCGCCGTCCAGTGGAGGAGGCAGGAGCGTCGCGGCCGGCTGCCCGAGCAGGCGATTCACGACCCAGCCGAGCGCACCGTCCTTCGTGTGGTGGCCCATCAGAACGACCGTTTTCGCGAAGTTCGGGTCCGCGAGGCCCGGCCCGGCGAGGAGCAGATAGGGCGCCTTGAGGGACTCGACCACGGAGACAATTTACCGCAATCGACCCGGGGCACCCCACGGCCTGATCAGGTCCGTGGTCCAGAAGTACAGGTTCATAGACACCTGTCCTTCCTGATCTCTTTTTGAACTGTTGGTCAGTAGTCGGAAGATCAATTGATTTCTATGGTTTGCCCCAGATGCCGACCCTCGGAATGCGTCTTAGCCGAGGCTTTCAATTCGCGACTCGCGATCGAAGATCCGGGCCGCGGTCAGCTCGCCCGTTCTTCGAGGGCTCCCTGGTTTTGGTGTCGCTACTCTTCGCCGGCCCGGCCGTCGCGGCGGACTTTTACGCATCGCCTACTGGCACAACCAGCACTGCCGTAGGTACGGGGACGATTTCGAACCCGTGGGCGCTGAAGACAGCGCTTGCTCAGCCTGCAGCGGTCAAGCCCGGGGACAC
>JBAUSZ010000237.1:0-2105 GCA_049581965.1 Thermoanaerobaculia bacterium | reverse complement strand
GCTCCTCGATCACAATCCTCTCCGCGTGTAGAAGGGGGCGCGCGAGGCCCCGGAGCGCCTCGCGCGCGCTCCTGTCCCTCACCCCCCGCCAGCGCGCCACCCCGCCGTAGAAATCGTCGCCCGCGATCGGGTGCCCCTTCGCGGCGAGGTGGACGCGAATCTGGTGCGTGCGCCCCGTCTCGGGGAAGAGTCGGAGGTCCGCGAGACCCGCGTACCTCTTCAGCGTCTCATACCGCGTGACGGACGGCTTGCCGTCCGCTGCGACGCGCATCTTGCGACCGTCTTTCGGGTCGCGCGCAAGCGCGAGGTCGATCACGCCGCGCGCCGGCACCGGGTGGCCCCACACGAGGGCCCGGTACGTCTTTTTCGCCGTCCTCTGCTGGAGCGCACGAGAGAGCGCCCGGTGCGCGGCGTCGCTCTTCGCGAGGAGGACGACTCCGCTCGTCCCGACGTCGAGACGGTGGACGAGGAGCACGAGCGGCTCCGCCGCCTCCACACGGCACGCCGCGAGGAGTCGGCGCACGGCTTCCTCCGCCGAGCCCGGACGCGAGGACGTCGCCATGGAGACGCCCGGCGGCTTGTCCAGCGCGAGGACGTCGGCGTTCTCGAAGAGGAGCGCGGTCAAACTGCGGCTCGGCGATCCGCCATCGCGTCCGCCCAGAGGCGGTGGAAGTGATGAACGCCCGTCTCCCGCCGCACGGAGTAGCGCCCCCGCTCGTAGGTGCGAGAGCGGAGGCCGCGCTGCACGGCCTCGCAGATGGCGATGTCCTCTCGCTGGATCTCGTCGCTGAACGCCACGGTCTCGCGGACCTTCTCCGCGACCCGTGGGTCCTCGGGCTCGCGGAAAAACCACTCGAAGACCGTCCGCGTCCTGCCGGGCCCGATCGGGAGGATGAGATTCGTCGAGAAGTTGTCGGGATACACGTTGAGCATCAGGTTCGGCCAGATCCACCAGTACTCCACGTCGTCGCCCTCCGCCCCCCGGAGAGCGCCGCCTTCCCGGCGCCGGATCGGAGCGATCTGCAGGGAGTGCGTGCGAAACGTCTCCGTCCGGTACGCCGCGTAGTCGAGCTCGCGCATGAGGCCCGGATGGACGATCGGGATGTGGTAACCCTCGAGATAGTTGTCGACGTAGACCTTCCAGTTGCAGTCGAGGGTCCAGTCCCGGCGGAATGCGGGGAGCATCGAGGCGAGGCCGCGGCGCTCCAGGCGGGGAGCGAGCGCGTCGAGAGTCGAAGCGAGAGCGGGCGCCGCCGGGTCGAGATGCGCGAAGACGAGGCCGATCCACGTCTCGAGGCGGAAGGACGGCAGCCTCACCTCCTCGCGGCGGAAGTCCTCGACGCGGTCGAACTCCGGAGTCCCGAGGAGCCGGCCGTCGAGGCCGTAGCTCCATCCGTGGTAGCCGCACGTGAGCGTGCGGCAGGAGCCGGCGCCCGCCGCGACGGGGCCCGCGCGGTGCCGGCAGACGTTCGAGAGAGCGCGCAGCGTCTCGCCGTCCCTCGTCACGAGGATCTCCTCGCCCGCGACGCGGGCCGTGAAGAAGTCCCCGGGGCGGGCGACCTGGCCGGCCGATCCGACGAGCTGCCACGACCCCCCGA
The DNA here is from genome assembly GCA_049581965.1 of Thermoanaerobaculia bacterium. GTDB lineage: Bacteria > Acidobacteriota > Thermoanaerobaculia > UBA5066 > UBA5066 > Fen-183. The sequence goes on along the minus strand of JBAUSZ010000237.1, from coordinate 507 downwards.
AGACGCGCGCGTTTTCGGATTCGAGCACGCCCGGGTCCGTGTAGACACGCGCCGGAAGCGTGGCCGCGTTTTCGATCCTCGCGTCGATCCGAATCTCCATCCTGGGGGTCGCGCTCAGTTCACGTTCGTGAGCACCGGCGTGTCGCCCGCCTCGCGCACGCGCGTCACGACCTTCTTCCCGCGCTCGGTCCGGGTCCTGATCGTGACGGAGAGCCCGGGAGCGAGGCCCTTCGGCACGTCGGCCTTCTTCGCCAGCGGAAACGACACGGTCGTTCCTTCCGGGCGGCGCAGCGTGAGGCTCTTTCCGGCTACGTACGCGACGACCGTGTACGGCGGCGACTTCGAAACGCTCACCGCTCGGCCCGAGACTCCGGGCTTGTGGTGCACGCCTCCCGCCGCGGCGGGTTCGGGGCCCGTGTTCGGTTCGGAGAGTCCGGGTTCCAGAACGGCTGCGGGCGTGGGCTCGGGCGCCCCGCGGCCCGTCGTCTCGCCCGCGCGGGGAGGCCC
>JBAUSZ010000236.1:0-4478 GCA_049581965.1 Thermoanaerobaculia bacterium | reverse complement strand
GCCCGGGCGAGTATGCCGCAGGCCACGTGCCCGGCGCGGTCTCCCTTCCGCTCGACCGGCTCGGGCGCGCGCTCGACACCTCGCGGGCCCGAGCGCGCGTCGCGATCGTGTGCGCGAGCGGCTACCGCTCGGGCATCGCGGGCAGCCTCCTCCTCCAGAGGGGCTCCGAGCCCGTCAACGTCGTGGGCGGCACGAACGCGTGGGTGGCCGCGGGATATCCGGTCGAGTGAGAGAAAGGGAAAGAAAGAGAGGAGAAGAGGAAGATTTTCTTAGAGGGTTCATGAGGCGAGTAGCGCTCGAGGAAACCGCACGGCGGTCGCCCGCCGCTCGAGCCCGACTCACCCTTCTAAGAAAACCTTGCAGAGCGCCGCCCGCTGCTCGGACGCTGCATCTACGAGCGGGTGTTTCTTCGCAGAAAACTCCCTCTTCCGGCCTTCCCCAGGAACTTTCCGTCCTTCACGATGATCTCGCCGCGAGAAATCACGACGTCCGCCGCGCCCTGGACGACGCGGCCCTCGTAGGGCGTGTAGTCCACGCGCTGGTGGAGGGTCTTCGCGGAGAGCGTGACGTTGCGGTTCGGGTTGAAGACGACGAGGTCGGCGTCCGAGCCCGGCGCGACCGTCCCTTTCTTCGGGAAGAGGCCGAAGATCTTCGCGGGCGACGTGGACGTGAGCTCGACGAAGCGGTTCGGCGAGAGGCGGCCCTTCACGACGCCGCCGTCCCAGAGGAGCGACATCCGCGTCTCGATGCCGGGCGCGCCGTTCGGGATCTTCGAGAAGTCGCCCTTGCCGAGCTCCTTCTGCTCCTTCATGCAGAACGGGCAGTGGTCCGTCGACACGGCCTGCAGGTCGTTCATCCTCAGGCCGCGCCAGAGCGCTTCCTCGTTGCCCTTCGCGCGGAGCGGCGGCGACATGACGTACTTGGCGCCCTCGAACCCCGGCTCGAGGTAGTTCTCGTACGAGAGAAAGAGGTACTGCGGGCACGTCTCGGCGTGCATCGGGAGGCCGCGGTCGCGCGCCTCGACGATCTTCTCGAGCGCCTCGGCGGCCGAGAGGTGGACGACGTAGAGCGGGACACCGGCCATCTCGGCGAGGCAGATCGCGCGGTACGTGGCCTCGGCCTCGGCGCGCGGCGGGCGCGTGAGGGCGTGCCACTTCGGGGCGGTGTGGCCCTCGGCCAGCGCGCGCCTCACGAGGACGTCGATCACGTCGCCGTTCTCGGCGTGCATGCAGATCGTCCCGCCGTTCTCACCCGTCCTGAGGAGCGCGCGGAAGATCGAACCGTCGTCCAGCATGAGGACGCCGCGGTACGCCATGAAGAGCTTGAAGGACGTCACGCCCTCCTTCACGAGGACGTCCATCTCCTTCTCGACGGCGTCCGGCAGGTCCGTGATGATCATGTGGAAGCCGTAGTCGATCGCGGCCTTCCCCTCGGCCTTTCTCATCCACGCGTCCCGCGCCTCGCGGAGCGTCTGGCCCTTGTACTGGATCGCGAAGTCCACGATGGACGTCGTCCCGCCGTGGGCGGCCGCGATCGTGCCGCTCTCGAAGTCGTCGGCCGACGTCGTCCCGCCGAACGGCATGTCGAGGTGCGTGTGCGCGTCGATGCCGCCGGGAATCACGAGCTTGCCTGTCGCGTCGAGGACCGGGGCGTCGATGGGGGGCGTTGCGCCGTGCGCAAAGATCGCAGAGATCGTCGAGCCGTCCACGAGGACGTCGCCGGGGTAGTCGTCGACGGCCGTGACGATGCGACCGCCCTTGATGAGGAGACGGCTCACAGCGCCACCAGCGGGCCGTACGTCTCCGGCCTTCTGTCGCGGAAGAACTGCCACGTGCGGCGGACCTCCTCGATCATGTCGAGGTCGCACGTCGCGACGACGAGCTCGTCTTTGTCCTCGCTCGCGGTCGCGAGGAAGTTGCCGCGCGGGTCTACGACGTACGACGATCCGTAGAAGCGGCCGATGTTCCACGGGGCTTCCGTCCCGACGCGGTTACTCGCGGCCACGAAGTAGCCGTTCGCGACCGCGTGCGCGGGCTGCTCGAGCCTCCAGAGGTACTGCGAGAGGCCGGCGACGGTCGCGGACGGGTTGAACACGATCTCCGCGCCGTTGAGCCCGAGCGCGCGCGCCCCCTCGGGGAAGTGGCGGTCGTAACAGATGTAGACGCCGATCTTCGCGTGGCGGGTCTGGAACACGGGGTAGCCGAGGTTCCCGGGCTTGAAGAAGTACTTCTCCCAGAAGCCGGACGTGTGCGGGATGTGGTTCTTGCGGTACTTGCCGAGGTACGCGCCGTCGGAGTCGTACACGGCCGCCGTGTTGTAGTAGACGCCGGCGCCCTCGCGCTCGTACACGGGTACGACGACCGCCATGCGGTACTTCTTGGCGGCCTTCGCGATCGCCTCGGTCGTAGGCCCGGGCACCGGTTCGGCGGCGTCGTACCACTTCGCGTCCTGGGACGGACAGAAGTACGGGCCGTTGAAGATCTCCTGGAGCCCGAGAATCTGGACGCCCTTCTTCCCCGCCTCGTGAACGAACGGCAGGGTGGCCGCCATCGCCGCTTTCTGGACCTTCGCGACGGAGGCCTTCGGATCGGAAACGGGGTTGTGCGTCTGGATCAGCCCGACCGTGACTTTCCGGGGCATTCACTCCTCCAAGACCCGGTGCACTGTCGCGCGCGCCGGCGAATCTCCCGCTCTTCACACTCGAAGAATTCTCTTCTTCTCCTCAGAACCATCTCTCGATGACGACCTTCTGGTCCGTGTAGAAGGCGATGCCGTCGCGGCCGTGGGCCTTCACGTCGCCGAAGAAGCTCTCCTTCGACCCGCCGAACGGAAAGAACGACATCGGCGCGGCGACGCCGACGTTCACGCCCACCATCGTGGGCGGCGCCTGCGAGGCGAACGTCCGCGCGGCCTTGCCGCTCCCCGTGAAGATGGATGTCGCGTTCGCCTGCGGGTGGGCGTGCAGGAGCTCGAGCGCTCCCGCCAGGTCGGGCACGTTCATGAGCGAGAGGACGGGCCCGAAGATCTCCTCGCGCCCGATCGCAGACTTCGGCGACACCTTGTCGAAGACCGTCGGCCCGAGGAAAAACCCGCTCTCGCGGCCCTTCACGGTGTGCCCGCGCCCGTCGAGGACGAGTTCGGCGCCCTCCGCGAGGCCCTTCTCGACGTAACCGAGGATGCGCTGGCGCGCCGTCTCGCGAATGACGGGTCCCATCGTGACGCCCGGTTCGAGGCCGTCGCCGACCCGGATGGCCTTCGCGGCCGCGACGAGGCGCGCACGGACGTCCGCATGGTGGGTCGCGCCGCCCACGGTCACGACGATCGAGCCGGCGAGACAGCGCTCGCCCGCGCAGCCGTAGCAGGATTCCGACACGATGCCGATGGACTTGTCGAGATCGGCGTCCGGCATCACGACGATGAAGTTCTTCGCGCCGCCGAGGGCCTGGACGCGCTTGCCCGCGTGCGAGGCCGTCCGGTAGACGTGCCTCGCGACGGGGGTCGAGCCCACGAACGAGACGCCCCGGACGTCGGGGTGCTCGCAGAGCCCGTTCACGACGTCCGCGCCGCCGTTCACGAGGTTCACGACGCCCGGCGGGACGCAGTCCTGCAGGAGCTCGTGCATGCGCTTCTGCGAAAGCGGGACGAGCTCGGACGGCTTCACGACGAACGTGTTGCCCGTCGCGACCGCGAACGGCAGGAACCAGAGCGGGACCATGGCGGGAAAGTTGAACGGCGCGATCGCCGCGAAGACGCCGATCGGCTGGCGGTGGACGTCGCAGTCCAGGCCGCGCGCGATGTCCTCGAGTCCGTAGCCCATCATCATCGACGGCATCCCGCAGGCGACCTCGACGGCCTCGATCCCGCGGCGGACGGATCCCCGCGACTCGTCCAGCGTCTTGCCGTGCTCGGTCGTCACGATGCGCGCGATCTCCTCGAAGTGCTCCTCGAGGCGGTTCTTGAACGCGAACATCGCCCGCGCGCGCTCGACGACGGGCGTCGCGCGCCAGCCGGGGAAGGCCGCCTTTGCGGCCGCGACGGCGGCGTCCACGTCGGCCCGGGTTCCGAGCGGGGCCTTTGCGATGACCTGACCCGTCGCGGGGTTGAAGACGTCCCCGTGCGACGTCGCGCGCGAGTCGACCCACGTGCCGCCGACGAGATCGCGCAGAACGGGAGCGTTTCCCGATGCGGGGCCGCTCCGGGCGGTGCGTTCCGCGGTGGTGGTCACGTCGGGAGCCATGGGACACCTCCTCTGCGGGGGAACGCGCATTGTACGGCGCAGCGAACGGATCTCACCCCGGCTGCCGCATCCTCAGAGGGTCTTCAACCATTCGAAGAAACTCCTCTGGAGCCCGGATGCGTCCGTTCCGAGCGCGGCTGCGAGGGCCGGCGCGTCGCACGCGCCTCCCAGCGAGACGGCCCTCAGGAACTCGCGGAAGCGGCCGGCCCGCGCGGGCTCGGCGAGGCACCAGCGAACCAGC
>JBAUSZ010000235.1:0-11964 GCA_049581965.1 Thermoanaerobaculia bacterium | reverse complement strand
GCCGAGGACCGCGACGCGGCGCGCGTGCCGCGCGGCCGCGAACGCGGGGTGGACGAGCGCCTCGTGGTAGCGGTACTCGTCCACGGAGGAGAACTGCAGGTGCCCGTTGAGGAAGAGCTGGAAGCCTGCGCGGTTCTTCGTCACGACGATGCGCTGGTAAGGCGTCGTCTTCGCGACGATGACCTCATCGGCGTACTGGCTTTCCTCCGCGATTGTCGTGAGGCGGTCCGCGAGGACGAACGCGACGAGGAGGACGGCGCCGGTGAAGGCCGCGCGCGCGTACAGGCCCGACGGGTGCCCGATGCTGTGGCGGAAGAGGTGGAGCGACCAGAAGGCCACGGCGACGTTCAGGAGGCCGAAGAGGATGGACGTCCGCGTGAGGCCGAGGCGCGGGAGGAGGACGAGCGGGAAAAGGAGCGACGCCGCGAGCGAACCGAGGTAGTCGAACGTGAGGACGTGCGACACGAGGTCCCGGAACTCGACGGCGTCCTTCAGGAGCCGCATGAGGAGCGGGATCTCGAGGCCGACGAGCGTTCCGATCAGGACGACGATTCCGTAGAAGACCGGCGGGAACCAGCGGGGCGAGGAGAACGCGAAAAAGAGCGCGGGAGCCGAAAGCCCCCCGATCAGGGCGACTGCGATCTCGGCATCCACGAACCGGCGCGCGACGCCGCGCACGATGTAGCGCGAGAGAAACGCCCCGAGGCCGAGGGACGAGAGGTAGACGCCGATCACGAGGGAGAACTGCGTGACGGAATCGCCGAGCAGGTAGCTCGCGAGCGCTCCCGCGACGAGCTCGTAGACGAGCCCGCATGACGCGATCACGAACACCGTCAGGTAGACGGGCGTCACGCCCCGGGCCGTCCCGGCGGCACGGCCCTCCGCGCGCCCGTCCCCGGTCACCGGCCTAGCGGACGGAACGTCAGCCGCCCGTGACCGAGGCCGCGATGATGATCGCCATCGCGATCACGATCGAGCCGAGCACGATGCCGAGGGCGACGTTCTGGTCCTCCTCCATCTCCTTCTTGAGCGAGAAGGGAAGGAGCTTCGGCAGGATCGCGAAGAAGATCGCGAACAGGACGAGGCCGAGGACGGAGAACACGACCGTCGAGACCACCTGATGCCCGTGAAGGTTCCACCAGTCCATCACTTTCCTCCACTCCAGAAGTGCCACGTGCGGTAACCGCCGGCGTTGCGCGCGCCCGGCGGCAGGGTTTCGTGCTTGACGCTCCCGGCCATCTCCCATCCCGTAAACGCGGCCCACGCGTACCCGAGGAGGAGGAGAGAGCCGAAGGCCTGGAAGATCCGTCTCATCGCGTCTCCTTCTATTCGTCCGAGTCCGAACCCGAGTCGGCGCGCTCTCCGCCGGCCGACGTGAAATCACTTTCCGCCCAGCGCCGCCCTTCCCACGAGAGCCTCGAGAAGATCAGAAGGATGGGCGGCATCAATACGAGGATGAGCGTCCAGATCAGGTGCGAGAGGTGCGGCACGCCGCTCGTGAGCCGGATCCGGAACTGCGGCGGCGCCTTCCCGCGCTCGGACTCCGGGTCGAGGCGCGCGACCCACTTCCCGGCGGGGATCCGCGAGACCCAGACCGTCCGGCTCTGCCGCCCCTCGCTCCAGCCCTCGCCCCCGTCGACCCCGTGGTAACGGTCGGACACGAGGCTGAAGGAGCGGACGTCGCCCGAGTCCTCGGCGATGAGGCTCACGCCGACGTCCACCCAGTTGTTGTCGGTAGGAGCCCAGATGACTGCCTCGAGGTTCGCGCCGCGGGTCGTCTGGAAGGGCTCGCTCAGGATCACGCGCTGCGCGGCCTCCGCCTCCTCGCGCGCCTCGCGGGCCGCGATGGGGTTCGACCCGGCGGAACCCGGCGCCGGGGCCGATTGCTGCGCCCAGCCCCCGGCTGCGGCGGCCGAGCCGCGTTCTGCGTACAGGAGGCGGGCGGGCTCCACGAGGTCGTACGTGCGGTCGAAGACGACACGATGCGGGGCGCTGACGCGGGCCACGAGGAAGACGGCGACGGCGGCTGCGGCGAGGATCCATGCCGTTTTCCACCAGAGGTGGCTCGTCCCCTCGTGCGGCCACGGCTGCACGGCGCCGACGCCCGAGGAGCGCGGGAGGTCCCGCAGCTTGAACGCGGCGGCGACGTCGTCGCGCGGGACGTACGCCCCCTCCGTCCACGCGGACTCGGCCTCTCCGGACTCGCTCGAGAGCATGCGCGGCGGCGCGATGTAGTCCGTGGCGGTCGTCGCCTCGCCGCGCTTGACCGCCCAGTAGAACTCGCCGACGACCGCCTCGACCGTGGCGCGGCTGCGCGAGAAGATCCGGTAGCGCGCTCCCTTGTACGTCGCATACCGGGGGTTCGTCTCGATGCCGCCAGCCGGGACGGGCTCGAGAAGCGTGAAGTGGCCGTTCGACTCCGCAAGCCAGTGATAGGCCTCCGACTTCTGCTCCTTGAGGAGATACTCGATCCAGAAATAGGTCGTGCCGTCGGACTTCGTCGCCTTCTGGACGGCCCCGAGCACCGTGTACGGGTGGCCGTTGAGGACGCCCTCGGTTCCGGGTGGAATCGCCGGCCTGAACGGGACGGCCTGGAGCTTCTTGAGAACCTCGAACTTGTCAGGCGGCCCGTCGCCGCCCTTGGCGCCGAGGAGCGAGCCGCAGTGCGAGCAGGCGACGCGGACGGTGTTCGCCGGGTCCTTGAGCTCGAGCGCGCCGCCGCAATTGGGGCAGTTGAGGGCCTGGGCCTTCGCGGAGGCCTTGCGGTCCTTCCACGCCGTGAGGCCCTCGATCCCGAGCTCCCCGAGCTCGAGCTTGCGGCCGACGTAGAAGCCGTCGAGGCCTGGATCGTCGCCGTAGTCGAGCGTCCCGAGCGAGCCGTCGGGTCCCGAGATGTCCGCGTAGCGGAACACGGACCCGGGCGGCGCCGCGAAGGGAAGGTCGCCCTCGGCCGAGACGTACGTCGCCTGCCGGACCTCGGCCACGGCGTAGCGGCCGTAGGCGCCGAGGTCGAGGGATTGGCCCGGGGCGAGGTTGGTCCATTCCGGCACGGGCGGCGGCTTGAGCGGCAGCATCATCCAGAAGCCGCCCTGCGACTCCGCGAGCCACGCGAAGCCGCCGTCGCCGAACGCGACGTGCCACTCGTCCCACGTCCCCTCGCCCGTCGAGAGCTGGAGCCGGCCGACGATCGCGAACGGCTTCATCGTCTTCGAGCCCCGGCTCCGCATCCCGACCTTGAACGGCGAGGACGTCGGGACGAGCTCCGCGACGACGCCGATCGCCTCGAGGTTCACGCCCCGGCGCGCGACCGCGGACCGGCACTGCCGGCAGATCGTCACGACGGACGACCCGGCCGAGAACAGGACCTCCGCCCCGCAGTTCGGACACTGCGCCGCGCGCGCGCTCAAGGTGACGAGATCTTAGATGACATCCCCTCGAGGCGGTGCCCTCACCGGCGGCCTTGCCGCCCCCGGGCGGGCGCGAGCGGGTTTTCCAGGCGGAGGTCCGCGAAGCGCGCGAAGTCGTTGTCGCAGGAGACGAGGACGGCGCCTCGGCTGATCGCGAGCGCCGCGAGGTGAGCGTCCGTCGTGAGGTTTCCGGCCGTTCCCGCGTCGGCGAGGAGCCCGCGGAGAATGGCCCAGTGCTCTTCCGACTCCGTGACGACGCGCGCGGAGGGAAGCGACAGCCAGTCGTCGATCTTTCCGAACGCTGTTTCGGGATCGAGAGGACGGGGAAAGACGGCCGCGTTCGTCGAGAGCCGGAGAAACCCGAGGAGGACGTTCCACGCGAAGCCGATCTCCTCGTCCGCGCTCGCGACCTTTTCCCAGTACGTGCGGACAATCTCGTGGTGCGCCGCGTCGGAGTTGACGGCGTAGAGCAGGACGTTGAGGTCGACGATCTTCACTTTCGGAGGGAGAGCTTCGCGAGCGTGCCGGCGTCCTCGAGCCGCGCGGCGAGCGAGAGGGCCTTTCGGAGATCCTGGACGGGCCGGCCCATCGAGAACGCCTTCTCGCGGCGGCGGCGCCGGCGCACGGGTGCACGCGAAGCGGCGAGGCCGGACCTCAGGACCCGGTTCACGACCTGCGTGAGCGAGACGTTCTCCTTGCGGGCCTTCTCCTTCAACTCCGCGAGCAGCGTGTCGTCGATCCGCGTCGTCGTCCGCACGAAGGCATCATAGCATCAGGATAGTTGATGTTATGACATCAATTCGCGAGTGATGCCAGGTCGAGCCTTTCGCCGACGTTGGTCAATCCGCCCGAGCGTCCGAGTCCTTCAGCTGGGTGGCGTGTGCGATCGGAAGGAACTCGGACATGTACTTCGAGTAATCCGCGTAGTACGCATCCCAGTCGTAGTCCGCGTACTCGTCGGGCCTCGCATCCGCGGTCCTACTGATGAGGCGACTGCAGACCGCGTCGGCCACGATCTCAGCAAGCAGGACACGAAAGTGTGGCTGTTCCTGACCAGGAAACTCGGGTGGCGCCCCCAAGTATCTCCGTAGCGCAGGATGGCGAGCTGCGACTACGAGCGTATTCGAATTGCCGCTCCAGATAGCCCGCTGATTCCAGTCATCTCCAACGTCGTCAAGCTTGATCGCTATCGCCGAATTGAACGGCTCAGCGGAGACGATCTCTGCTTCGGTGGAGCTCGTACCAACACAAGCGGCTACCTTCCCCTTATGCTCTGGCTTTGACGCCGTGACTCTGAGTTTGCAGAGCGCGATTCCAAGCTCTGGCTGCGGGACGAGGACGCGCTCGCCGGTTACTTTGAAGTGCTCGTTGGAGCACGAAAACTCAAAGGGCGTGCGTTCGCCGACGATCGACGGGTAAGGCGCGAGCAGGGTAATGCGCCTCGAGCCGTCGGTGCGCACGGTGTACCTCTTTCGCTCGAAGCAGAATTCCTTGATGTGAGCGAAGCGGTCTTTCTCGCTCGAGAGGACTTCCACGGTGCTCTCTGCCTGAATGCTCTCGGTCCGTGCTGAGACTGTGGCCGCGACGGTCGGCTCGAGCCCTTTCACAAGCCAGACCGCCCGAATTGACCCTTGTTGGGTGGGGTGCGGCTCGAGCTTGACCAAGCGCTCACTTGCGGAAATCTCGGGGCCGGAGACTCGGACCTCTACGAGCTCGCCGGCTGCAACCTCGGGGAAAGCCTTCTGGTCGACATTGAACCAGAAGCGGACTTGCTTGCCCACGACAAGCTGCGCGAACGGAGGGCTCAGGCTGAAACCCCGACGCCGGAAGCTGCTGTCGGGGACGCGATCGTCCGGCTCTCGTGACTCCTCGTCCTCGTCTCGATACCGGTTCATGAATTTTGCTGCTTCCTTTTCGAGCGAACGAAGGCGCTGGCGAGTCTTGTCGCTCTCGATCGCGGACTTCTTCTTCTCCTGTTGGCGTCGCTCGTCGTCCACGAGGGGTCTAAAGAGCCTAAGCGCCTCTCCAAGCAAGGCTTTGACGAAGGGATGGTCGCGGTCAAGACCGCCGCGGCGCATCGGGTCGATTGCGTATCGAGGATTCTCCGGCGTTGGGTCGAGGCCCCTCTCAAAGCGGTCGTCGTACTCATTCCAAAGCTTCTCGAGGTAGTCGCACTGGAGCCGGCCGAAGAAGACCGCAGCATGAGGGTCATGCTCGAGTTCCTGCGCGAGGTAGGTGGCCTCGTGAATCGCGTGGGTTGACTTGACCAGGATGCCGCCCCGCCTCAGGTGCCTGGGCTCGGACGTGTCGAACCTCTCCTTCGAGCGCCTGACGGTCAACTTCGCGCTTGCATCGGGATAACCCGGAACCGCAATCCTCTTGTCGAGAACTTCGTGCCCCTCGGGCTGGGAGCCTCGAATGCGGTCCTCGCGTTTCTTGTTCTTGTCGCGGAGCACGACCTCTCGGTCTGAGGACGTGAGGATGTCGCGCAAAGGCACGAGGCGCTCGAGTTGCTCGCGCAGGTTGTCGTGTTGGGGGATCGTCGCGATCTTCGAGTTGACGGAGAGCGTTACGACCGTTCCGGTGCCCTTGGGAATTCCGAGCTGGTCCCGGATCTCTTTTGTGGCCGGAACAGACTCCGGTTCGGGTTTGAAGCGTCCCTGCGCGGAAATTTCGCACCTATGATAACGGCCGTCTCCCGCGATTGACTCGAATAACACGCCACCGAGCACCGCAACGTCTTTAGCCCCTCGAGAGTTGGTCCCGCGAACAGGCTGTCCCTCAGCCATCCCGCTGATTCGCCCGCCGACCTTTGCGAGCTTCTCTTCCATGACACGCAGGGACATGCCATCTGCGAAGTCACGAACGCGGATGATGTTGTCGGAACCGCCGCGGCGCCGCTCGACGTCTATTTCGATCCGTCCACGAGTCTTGAGTACGACATAGCGGTCGTCAACGTTGGTTATCAGCTCCACGAGAGCATCGAAGATGTCGCGAATCGATGCCTTCGCGTTCTGGTGCCAGTACCTGGGGTTGCTGACGTCAAGGTGTCGGTCCGCGGTCTGTGGCATCTGCTACTCCTCGGAGGGCCAGTTCGCCACGTGCGCCCTTAGGAAGCCTTCGGAGAGATCGAGGAACGCTAGCGAATCCTCTTGCGTGGCCATTTGGGCTAGATTCCGGTAGTTATCCAGGCGCCGTCGCCAAACGAGCGGTGGCGAGTCGACGCGACATCGAAACAGGTCGGCCAGCGAACCTAGAGTGAATACGACCTCAGTAGGGGATTTCTGGAAGCCCCGAAAGAGAGCATGCCCACGCACGCGCTGGAGCTTGTGAATCGTCTCCTGCCTGTGGAGATTGGTATGCGGAGTACTGGCGGGAGACCGAAAGCGGTGTGCATTCTCGAGGCACCACTTAACCCCGGCCTCGGTGAGGCGCCAGCCATCCGCAGTTGAACCGTACGCACCGCTCGAAGCCACCCGATAGCCCCGGCCGGACCTACCTACGACGAGTCCGCCCACTTTCTCCTTTCGCGCGTCAGTGAGCGCGACCCGCACGATGTCCTTGTCGGGCAGGTGGGTATGGCGGACCCAGGAGAAGGACCCTGGCGCGAGATCGAAGCATTTCAGTGCGACCTCCTCAGTGTGGACGAACTTCTCACCGCCGCCGAGTGCAAACAAGGCGAACGCGGCGACCTCCCAGTTCTTGTAGTGAGCGCGGGTGGCCTGTGTTGGCGTCGCCACGTTCAGCCACCCGTTCGTGACCCTAGCCAGACGATCTTGATGCTCTCTTCGACTTCTCGAAACTCTGGATCCCCGGTCAGGAGGTCGCCTTTGACCCTCGCTGCCAGCGCGGCCGCGAAGCAGTCGGCGAGCGACATCTTCTTCGAGACCTTTATGGCCCCAGCTGCCTCGGCGAAACCTTGGTCAGCAGGCACGATTTCGATCGGCAGGGCCAGGAGTTTCTCTCGCGTCGAGGCCCAGCGCCTGGGTCCGATCTTGCGCTCGACCTGATAACAGACCTCTGCCCAGTTCGGCGCCGCGATGAGCGCCCTCTTGGAAGAAGTCGCGACTTTCTCGAGCGCTTCGGCTACGACGGAATCGCCAGGTTCGCCGAAGAGGTAGGCGAGCACCGCGAAGCTGTCCAGTACGACGGTCCTCAGAGTTTCGCCTCCTCGCGTTTCCGATCGGCCGCCCTGTCGCGAAGAAGGTCTTCCGTCGCCGAGCCGTCCGTTCGAAGCGATCCTTGAAGACTCCGAATGAATTCCCGCGTGACGGGCTGAAACAGAATCTCGCCGTCACGCTCGATGAATCGAATCGCCGTACCGGGCTTAATCCCAAATCGGCGGCGTATCCCTGCCGGAACGACCAGCTGCCCCTTCGTTGTGACGACGGCGGAAAAAGACGGTGTGGTAGCCATATCGAAGATAGTCTTACATGAGCTGCTATGTAAGTCAAGTGCAGAATTACTCCCTAGGCGGATGTCGTAAGGCAGCAGGCAGGGCGGGCCTACTGGTCATCCACCGCGTAGAGTTCTTCTTCCCGTCCGTGGAATCGCCTCAGTGCCTCGGATTCGAGGTCGAGAGGATCTCCCCAGGCTTCGCGGAGAGTGTCGCTGGCGTCGCTCCAAGAAGCTTGGATCCCGTGGTCACTGTCGAATCGATGGATTAGTTCCTCGTTATGGAGAAAGCGGTGCCAAGCGTGGCTGGCGATGAGCTCGGCCTGAAATGACAGTCGGAAGGCTTCACGAAGCGGGTCTTCGATGGCCGGCTGCTGGCTCTCTACATAGTCCACGGGGTTCTTCAAGTGCTCGACATGACTCCTCAGCCTGTAGAGGGTCTTCAGGAGCGTTCTGTTCTCTTCGCTTTCTCGGATTAGGTATTGAGCTCTCTGGATGAAGTCCTTCTCGCCACGCCCCTGTCGCGTCGCCAGTACTCCATCTAGTGCCCTCACGGCAAGGTGAAGCCTCGAAGCCGCGTAGTCGGCCCGCATCAGGTTGTCCATCGCCAAGAGACCCATCCGGACTCGGTAGAACTTGTTCTGCTCGCGCATTAGGTCTTCGACGACCTTTACGCGCTGCACCGCAAAAGCAAAGTCATCCCTTCTCACGATGGGAAAGTACGCACGCGGTGTCGGTATGTAGCCCGGCCACTCCTGAAACTGCTCCAGCTTTCTGCTATGGCCGAGGCAATAATGTCCATTGTGAGCTTTGGGCACTCTGCCAAAACACGCCAGTGAGATGAGATGACCTAGGGTGCGCCGCAACTTGTAGGGCTGAGAAGACGCGTACTCCCCCTGGCGCCGCGGCACCGCGAGAAGTACGACGAGCGTGCTTTCTGAAATCGCCCTGGCGGTCAGGTTGCCGAGGATTTGTTTCCAGAAATCCTCAACTTCCTCGGGAAGCTCCGTGAGGAGCCAGCAACCGTTACCGATTTCGACGGGCTCGGGCCCCAGCCCCGGCACTCGAGGCCCCTTCAAGGCTGCGAGTGCAAAGCCGAAATTCTGGCCGAGATCGGTGGGCCACTCGCTCAGTCGCGCTCCCTACGCCGCCGCGAGCTGCCTCAGGACGAAGTGGAGGATGCCGCCGTGGCGGTAGTAGTCCACCTCGTTCGGCGTGTCGAGCCGGCAGACGACCGTGAACGTCTTCTGCCGGCCCTCCGTGTCCGTCGCCGTCACCGTCAGCTTCTTTTTCGGCGCGAGGTCCTTCGCGACGCCCGCGACCGCGAACGTCTCCTGTCCGGACAGGCCGAGGCTCGCCGCGTCCTGCCCGGCCTCGAACTGGAGCGGGAGGACGCCCATCCCCGCGAGGTTCGAGCGGTGGATGCGCTCGAAGCTCTTCGCGATCACCGCCTTCGCGCCGAGGAGCATCGTGCCCTTGGCGGCCCAGTCGCGCGAGGAGCCCGTGCCGTACTCGGAGCCGGCGAGGACGACGAGCGGAGTCTTTGCCGCCTGGTACTTCATCGCCGCGTCGTAGATCGACATTTGCTCGCCCGACGGGAAGTGGATCGTGACGTTTCCCTCGCTGCCGGGGAGGAGGAGGTTCTTGAGGCGGATGTTCGCGAACGTGCCGCGCATCATGACCTCGTGGTTGCCGCGGCGCGCGCCGTAGGAATTGAAGTCCCTTGGGTCGACGCCGTGAGCGACGAGGTACTTCGCGGCGGGGGAGTTCTTCGCGATGTTTCCGGCCGGCGAGATGTGGTCCGTCGTCACGGAGTCACCGAGCATGACGAGGCACCGCGCGCCGGCGATGTCCTTCGCGGGCGCGGGCTCCTTCGGAATGTCCGTGAAAAACGGCGGCTTTCTCACGTACGTCGACCCGCCTTCCCACAGGTAGGTCCGGCCCTTCGGGACCGTCAGGGCCTGCCAGCTGGGGTCGCCGTCGAACACCTCTCCGTACGCCTTCTTGAAGTGCGCGGGCTTCACGGCGGTCCGGGTCGCGTCGGCGATCTCCTCCGGCGTCGGCCAGATGTCCCTGAGGAAGACGGGCGCGCCGCTCTTGTCGGTGCCGAGCGGCTCGGTCGCGAGGTCCTTGTCCATCTCGCCCGCGAGCGCATAGGCGACGACGAGCGGGGGCGAGGCGAGGTAGTTCATCTTGATCTGCGGGTTGATGCGGCCCTCGAAGTTGCGGTTGCCCGAGAGGACTCCCGCGACGACGAGGTCGCCCGCGCGCACCGCCTCGGACACCGCCTGGGGCAGCGGGCCCGAGTTGCCGATGCACGACGTGCAGCCGTAGCCGACGAGGTGGAACCCGAGGGCCTCGAGGTAGGGCATGAGCCCCGCGTCCCTCAGGTAGTCCGTGACGACCTTCGAGCCTGGCGCGAGAGACGTCTTGACCCATGGCTTGACGGAGAGGCCGCGCTCGACGGCCTTCCGCGCGAGGAGGCCCGCTCCGAGCATGACGGACGGGTTGGACGTGTTCGTGCAGGACGTGATCGCGGCCAGGACGACGGCGCCCTGCGGCAACTCGTACGTCACGCGACCGTCGGCAACGGGCGCGGTCTTCACGAGGGGACCCAGGGAAGGAGAAGAAGATGGAGACGAAAAGGAAGAGAAAGATTTCTTAGAAGGGGAAGAGGGGGCCGCTGCCGCCGCGGGTGCGCTCGTGGCCTTCTTCGCGCCGCCTTCCTCGATCCACGCATCAATTGCCTTCTGATCGAGGCTTGCGCATTCTTTTTCTAAGAAATTCTTCAAGCTCTCCCGGAATATTCTCTTGCTGTTCTTCAGAGGCACCCGGTCCTGCGGCCGCTTCGGCCCCGCGAGGGAGGGCTCGACGTCCTTGAGATTGAGGGCGAGCGTGTCCGTGAAGACCGGGTCCGGCGCGTCCTTCGTGCGGAAGAGGCCCTGCTTCTTGCAGTAGGCCTCGGCGAGCGCGACGGTCTTCGCGGGCCGGTTCGTGAACTTCAGGTACCTGATCGTCTCGGCGTCGACAGGGAAAAAGCCCATCGTCGCGCCGTACTCGGGCGCCATGTTCGCGATCGTCGCGCGGTCGGTCAGGGGGAGGTCCGCGACGCCGGGGCCGTAGAACTCGACGAACTTCCCGACGACGCCCTTCTTGCGGAGCATCTGCGTGACCGTGAGAACGAGGTCCGTCGCGGTCGCGCCCGGCGGCAGTGTCCCGACGAGCTTGAAGCCGATCACGTCGGGGATGAGCATCGACTGCGGCTGGCCGAGGAGGGCGGCCTCGGCCTCGATCCCGCCCACGCCCCAGCCGAGGACGCCGAGCCCGTTGATCATCGTCGTGTGGCTGTCCGTGCCGACGAGCGTGTCCGGGTAGGCGGTCTTCCCCGAGCCCGCGAAGACGACGCTCGCGAGGTACTCGAGGTTCACCTGGTGGCAGATCCCCGTGTCGGGCGGGACGACGCGGAAGTTGCGGAAGGCGTCCTGTCCCCAGCGCAGGAACGCGTAGCGCTCCCGGTTGCGGTCGAACTCGAGCCGCGCGTTGTTTCCGAACGCCTGCGACGTCGCAAACTGGTCGACGATGACCGAGTGGTCGATCACGAGGTCGGCCGGCGCGAGCGGGTTGATCTTCTCGGGGTTGCCGCCCATCTGCGCGAGCGCCTCGCGCATCGTCGCGAGATCGACGACGGCCGGAACGCCCGTGAAGTCCTGCAGGAGGACGCGGGCCGGGCGAAACGCGATCTCGCGGTCGGACGGCGTTCTGACGTCGCGCGTCGCGAGGGCCTCGATGTCCTGGGGGGTGACCGAGCGGCCGTCCTCGTGGCGCAGGAGGTTCTCGAGGAGAATCCTCAGCGAGAACGGGAGCCTCTTGACCTTGGGAAACCTCTTCTCGAGGGCCTTGAGGCTGAAATAGGTGTAGGTCGCCGACCCGACTTTCAGCCGGGCCTTCGTCTTGAAGCTGTCCTGCATGTGTCCTCCGGCGGTCCCGCCGGGGCCGGCGGGCGGCGCATTCTAGGCACAACGCCGCGCCATGGGCGCTAATTCAAAAGGATCAGGCGCGCCGGCCGTCAGTTCTCGCCGAAGCCGCAGGCCGACGGGCCGCACATGCCGGGCATCGCGCACGGTCCGTCTCCGCAGGCCGCCTCGGCCGGGCGGGCTCCGCC